>LFTR01000151.1 GCA_001513425.1 Clostridiales bacterium DTU024
AGGAGAAAATATGAAAAGGTTTTACAGACTGCCCGCACTGATGACGGCGGTATGCCTGCTCGTCTCGCTGTCCGGCACTCCGGCGCTTGCCCAAAGCGCTTATGAAGAAGAATTCGCACAAACCGGCGGATGGCCGCCGGACAACATCGGCTCATGGGTGGGCAAAAACGGGACGATGTGGGGAATGTTCACTTTCTATCCCAATGGACGATATGATCTGACGGTTTTTGACAGACCCTCCGAGAACCGCACGGGAACTTCAAAAACCTTGGAACCTGCGGATGTGGCGTCTGTTGAGGGTGATATCCTTCACATAGAAGACTATGGAACCAAGAGTGATCTGCGCAGGATCAGCATGCCCTATGTCCGTCTGAACGCGGGGGAGGAAACGGCGGAGCCTGGGATGGACCCCGCGCTGATCGGAACTTTCGGCGGTGAGCTAAGCGGCGTGTACGTCGAGTGGACCTTCCACGCGGACGGACGTTTCGCGCAGGTCACGCCGTATGAGGAACTAAGCGAAAACGGGACTTATGTGTCCGGCAGCGGGGAACTGGCTATTCTCCTTGATGGGAAGATCAACAAACATGCTTACACGGCAACAGGTGCCCGCCTGATACTTAAGGCGGATGGAACTGAACGAATCACCTTGACCAAGAGGACAGGACCGCTGGTGCAGCTGCCAAATCAGTGGAAGATCGATACTTTTGAGCTTGCTAAAGCTTCTTACCAGGAAGAGTACGCACAAACCGGCGGATACCCGCCGGAATACACCGGATCCTGGGTCGGCAAACATATGGCTATGTGGGGAATGTTCACGTTCTATCCCAACGGACGGTATGACATGACGGTTTTTGACAGGCCGTCCGAGAATCGTACAGGAACCTTAAAAACCCTGGAACCTGCGGATGTATCCGCCGTTGGGGGCGATATCCTGCACTTGGAGGACTACGGGTGGAAGACTGACCTGCGCAGGGTCAGCTTGCCCTACGTCCGCCTGAACGCCGAAGTAGAAATGGCAGCGCCTGGCATGGATCCCGCATTGATCGGGACCTTTGGCGGCGAAATAAGCGGCGTCTACGTCGAGTGGACCTTCCACGGGGACGGGCGCATCACCCGGGTCACACCGTATGAGGACCTGAAAGACAACGGGAGCTATTTCACCGGCAACGAGGAGTTGGCTGTCCTCTTGAACGGGAAGATCATCAAGCATCCTTACAGGACAACTAATGCTCGCCTGATACTGGATCCGGACGGAGACAACAAAATCACCTTAGTCAAGAAAACGGGACCGCTGGTACAGCTGCCAAGTCAATGGAAAATCGATAAGCAGGTGCCTTGAAACACCGCAAAAACGAAACACGAAAGGGAGATGATGGGTCATCCCAAATTCGCCGTATCTGAGGAATATGTGATCCTCTACCACCAAAACGGGGGCGCAACACTAAAAAGCTGCGTCCCCGTTTTACTTAAGGGCACAAAAACACCGCAAAAAAGTGCTCGGCCGCCGTGCCCTCGATCCTCCCGCGGCGCAGTAACCGCCGCGGGGCGTTCCCTATATCTGCATTCCGGTCAGCCGGACATACAGGGCGAGTGCCGCAACGTAACCAACAGCGGAATAATACAGCCAGGGCTTTTTGCGCGCAACAAGATAAGCAAGCGCAGCCGCGATCACAGCGCAGCCGCTCACCAACACCATCCACAAAGGCCTCCCGTACAAGGCAATACCAAGCATCACCAGCGCCACCATCAGCGGCAGGGTCAAGTAGGCAGCCTTAAGGGAATCAGGCAGTTTGGAACGAAATACGAAGGGAAGATGCAGCACCGTCAGGACGAGCAGCGCTGCTCTCGATAGGCCGTGCGCTTTGCTTTCGCCTTCCCCGGTAAACAGAACCAAAGCGACTCTTGTGATCAGAGCGAGCAGCAGGAAAGCCATCAAAAACAGCGCAAACCCGACGACGATGACGATCGCGGCTAACAAGATGTTCTTTTGCCACTCTTTCAGCTTCATGGGGCGTCCTCCTTATGGTATCCTTTCCCTTCTTATGTGCACGAGCGAACGAACGTTTTTGCTGTTTCCATGATACACCCGCCGTGGTACCACGGCAATGTCCCCGCAATACACCGTACCGTGCGTTACCGGTTTTGTGCTATACTGCCTGCATACAAAGCATGCCCGCGGACAGTTCGTACCGCAGGATTTTCTCCCCCAAACCATTTTTCCTTAAGCAGGTGAAAAGGTATGCTGATCCTTTATGTCGCCCTCTCCCTGCGCGCGCCCTGGTGCGAAAGCCTTAAGGACAAGCGCTCTGTGGTGAAGTCCCTCACTGAAGGGATGCGCAGGCACTTCAACGTGAGTGTAGCGGAGTCCGCTCATCAGGACAACCACACCCTGATCGGGATCTCTGCTGCAACCCTGGTGGCCAACACGGCGCAAGGGGACAGCCTGGCAGAGCAGCTGTATCGCTACGCCCAAAGCGCGACCGATGCGGACCTTTACGGCTGGACGAAGGAGTACCGCTGAAGGCGGGCGTGCCATCCCTTGCCGGGAATCGGCTTCGCCCGTCTTTGAACGAGCCCGCGCGGGCAGTGATCGGGTACTATTTGGATGTGACCGTGTTTCCAAAAGAGTGCACCGCTTGACGGTCGTTCATTAACACACAAAATGCGGGGAGCAGCCCGGCGGGCCGCTCCCTGCAATATTCCTTTTCTACGCTGTTTTCTTTCTCCCGGAGAGACCAAAGAACCCCCAAATCATGGTGAGCGGGAACTGGGCGAGCGCGATGGCCATGTGCGCGGATTCAAAGCTTAGCGCAACATACATCAGCATCACGATGGGCAAGAACAAAAGGAGGATCAGCACGCTTCCCAGCGCGCCAAACAGCGCCGCGCCGGGCCGCAAGACCAGGCTCAGGAAGACCACTGCCAGGCCTGCCAGCACAGGAAGGGCAAACAGATAGTTGACGGAAGGGAATACGAAGGTGGTCACCACCGCCAGTACCGCGGGAATGATCAAAACCCCTAGCGCCACTGAGAACGGCGACCTGAACAGTCTTGAAAGGATCAGGAAAACGATCAGCGATCCCAGCGCGGACACCGCGAGCATTGCGTAGAAAACGGGCTGCGCGCCGGCAAACTTGAGGATCTCCCTGTACCCCGAAAGATTGTTGGCCTTAAGAACGTTGCTTACCACGAGATAGGCGCCCCCCGCCGCGGCGCCTGTCCATACCAGCTGGATGACGGCGGAAAGCAGCATCGTGCCGGGCTTTGCTTTTCTAAAGAAGAGAAGAACAAGGAGCAAGGCCAGCATCAACACCAAAGCGGCATAGGATATGATATTTGCCGTCGTCTGGGAGAAAACGACCATATTGCCCCGCAGCAGCGGAAAATGGACGGAGTCCTCCCCGGCTTCAAGCCCCAGTTCCTCCGACAGCGCGAAATGCGAAACCAGCTCCGTGACTGTGTGAAGGTAATGCTGCGCGCTGTCGCGGCTGTAGGTGGTGACGTTGTCGTCCACAGTGTGATAGACTTCGGCGCCTTGGATCACTGCCAGATTCATGCCCGGATACCCTTCCATAAAAAAGCGGGTCAGGTCCGTATCGTTCTTCATGGACCGGTACACCGCGGTGGCGATGGAGAAGGAATACGGCATGCTGAGGGCTTTTTGATACTCCCTGACGATGCCCAGGTTGTCGTCGCTTGTTTCAAACATTAAAAGGGCGCCTTGATTGCCCCTGGCTTCCAGATTGATGACCAGGCGCGTGATCCCCTTAAACTCGGGATGGTCCCGCACAAACAAGGCCGCCCCCAGCAGGCCCTGCTCTTCCCCGTCGGTAAAAAGAAAGACGAGGTCTCTCTTGAGCGCATTTTGATCCAGCCCACGCATCGCTTCCAGGAGAGCCGCGACTGAGACCGTATCGTCAAAAGCGCCCGGCCCCATTTTGACGCTGTCGGTATGCGCGACAAAAAGAATGGTCTCGTCCGTATCGGGGGCATCCGCGTGGACAAAGATGTTCGTCAGGTCCATGGTCGGCTTATCGCCAATGCCCGAGTAATCGCGCACGCTTTCCTCGGAGCCCTCAAATTCGACCTTGCGGTAATCCGCGCGTTCCTTTTGCAGGGCCAGCACTTCGTCAAGGCTCAAAAAGTACTCGTCCTTTTGCGGTGCATATCCCATCCCGGCCAGCACCTCCAGAAGATAAGAGCGGGTAATGCGGATGCCGTCGGAATCCACGCTGTGCACCTGAGAGGCCATCGCTTTGATGTGGCTGAGCATCAGCTGCAGGTCAGGGCCCTCCTGCGCCTGGGAAAGGGTAATAGTCTCTTCCTTAAGGGAAACCTGCGCCTTGGACGGAAGCAGTTGCCGATACCCAAAAAAGCATCCCAAGACCAACGCAAGCGCCAGCATGCCGCCTTTGACCCATGTTGCTGTTTTCATGTATGCCTCCACGATAAGAGTCTTTTTATGTTCGATTTATAGCACAACTGCCTTCCCCGCGCAAGGCAAGAAGCAGCACAGGCACAAATAGGGGGCGGGCCTGTTTGCACATGGTACGTCCCTTGTTTTTCCAAAATCCAAGCCCATAAGGCTCCTAAACGCACAATGCGTTAAGACACAGCTCCCGCCGCCCTAACGCAGAGTCACTGCACGATGCTCAGTACCTCAAAAGCGCCAGGCGGCCGCCGGGCACTTCCAGCGCGTTGTCCCTGTCGGCGTACACCTTGCCGCCATTCATCAGCACTTGTTCCACCGCCTTATCCAAGCGCGCCTGTTCATTCTCACGCAGGCGCCCCGTCAGGAAGAGCGCTTCGATCCGGCCTTCCTCCGCAAACGATGCAATGTCCATGGGGTCCCGGGCTTCTTTGTTTTCGTTGCGTTTGTTGGCAATATAGGTGCGCAATTCACTGACGCGCTTTTCAAACAGCGGCTGCAGGATCTGTCTGGCCTTTTCCCTGATGTCGTTGGGTTTCATTGCGTTCAGCGGCTTTTCGATTTCCTCATCCAGATAAAAAGCGCCTTTGGCCGTTGCGCGGAACTCCCTGAGGCTATCCACCGTCCCTGCCAGAATGACGGGCAGGCCATCTTTTTTGTGAAGGGCGCCAAACGCGTCATCCAGGTAACGGAAGTATTTTTGACGGTTCTTGTCATCTTCCTGCTTCACCGCTCCCAGGCCGTGGAAAGCGCCTCCGGGACCGCCTCGGCTGCCTTCCCGGGGGTTGGCATCCTCATCAATATCGTTAAAGAGTTCGGCGAAATTGTCCTTGACGTCCGGCAGCGACATCTGCTCGGTCTTTTCGCCTCTGACACGGTACATCATGAAGCGGTCGCGTCCGATATCGGCCAGATAGGCGTCGGAGACGGTGCCGCCCAGCGGATACAGCGGCAGCAGGTGGAAACTGTCTCCCAGATAAAACACGGGGCCTTCCGGGTATTTCAGCGGAAATGTCTCCACCCTGTCGCCCGCGGCCAGCACGGCGAGGCCCTCCGCGGGGTCTGTCCAGAGAGCAACGTCATCCACCAGCGCCATCATTTTCTCAAACATCCCGACCCATTCGCGGCGCGGGGATAATCTCGCCATCTTTTCTTCCAGCAATTTCAGTTGGTTTTTGAAAACGATGGGATCCTGCCGATTGTCGGGTTGTGCGCGATGTGTGGGGATGTAAACGGATGCTTTGGGCGCCTCCAGGGAGATCATCTCCTTGATGACGGCGTCCGAATTATATGCGTGTGCCATGTTGCTTCCTCCTGTCCATTGCGCTTTTCAGCAATCTCTCGTATTTATGTTCATCAGGATGCTCTGGGTTAATAGAGTATACCACCAAGACGACCCCATAATTCACAAGGAAGAATGTAAACAAAAGCAAGGGTGACATTAGGCTTCTGCAAAGCTCAGCAGTCTTCACGTAAACAGCAAATGATGCCGCCGCGACAGCAACACAAAAAGGCACGACGCAGAATGGGATTGATCAGTTGTCTTCAGTCTATTCACTTATGGCAAATTGGAATGAAGCAATACTTGCAGTTTCACATGTTCCATGCAATAATCTTTTCACAATGCATCCTGTGGTACGGGATGTGAAACTGCATCAAAAGGAACGGTGGATCATCATGGACAAAATCAATATTTTTGATATCGACGGCATGTATTTTCCCGCGGGCAGACGCACGAGAGTCATGTTAGGCGCCAATGGGGCGCTGCCGGGTGATTTGTTCTGCCAAGGCTATGTGGTCGTTGATCCGGACGGCAGCATTCCGGAGCATGCGCATGCCGCAGCTGAGTCCTATACCATTCTGCAGGGGCAGGGCATCATTACGGTCGAAAAGGAAGAGCAGGCGGTAGGCCCTTATGACATGGTGTACATCGCAAGCGGCAAGCCCCACGCCCTTCGCAATACGGGAAAGGGAGAATTGCATCTGATGTTTGTTTATGCGCCCAACACCGTGGCGGAACACTGGTCCCGGGAAGAAAGCGGTGCACTGCGCTGAAAAGCTGCAACGAAGAATTTTGCCTGTTCTCCCGATGGTAAAAACGTATCCGGAGGTTAGCTATGAAATACACGCTCGCTTGTTTTGCCGCTTCACGCTATTGGAAGGACAGGGCTGAACTGGAAAAAGTCTTTAGTGAAGTATCACAGCATCTGCCGGTTCCGGACGAGGGGATGCATCTGATCGTGGACGGCGCCGGAATTGATCTCTTGGCGGGAGATGGGGAAAAGACCCTGGTCATCCTGCCCATGAGCGGCGCCGTGCAAGCGGATATCCTGCGCGCGGCGAAGGGATTTGGCGCCACCGTACTCTACGCGGCTTATGTCAGCGGTAATGCGGCAAAACACAGTACGGACCTTATGATGGCCCATAATGCCGCGCCAACGCTAATGGACTGTTGGAGCGTGCTGCGAAAAACGCACGGCAGGCCATTGCTGGCACTCAACAGCACACAACTGCTAAAAGAGATACGGCTCCTGGAAGCATATCAGGCTATGCAAGGCCGGACGATCCTCCTGATCGGGGAAACCGAGCCCTGGGTCATCAGCGTAAGCCGGGACTATGCAGTGTACGAGCGGCTCAATATCCACATCAAGCAAGTATCACAAAAAGAAGTTGAAGACCTGTATGCCCTAACGAGCAACAAGGAGGCCGCGGCCCTGTATGACAGGTACGCAGGCGGCGCGGAGAGCATCGCGGAACCAACTGAAAAGGACGTCAGAAACGCTGCCCGTATGGCGACCGCCCTGTTGAAAATGATGCAGGAGTACCGGGCAGACGCCCTGGCGATCGCGTGCTTCAACCTGCTTTCCCTGGGCACCACGTCCTGCCTGGGCGTCAGCTTTATCAACACCTATACGGACAAGGTGGCTGCCTGTGAAGGGGATCTGGACAGTGCGCTTACCATGTTGATGCTTCGCCGGTTGGCCAAGACCAGCCTATGGATGGCCAACCCCGCACTTCATCCCGATGGCTTGGTCAATTTCTCCCACTGTACCGCGCCCCTTTCGGCCGGTGGCGCGACCAGCTGCCCCTACGTACTGCGCAGCCACCATGAAAGCGGGATCGGCGCTTCCCTGGAGGTGGATCTGCCAAAAAACGCAGAATTGACCGCATGCCGCGTTTCGGCGATGTGGGGAACTTTTACGGCACACAAAGCGGTGAGCCTGCCCGGCAAAAAAGAGCAGGGCTGCCGCACCCAGCTGTACGTCCGTTTTAACAATGTCGACGAGTATCTCGCCACAGCTCTGGGCTGCCACCAGATCTTCTGTTTTGAGGATGTGCGCGATGATTTTGCCAGGCTGGCCCAATGGATGGGCTTGAAACCGGAAAGCGGAAAGGAGACATGTTAGCCTTTATCGCAAAATGGATCCGATCCCGGCCAGATTATGCGTTCGTATTCCCGGAGATGCCGCAAGAAAGCAAGAGAGAGCTGCCCAACGCGGGCAGCTCTCTCTTGCACGGTGAGTTCGCGAATACTACTCGCAGCACATATGATAGATGTTCGAAATGTCCTCTTTGGTCAAGCGCTCAAAGGCGCCAAGCAATCCCTCGGCGTCAGATCTGGCTTTGCTTGTCATCATGGGAATGTCTTCTTCCTTCCCGCCAAAGTCTTCGAACGAAAGCGGCATGCCAAGACTTTTGAAGAAGCTTCTTGTACGATCGATGCCCTCCAAGGCAGTATTGCGTGGGTCAGTGAAATCCATTTCGCAGTTCCATACACGAACGGCGTATTGCGCAAAACGGGCAACATGTTTGTCTACCACATAGCGCATCCAATTGGGAAATACAACAGCCAACCCTGCGCCGTGCGCCAGGTCATACAATGCGCTCAGCTCGTGCTCAATGTTGTGGCTGGCCCAGTCTTCCTGCCGCCCCACACCCAGGATGCCGTTGTGCGCAACGGTACCCGACCACATTAGCGCAGCGCGCGCCTCATAGTCGGTGGGATCCTCCATCGCAACCGGGCCGGCCTTGATAATTGCCTGCAGTACCGCTTCGCTCATACGGTCGGTCAAATCGACGTCCGTGGTATTGGTAAAGTATCTTTCAAGCACGTGTGCCATCATGTCGACAATGCCGCATGCCGTCTGATATTTCGGGAGGGTGTAAGTCAATTCCGGGTTCAGAATCGAGAAGGCGGGACGATTGAAATCACAGCTTAGCCCACGCTTTATCATTCCTTCTTCCAGCATGATCACCGCGGAATTGGAGCCTTCGGAGCCGGTGGCGGGGAGTGTCAGAATGCAGCCATGCTTCAGCCCGCCCGTGGGAATGACCTTGCCGCTCCACAAGTCCCAGAAGTCACCATCATAACAGGTGCCTACAGCGATCGCCTTGCCGGAGTCAATGGCACTGCCTCCACCGATACTCAGGATAAAATCAATGCCCTTTTCCCGGCAGAGCCGGATGCCTTCATAAACCAGGCCGCCGCGGGGGTTAGGCACCACGCCGCCTAATTCGACAAAAGGGATGGTTTCTTCATTGAGAAAATTGCGAACCTGGTCCAGCAGGCCGGACCGGACTACTGAGCCGCCGCCGTAGTGAAGCAGCACCTTCGTTGCCCCAAAGCGCCTGACCAATTCGCCGACGCGGGATTGTTTTCCCTTGCCAAAGACATAATAGGTGGGTTGATATAGTTCAAAATCATTCATTTTTTTGGTTCCTTTACATTTGGATAGTGTTTTTTAGGGTTGCTCAATGTAAATGCTGCACGCGCGGATCTTCGTTTGCGTCGCCTGCCGCGGAGTATTTTGCACAGGATGTATTATGCGAGGGACAAGTCGATGGATCAGAACAACAGCCCCGGCAACCACAGGGAAAGCTGCGGAATGAAAGTGACAAACATCAAAACCACGACCATGGTGAGGTAGAGTGGAAGGATGTTTTTTGAAGTACGCTCTATGGGCGTTCCTCCAATGGCGCATCCGACATACAATGCGCTTCCAACAGGCGGCGTACACAGACCCACCGAGAGGTTGAGGATCATCACTATGCCAAAATGGATGGGACTCATTCCGATTGCGGGGCTTGTCACGACCGGCAGGAGGATAGGCGTCATGACCAAAATAAGCGGTGCCATATCCATGAAACAGCCTAGTAATACCAGCATGGCGTTGATAAGCAGCAGAATGACGATGCGGTTTTGCGACAAATTGATCAGGGCACTTGTCAACATCGCCGGCACATGCAAAAGAGTCATCATGAACGCGAAAGCCTTGGCTGTCGCAATCAGTGTCAACACGATAGCCAACGTTTTCAACGCGTTTTTCAGCACCATTGGCAGCGTTTTGAGGCTGGCGGAACGCAGAATGAAGTAAGTCAGCACGAAGGTGTACAGGCAGGCGATAGCCGCTGATTCTGTAACGGTAAAG
Source organism: Clostridiales bacterium DTU024 (assembly GCA_001513425.1). Classification (GTDB taxonomy): domain Bacteria; phylum Bacillota; class Clostridia; order Christensenellales; family Aristaeellaceae; genus DTU024. The sequence continues at coordinate 9,859 of LFTR01000151.1, forward strand.
ATGCCCGCGGCGATCCCCCCCATAATGATGACAAAAATCAGCATCGGCAGAATGGCGTTCAGTATGATTTTCAGCCGTTGGCCCTTTGGGATAGGTGCGCATCTGGGAAACTTATACTTCCTGGCAAACAGAAAACTAATGAACATGAGAGAGAATCCCAAGAGCAGGCCGGGAAGAAGTCCCGCATACAGCAGATTGGGAATCATGCCCCCCAGGTTGGCGGCCAACGCGTAAATCACGATATTGTGGCTGGGCGGGATGAGAGCCGCCTGGCACGAGGTGGTCACTGTAAGGCCGACCGCAAAATCCTCATCGTAGCCCTGCTCTTTCATCATCGGGATCACGATGGACCCCAAAGACGATACGTCTGCGACTGAGGAACCGGACAGGCCGCCAAAAAACATGGAGTCCAGACAGTTGATGTATGCCAGACCGCCGCGAAAACGCCCAACGGCGAGATTCGCCAGGTCAACTATTTTGTTGGAAATGCCGCCGACATTCATGAACTCGCCCATCAGGATAAAGAATGGGATAGCAAGAAGGGAAAAGCTGTCAATGCCTTTCACCATCTGCTGAACAAGTGTGCTCAGCCCCTGCCCGGCGACCAGCGCGCTTCCTGCCGCGGATAAAAGCAGGCAGATCGCGATGGGGATGCGCAGCAACATAAGAACAAAGAAAGCCCCGAACAAAACAATAATCGCCCATGTGGAGGTATCCATTAGTTTTCACTCCCCTCAGAAGGCGTTTTTTTCTCGTGCAGATGGAGTACTTTATATTCTTTCTCTTTCTCCGAATATATGAGATCATCCGGGCTGATCACGCGAAACATATGCAAAAGAGAGTCGACCATGATCGCAAAACCCGCTATTGGCAGAGAAATGTATTGAACAGAACGCGGCCACTTTGTAGCGGGCATCGTAAATTTGGCTAATTTTGTTACCAAATTGCCGCCGTAAATCAAAAGAATCAGACCGAATACGAAGGTACTGATGTGAGTGACCCAATTAAAAATCATTCTTCCTTTGCCCCCCTCAGGAAAGCGGTTATAAATGATCCCCAGACTAATATGAAAACCGTCCCGTACGCCCATCGCGCAGGCGATGAAGGCAAACAGCGCTACCAAAGTGCGCGGAACTTCCTCCGCCCAGATGATACCGGAATTCAGCACGTAGCGATAAAACACCGTAACACACACAATGGTGACCATGCCAATCAGCGAAAGCTGGGCAATGATCAGCAATATTCGGTGCATACCCCTGTCGATTTTTCGAATGATATCTGCGAGCTTCGCCATCTCGAGCTTCCTCCACTTAACAATAACGAAAAAAGGGAGGGAAACCTAAGAGGGGTTTCCCTCCCCTGATGAAAGTACTTTACAGCCCTTCCCCGACTGCCACAATTTTCTCAATGATGTCCGCGTATTTCGCGCCATACTCAGGATCTTCCCACATGGGTTTGACTTTTTCCTGATACAGAGCGATCTGCTCGGGGGTCAGTTCGGTCACAACAACGCCGTCATCCAGCAGCGCTTGCTTGTAGGTGACTTCGAGCTCGTTCCAAACATCGATCTGATAAGCGGTGGTCTCCTTGGCGATCTCCTTAAGCAGCTGGACATCATCATCGTTCAGGCCGGCGTTCTTGAGCGCGGCTTCTGAAGCCAGCATCACTTCAGGTGTGCGCAAATGGCCATCCACCACGTAGTAATTGGCCGCTTTGTAATCACCCTTGGTGTAATAGGTGGTGTAGTTGTTTTCAGCACCATCAATCGTGCCGGTGGTAATGGCGCCAAAGATGTCGCTGGGCCCGATACCGACGACGGGCGTTGCGCCCAACAGTTCGGTCATATGAACCATGGAGCGATTATCCATCATACGGATCTTCTTCCCGGCCAAGTCATCAGGAACCGTCACCGGCTCCTTAGTGTAGAAGGAGCGGCTGCCTGAATCATAGAAACACAGGCCGATCATGCCGGAGCCTGAAGCCTGAATGGCGTCCAGGATTCCCTGGCCAATTTCGCCGTCCAACACGGCCCACATGTGTTCCTGCCCCTTGAAGATATAGGGCATCTGGAAAGCGCCCAATTCCGGCGCGAACTCCGCGACAGGGCCGGACGCAACGCGTGCAAATGCCAGTTCGCCGATGGACAGGGCTTCAATGGCTTCAGGCTCGGAACCATACAAGGTACCACCGGTGAACACTTCGATTTCGATACGGCCATTGGTGCGCTCTTTGACCAAGTCCGCGAAATACTTGTCGGCTATGCCGGTGGGATGTTCCGCGGTATTGGTATCATTGAGCTGGAGACGAATCGTCTCCGCACCTGCGCTGAGGATACCGAACGCCAGCAGAGCAACCAGAAGGACAGATAACAATTTTTTCATAATGTTCCTCCTATTTTATTATTGGAGCCGCATGCTCCCTACAGCTGCGTGCTCAAATCTGCGGAGAGTATATCAGGCACTCATACGGCTGTCAATGCGTTTGTGGCTTGCGTTGCTCAACGCAATCAGACCGAATGAACAAAAAAGCATTAGCCTCCAGTTGTCCTGTGTGACGGAAGCCGAAGTGCCGCATCAGGAGACCAGCTATGAGCTGTCAAGCGGTAAGTGGGAAGGAGGACGGGCGTAAAAAAGCCGCTTCGCCGTCCTTGATAGACCGAATTTTGGGGTCTGAGGGAAAACAGGCCCGGCCAAAAAGTACTGACAGTATGTGAAATATACACAAAGAGAACAAGAGCCGGATCGGGAAACGACCGGGAGAGACCGTCGGCAATCAGGGAAGAGGTCGCTTGAAGAGGGATTTTATGAACTCGGAAAAGGGAAGGGCAGTTGATTGCGATCGCGCTTCGCTTACAGACTCAAGCGTGTGTCTTTCATAT
>LFTR01000221.1 GCA_001513425.1 Clostridiales bacterium DTU024
CAGGCGAGCAGCGCAGGCTGCTGGATCAGGGCCTGGGCAGCATGATCCGCGGCGGCAACCTGTACGCGCTGGAAGCGGCCGACCTTGTGACCGATATGGACCTGGAGGGCGTTGGCTACTTTGTACTGGATGACAGGGTGCCTTTTATCCAGATCGCGCTGCACGGACTGGTGGAGTATACGGGCAGGCCGCTCAACCTGACCGGCGACTGGGAGCAGGAACTGCTGCTGAGCGCGCAGCGGGGCGCCGGGCTTTACTTTGTGTTCATGCGGGAAGAACCCCTTGTGCTCCATGATACGGACTATTCAAGGTTCTACGGCGCTTCCTTTGATCTGTGGAAGGATCAGGCCAGGGATGTCATCAGGGAATATGAAGAAAAGCTGGGCAAAGTGTTCCATCAGGCCATCGTGGGGTTTGAGCGCTTGCCCGGCGATGTCAGCCTGACGACCTATGAGGACGGCACCCGCGTCGCTGTCAATTTCAGCCATGAAGACCGCGTTGCAGGGGGGCAGCTGCTCGCCCCCAGAAGCTATGACGTGCTGCCAAAGGAGGTGACCAGATGAGCGCCATCAGAAAAAGCCGGGCGACGATCAAGTCGCGCCGCGCGCGCAATGGGTATCTGTTCATCTCGCCCTTCCTGATCGGCTTCCTGTTTTTCATGGTCAGGCCGATGATCCAATCCGCCGTCATGAGTTTTCAGGAAGTCACCCTCAGCGCGCAGACCGGCGTCACCCAGACCTAT
>LFTR01000125.1:0-1182 GCA_001513425.1 Clostridiales bacterium DTU024
CCATGGATATGCAAATCGATAAGTCCGGGACATATATAATGACCTTCAGCATCGATAATTTCTTCCGCATTGACGCTGTTTTCATCAACGATGCCGAGGATCTTGTCATCAAAAATCAGCGCTTTGCCCTTGAGCTCCGCGTATTCCGTAACAATAATGCCGTTCGTGATCGCTTTTGTCATGTTCGCTGTCCTTTCGTGGGTGTGGAGGATGATATACGATGCATACCATTATATAGCCTTCTTTGTGCCAATTCAACAGCGAGTGAGTGCATAAGTATAAAACAAAAAACAGCATGCCTATTGGGCAGACTGTTTTTCTGGAGCTGATGCCCGGATTCGAACCGGGGACCTCATCCTTACCAAGGATGCGCTCTACCGACTGAGCTACATCAGCGCAACGAAGGTAATTATACAAGATGAAACAGGATATTGCAAGCACTTTTTACCGTTTGCGAGCTGTCGCCGGCAATGCTATAATTCCATCACCAACAAAGGGAGGTTTCCGGATGAATGCAAAGGGCGACGCAAGAAGAGCACTGCGGGATAACGCGCCCCAGACGCTCAAATTCCTGCAATTTGGCGATGGGGCGGCCCTGCGTCCTCTCATTGATGACTGGATCGATCGCGCCAACGCATACGAAATGGCGGACATGGGCGGTATCGCGATTGTTGATGTCAAGAACGAGGATCAAGAAAAACTGTTGTTGAATCAGGGGTGGTATATTTTGTCCACCACGGGTTTGGGTGGCAGCGGCAAGGGAAAGCAGGAGAAGATAGTTCAATGCCTGATGGACGTTTATCCCGCTGATGATTGGCAGAAGGTCCTTCAGTTGGCACAAGAATCGCAGCTTGAGTTTATTTTGACGGATGCCAGTGATACGCCTGCGGTTCCATCAAAAAATGACAACTATGATAATCCCAAGTCACTGGCGGGCAAGGTAGCGGCGTTCTTGCACGCACGATTTGAGAGCGGCGAAAGCGGCGTGAGTATTCTGTGCTGCGAACCCTTTTTGGCAAATGGGTTTTTGCTTCATAAAACAGTGGTTGCGCTGGCGTTTGCGTGGGAACTGGATGGCGATTTCTTCAAATGGTTGGAAGAAGAAAATGTCTTCCTATCTACGCGTGGTTTTCGTGAATCGGCATTGACTTATTATGCAGCCAATGAAGAGGAAGCAAAAAA
>LFTR01000125.1:1275-6412 GCA_001513425.1 Clostridiales bacterium DTU024
TAATGGGCGATGAGGACTCGCGTGCGTTTTTGGCACAAATGATGGTACAGGAGGTGGCGCCCGCAGCCATTTCCTCCACCAAAGATGCCCTCGAAGTAGTTGCTTCGTCATTTGAAAGGCTGGAGAATGCGTACTTTGGCGGTGTGGATCGCCTGAAGATCGGACCGGTTTTGGCAGTGTGGAAAAACCGTTTGTTGCCATTGATCAAAGCGTGCGCAGCGAAGGAATTATCCTGCGTAAAACTCATTGCTGCCTCAGCTGTGCTGTTTATGGAGCTGATTGCCGCAAATCCGGAAGAACAAAAAGAGCTCCATGCGCTGTCCTGTGACATGGAGCCGAGCATTCTTGCCTACGCACTCCTGTCCGATCATGAACTGTGGGGCGAAGACCTGAGGGCGATACCGGGCTTTGAGGAAAAACTCGAGCGAGCTATCACCGATTTGCAGATAGTCGGTATCAGGGCCGGCATACGCAGCGTAGTTGCGCAAGAAGATCACTTATAACCAAAGACCATCAGGATAAAGTCCCTGACCCGTCATTTTTTTCAGAGCATTTTTCACAATGGAAGCGTCTGACGCGTTTGTGACGCCGTACCATTTGTCACTGGAGTGCAGTGCCACAACAGTAATTTGATCCTTTTTGAGAAGATCGCCGACGATGGTAGGCAGAAGGTATTCTGCTTTTAGCGGATTGGTCGCCATGGCTTCCTGATAGAAAGCGAGGAAGCCCTCCTGTAGCGCGGTCATGAAATCCGGTGCGAAGCCCCACATGTTCATGGATACAACGGTTTCAGCATCAAGACGCTTGTAGTTTTCACCATCGTCGGTATATAAGGGGCCATCCACACTGCTGATGATGTGCAGTCTCTCCACAACACTTTCCAGATAGCCGCTCTGGGACACTTGGCATACGCCCCGGGACACATATCCCGTATCAGACAGTGTCTGACCCAGTTGGAATCCCACCATCGCATGCTGTCCGGCAGCGGGACCTTTCTTAAGGAAGTTGCATATTTGTTCAAATGCCATGCGTCCATATAGATCATCCCCGTTGATTGCGCAAAATGGTGCATCAATGATATCCTTGCAGCACAGGATGGCATGACCGGTGCCCCAAGGTTTGATGCGATCTTGAGGGGCTTGGAGACCTTGCGGAATTTTATCCAGTTCTTGACAGACGTATTGCACGTCCATCCTTTTTTCAATGTTCTTTCCGACGAATTCGCGGAAATCATCCCTAATACGGTTATTGATCACGAAAACGACCCGCTCAAAACCCGCGTGTATGGCATCATACAGTGAGTAGTCGATCAGACCTTCGCCATGAAGGCCGAAGGGGGTCATTTGCTTTAGGCCACCAAAACGGCTGCCGATGCCGGCTGCCATGACGACCAAGATTGGTTTTTTCATGTTTGACACTCCTTTGGTTCACGTTCATAATTGATATTGTTGACTGAGAACAGTATACTTCATCAGGCAAGTTTTGAAAAGGAGAGCCCGCCCCATCATGCACATTGTCCTTTACCAGCCCGAGATTCCGCAGAACACAGGCAACATCGCGCGCACATGCGCCGCCACAGGCACCACCTTACATCTGGTAGAACCGTTGGGGTTTTCTCTATCCGACAAATATCTCAAGCGCGCCGGGCTGGATTACTGGTATTTGTTGGATGTGAAGGTTCACAAGGATTATTCATCTCTGCTCAGCGCCATTCCGGATGCGCGCACCTACTATGCCTCTACCAAAGCAAAGCAAGACTACGCGCACGTCACGTACCGGCCCGATGACATATTGATATTTGGACCGGAAACGAGGGGTTTGCCCGAGAAGCTGCTGGCAGAGAAATACGACAGCACAATTCGAATTCCCATGTTGAAGGATGCACGATCACTCAATCTATCTAATGCTGTGGCAGTTGTACTTTATGAAGCTCTGCGACAGTTGGGTTTTCCGGAACTTCAAAAAAACGGGATACTGAAGCAGGGGAGTGAACAAAATGCCGACGGATGACTATTTCGACAATCAGGAAGAGGATCTGGAGACTCACAAAGATAGGATGCGTTTTGCCGCGGGTATGTCAGACTTTTTTGCGGTAATTCTTGGGGTGGTCGTTATTCTTGTTTTGGTGGGGTTGGTCGTATCACTGATCAATTGGCTCAGACAAGACATAATCAACACATTCAGAATGCTGGAAACGCGTCTGTGAGGGGGTATATTCCTTGCTGCGACAGATTAATGAAAAGTATATTGAGGAATTAAGGGCCGTCCCGGCATGCTTGAATAAAAAATTCGTTCTGGGTGAAGGCAATTCCGACACCCCGGGATTAATGATGATAGGTGAAGCGCCGGGTGCACAGGAAGTGTTGCAGGGACGTCCTTTTGTTGGATCAGCCGGGAGGAATCTGAATGATTTCTTGAAAATCATGGGCGCGATAAGGGACAACATATACATCACGAACGCCGTCAAAATTCGCCCGACGTCCAATGGCCGTGATGGTCAGGAAAAAAACCGTACGCCTACTTTTAATGAGGTTGCATTGTTCCTGCCGTGGCTCAGAGTTGAGATACAAGCGGTGAATCCGGCAATTCTTGTAACACTGGGCAACACCGCGCTTAGGGCATTGATTGGCGAAACAGCAAGCATTGGGGACAAGCATGGACAATTGCTGCATTTTCCGGGTATAATAGCTTTATACCCTTTGTATCATCCTGCGGCTATCATCTACAATCGCGCTCTGGCAAATGTCTATAAAGAGGACGTCGTTCGTTTGAGGAAGCTGATAAACAATCATTCATGGGAGCGTTAAGTACCAAGTATCATATGATTTTTATGGTAATCTGTACCGTGGCATGGTAAGATAAGGGTGTAAGGGAGGATACGTAAATGGATTTTATTCTCAATAATCTTCCGATTGTCATCTGTATTGTGGTGGGCATCATCCTCTTAATAGTGGAAATGTTCATGCCGGGGTTTGGCATACCGGGCATTGCAGGAACACTTTTGCTCGTGGCGGCGGTAGTGCTGACATGGAGAGATCACGGTCCCTTGGCAGGACTTGGTGTGACCGTTGTGGTCATTGCGCTGGTGGGCATTTTCATATCAGCTTCGCTCAAATCGGCAGCCACCGGTCGTATATCCCGATCCAGCCTGATCCTTAAAGGTTCCTCAACCAAGGAAGAAGGATATCAGTCAAGTGACGACAAAAAGGCATACGTTGGAAAAACCGGCGTGACCTTAACTGTACTGCGCCCCAGCGGTTTAGCAGATTTTGGGGGCGAACGGTTCAATGTGGTCAGCCAGGGGGAATTCATCGATCGGGACGTGCAGGTCGAAATCATTGAAGTTGAAGGTGCAAGAGTTGTTGTGGAAAAGGCAAAGATCGACGTTTAATGGAGGTAGCTATGCCGGAAATTCTGTTAGGTATTATTGTTGTTGCCGCTGTACTTCTCATTGCTGTATTCTTACGGTATGTCCCTTTGGGACTGTGGATTCGGGCCCGTTCATCGGGCGTACCTCTGAGCATTATGATGTTGATTGGCATGCGGTTGCGCCGCATTTCTCCGCCAAGATTGGTGGATTCGTTGATAACAGCCAGCAAGGCGGGGCTCAACGTAGAAGTCAACCAACTCGAAAAGCATATCTTGGCAGGCGGCAATATAGAGCGCGTCATTAAGGCGCTCATATCCGCGCAACAGGCGGGGATTGATCTGCAGTATGAACAGGCCTGTGCTATCGATCTTGCAGGGCGGGATGTCCTGCAAGCGGTACAGATGAGTGTCAATCCGAAAATCATTGAGACACCGCCGGTGTCTGCCATGGCGATGGACGGCATCGAATTACGCGTCAAAGCGCGTGTAACGGTCAGAACCAATATTCAGCAGCTGGTTGGCGGAGCCGGGGAAGAAACGATCATTGCCCGTGTGGGTGAGGGTATCGTTACTACCATTGGATCGTCTTCTAGCCACAAAGCGGTACTGGAAAATCCGGATAAAATCAGCCACACGGTACTTAGTAAAGGCCTTGATGCAGGAACTGCCTTCGAGATACTTTCCATCGACATAGCGGATGTCGACGTCGGCCGCAATATCGGTGCGCAGCTGCAGATGGATCAGGCGGAGGCAGACAAGCGGATCGCACAGGCGCGTGCCGAAGAGCGCCGTGCCATGGCTGTCGCAAGGGAACAAGAAATGCAGGCACAAGTGCAGGAAATGCGTGCCAAGGTTGTTGAGGCGGAAGCGCAAGTGCCGCTTGCTATGGCGGATGCGTTGCGCTCAGGCAAGTTGGGCGTACTGGATTATTACAATATGAAAAATGTTATGGCAGACACTGCGATGCGTGAGGGTATCTCCAAATCAACGCAGCCGCCTAACATGACGAAGGATGAATAAAGGGCTGGCCGGTCAAAAAAGAGGTGTTGCCGATGATTGATTTTCTGGGAATCCTTCTTATTGTCGTGTTTGTATCCATGGTTGGGGCAACACAGGGTAATAAGCGCAAATGGGAAGAAATAAAAAAACGCATTATGTCTATCCCGGGTCTTCAGGACAGCGTGCGGACCAGTCAACCGCCTGCCACAAGAACATTGGATACTGTGAAGTCAGTGAAAGCTGCCCCAAAGCAACTCTGGGAGATGCACGATTCACCGGAGGGGACTTCTTTAGGTGAGGGACCAAAGAAGCCGGCCGCGATGACGCCAAGGATAGAGAAAACTTCAGGCAATCAGGCCAAACCCGAAAAAAAGCAGATTGCAAGGACACAACCTGCTGCTTACATTTTGGCACCCTTTGTTATGACGGACGCCAATAATCTGGTACGCGCCATCGTCATGAGCGAAATCCTTGGGAAACCAAAGGCGCTGCAAAAGAAATAAATGGGTGCATAAGAAGCAATCAGGAGAGAGGGATGCGCAAAGCGTTTCTCTCTCCTGTAATAATCAAAGCTGCACGACAAAAAGGAGAAAAAGGGCTTTACAAACCCGCGGGCTCATGATAGTATAACCTTCGTTGCGGGGCATTAGCGCAGTTGGTAGCGCACCACAATGGCATTGTGGGGGTCAAGAGTTCGAATCTCTTATGCTCCACCACATTTTGTCTGAAAACGCTTATGTTTTCAGACATTTTTCATGTTTTGGGTTCA
>LFTR01000241.1:0-6442 GCA_001513425.1 Clostridiales bacterium DTU024
GGCCGATGCTGAGCACCGCATCATACCAATCGTCAAAGCTTTCGATCACGTCCGTCACATCCTCCACCAATCCGGATGGGGGCAGTTTGGCTGTGCGCGCAGTGCCGTCCAAAAAGATGTCGGGCGTGGTGCCGGTACTCATGGCGATCTCCATTTTCTCCGTCACGCCTTCCCAGGTGATCTGTTGAAAATCCACCTCCACATTCGGGTAGCTCTCATGGAATTTTGGCAGAAGGATCTCCTCCACGTCCTGTTCCATGGTGTTGGTCAACGGGGTGAACCAAAAAGCAATGGATGCCGTGAGATCTGCGCCTGAAGCGGCGGCAGATAGCGGAATCAGGAGAATCAGTACGGTCATCACAAGGGACAGCAACTTTTTAATCATAGTACCCTCCTTCGTTTGAATGATCAGTCGTCGGTCGCCACGCAGTGATTCCATTGGCATGGATCCTGCGTGGTTTGATAGATCATTGTGGCCATTATTGATCTTGAGGTTTTGCGGATGATAGGTGGCAACTTCATTATATTTCACAAGTTGTTAGTTCGTCAATAACAAAGATCACAAAATCCCGAACGTAAACAATCCAGCCGTGATCTGGCTGGATTTGATGACACATCAGCTTTTATGGGGCCGCTGACCCTTGTCTGAGAAACGCTTCCACTGCGTCGGCACAGTGTGCACTGCCAACAAACATCAGTATGTCGTTGTGTTCCAGTGACGCATACGGCCCCGGCGAAAGGAAGATGGTGTCTCCCCGGCGAATGGCGATAACTGTCGCACCGGTCTGCTGCCAAAACTTCAATTCGCTCAGATTCCTGCCGATGAGCGGGCACTCCGTGGGTACCGCTATTTCATAATTGGGGAAAGGCGCTGTGGTCGAAAACTTTTCGTTGATTCGAACGATGGCCCCTGCCACATCCGTGATCTGCCGCCCTATATCCGCCTGCTTTTGCAGCAGTTGATTCAGCTTCCTTTGGTGTGTGCGAATGTCATTTTGTGCGCTGAATTGTTTAACATACCGGCCGGCTTTTTCGCTGGAAAGGACCATTACACCGCTGTTACGCAGGATACTGACAATTTCCATATCGGAAAGCAGTTTCATGGCACGTCGGATAGTCTCAGGAGATACGCCGTATTCCGAGGCCATGACCGAACGACCATAGACCTTGGTATTCTCCCCCAGTTCGCCTCTTGTGATCCGCAATGCCACATCCAAAGCAATCTGTGCATAAACGGGTGGCACCATGTTGTTTGACAAAAGCATCGCATCCTTTGATCCAGCGTAACGTTTGATCATTCGCTACACAATATATAGAGGTTATTGTAGCAATGAAACACCAAATACGCAATAACGATGCAATGAGGCACTGCCCGTTCTTGCTGCAGTTGGTTCGCAGCGTGAGTTCCACAGTGGACAAGTGTGTGGCGTTTAGTGCAGTAGGCCCAAAGATGTGGAACGGCGTCCGGGAGGCTCTTGGAGAATGGCGAAAAGACTGACAAGGGGCGGTTTTGAATAAACGCCTACTGTTAAATTGCTTTCCATCAACAGACAGCTCTCATAGTGAGCTCCTCTTTTGAGTTGCTCACCAGATCGTCCGGGATAGTCGCTTGATGATTTCACCGAAACATTAGTAAGACACCGCCGTTCCCTGGCGCAGATCCGAAAACGGCGGTTCAAATGTGAGGGAGGAACATTATCGGAACCGATCCCTTATTTGGGCGTCGCTACGATAAAGCACATGTCGTTGAGTTCCTCTTCGGGGAAGAAACCGTAGAAAGTGAAGTTGTAGATAAAGCGCTCCGCCGGGTAGACGCCGTAACCGTCCTGGTTATGATCGGTGGTGTCGTAGGGATCGGCCACGATGATGACGTCATCCTGCAGGGTATCCGTTCCCATGGTGTCATAGCCGATGATGACCTGCCAATGCCCGCCCCAGTCGTTCCAGCCGATCATGATGGGCTTGCCTTCCTTTAGCGTCTCCTGAATATAGTCGAGGGTAAAGATGCTGTGCACATTCTCTCCCGCGTCAAAAGTGGTAAGCAGGTCAAAACCGCCGACGCCCTCAAATATCTGCATAGCCTGACGAAGGGATGTGGCTGCGGGCTCGAGCCCGTTGCTGCGGAAACGCGCCAGGGTCTCCTCGCTGTGTGCATCCAGCCTGCCGTACCAGGAGATCACCATCAGTGCAGCGGATACTCCGCAGCTCCATTCGGAGGTCTGCTGCTGGGTTNNNGGATGGTCGCCCAGACGTTCGACGCTGTCCGCGCCATCTGCCGGGCTGAGGTCCACAGTGTAGGGGATCTTCATCTCATCGGGCTGCGCCTGCAGTCCCCGGATCGGTGCGGCTTGGGCGAACGCGGCGCCGGCCGACAGGATAAGTACCATGATAAGAGCAATCAGTTGTTTCATTTCTTTTCCTTTCAGAATGACAAAATAACCAATTGCACCTGTATTTCTGAAATTTTCACGCCTTCGATTGAGTTTATTGCGACTTGCGGTCTTTTATGTCAACTTTCCGGACGAACGAGTCTATATAGCGACCTGTCCTCCAAGGGAGCGTCCTCTTTTAATACTCTCGAGTCGTTTTATACAAGTGCGGGCGGAGCATACTCCGCCAGACCCACGGGGAACCCTCCCCGCGCTATAAAACCTTAGGGCCCGCGTCTGGGCCCAACCTGAGCTGCGCGCCTTTTGCGCGCCGTCTGCGCATGCCTTCCTTCCCTCAGGGGAATATTATACGGAAAACGGCGGGAAACGCAAGACCCGAGGGTTGGATGCGCGATCCTGCCTAAACATCCCATCCGCGGAAAGCACCGACAGCCGCTTGAACCACTGCAGTGGCTGCGTCTCGCGGCCATCATCGGGAAACCATTCCCTGACGATCAAGTGTCGGTCGTGCCTCGGTATTGTCGACGCTGACAAAGCCGGTGCAGGAAGGAATCCTCATACGGTATGGTGCAGGGAGAAGCACCTGCTGTGTGAAGGCGGACAGAAGTGAGGATCAGTCTGCGTTTAACTGAGAACTTCGTCGGCCTAACGACCAAAATATTGGACGAGAGAAGTGTGAACCGGACGGAAGCAAAGAAGAAGCGCCATCGGCCGCTCGGGCAACTGCGGCAGCGGCGTCTCCCCTCCTTAAGATGGACATACACAAAGAGCGACCCGGTCGGATCGCTCTTTGAAGTGTTTATTGCAGTGGTCGCTTAAGTTGGTCAGCGGCACCGTGCCCGCTCTGCAGTCTTTCGAGTGCGCCGGTAAATTCTTCCAGAGCTTTATACTGCTTCTCTGCGTTATTGTTGTTTGCGTCTTTCTTCGGAGTTGCTTGAGAGATTTCTAATATGTCCAATATTCATGAATGTTCGGGTTTGCCTTATTCCTCACGAGCCCTCGCCGACATGCTATTGCTTCTTATCCTCTGCCTCCTGCAGCGCCTTGATGAATGCGTCCGCATCCAGCTTGCCGTCCAGGTAATCCTCCTGGATGTCATAGGTCACCGGGTAGGGGCTTGTCATGATAGTCATATAGGGGGCGACTTCCCGGCGGAAGCGGGCCAGTCCGGCTTCTTCGGGGCCATACTTGCCAACATCGCCGCTTGCCAGCATGCCCTTGAGCTTCTCGATCTGAGCCAGGTCTTCCCGGCTGATACCGGCCTGAATGCGGCTTGTTTGGCTGTAATCCAGGATGTTCTGTTCAACGCTCATTTTGGCGATTTCCGGCGCTGTCATGACGGCGCTCAGCATTGGCAGGAACTGGGCGTTGGTGTTATCCACAAGCCACTCAACGTAGCGGATGGCGGCCTCTTTGTTGGGGGCGTCGGCGTTGATGACGCATACGCCCAGGCGCTGGGTGAAGGCGGGCGCGTCTCCCAGGCGAAGGCTCAGCTGCCTGCGGCCATGGGAATCCACGTAGGGCCAGCCTTCAAAGATGAGGACGCGCATCTTCCCATCGGCGTCCCTGGACGCCTGTTTTNNGGTGTCAATGGCGCCGGGGTCGCCCTTTGCCATGGCTTCCGCATAGGCTGTATTGACCAGTTCGCGGAGCAGCGTGCGGCGGGTCGCCGCGGCGGTTTCCCCTTCCCCCAGGAAGCGGGTGCCGCGGCGGGTCTCCAGGGGCAGGGCCATGTATTCCTCAGCCAGGACGGCCAGTTCTTCAAAGGTCTTGGGCGCTTTGCTGAAATCCCAGCCAAGCTCTTTCCATGTGTCCTCATCGATGGCTGCCAGACCGTTGTGGCCCGCAAAGACTGCGTGGGGCACGGCATAGGTCTTGCCATCCCGAGTCAGGGCTTCCCGCACCCTGGGATAGAGGTCATTTACCTTGGCCATGATGGTTTCATTGTTTGAAAGGTCCAGTATCCGCCCGTCCTTGATCAGGGCGTCCAGGCTGCCATCCTCAAGGAAGAAGAAGCCCACATCCCATACATTTTCGGGGTTCGCGATGAAGTCGTACCATTCGCCGTATTCCAGAGCGATGTTCTGGGCGCTGCGCTCGGGATGTGCGGCGGTGTACTTCTCATGCTCCGACCAGTGCTGACCGACCATCAGGACGGCGCCGGGGGCTGCGGTGGGAGCCACCGTGGGCTCGGGCACCGGGGGCTGGGCTGCAATGGCGATCTTGGCCGTCTCAGAAAGCTGCGGCACGACAAGAACATCCCAGCTGTCTGTCTTCACGCCGTTCACCGGTTCACCCTGCCCGTCCAGCTCAAGCCAGACCAGGTCCATCTTCAGGAGATATTCGCTTGCGCGCAGTACACCGGGCCCTGCCAACTCGAACGCGAAGCGGACGCGGCCGTCGGGCAAGGGTAGCAGGCTGTATCCGACGTCAACGTCCACCTGCTTGTCAGCCTGTACAAGGCTGTCCGGTCGAACCGAAACCTGCAGAAGCTTCGAGCCGGTCTTTCCGGCCTGTTCAAGGTAGGTAGGCGCGTCCTCGGGCACCTCCTCAACTTTGCCATAGTGCAGTGTGTAGCCGGCAGGCGATGCGGGGCTGTAATCCTCAGGGATCAGCACCACCTTACTGCCTTCCTTCGGGGCAATGATACCGGTGCCGTACAGCCCGGTCATATCGCCTTCCGTCTGGTAAACGACATCCTCCAGCGTCACTTCCAGGTCGCCAACCGTATGCACCTGGCCAATGGCCGCGATGTCGCCCTTGAGCAGAATTTCCTGCTTCTCCTTGCCATAGAGAAAGCCAAAGATTTCGGCCGTCGGGGAGAGGATGGCCGCTACGGCGGCAACTGCCAACAGAACACATACGAGGGCCAGTACGAGGCCCATACTCAGCTTCTTTTTCACGATGGGGGTCCCCTTTCCTGTTTTCAGGTCGTTAAGCCTGTGCTCAACAAAGTCGCTGAAAGCTTGGGGCGTCCGGGGAAACAGCGCCTGCAGGCGCTCGCTGTTCAGCGCGTTCTTTTTCATTGCGGTGTAACCTCCCAATCCTTCAGTTTTTGCTTCAGTGCCTTTCGCGCGCGGTACAGCCTGTTCTTGACAGCAACGACCGAGATCCCAAGCGCATCAGCAGTTTCTTTTTCGTTGAAACATTCCATGTAGTGCAGTAAGAGGGGCGTCCGCAGGGATTCCGGCAAGAGGTCGATGGCCTCCCGCAGTTCTGACTGCTCCGGCTGCATAATGTACTCCAGATCCGGCAGCTCATCGACCGGGATCTCGCGCATGCGCCTGCGCTGGATGTTCCGGCATTCGTTGATAACGACACGCGTCAGGTAAGTGCGGAATCGCGCTTCCTCCACACGCCCGCGGGCCACCCACACATTCAGCAGCGCTTGCTGCACGGCGTCCCGGCAGTCGGCCTCATGCCGCAGGATACTCATGGAGATGCGGTAGAGCGTCGGGGTCAGCGCTGTCGTTTCCCGGGTGAACTGGTCGTCAGAAATCATGACTTCTCCTCAGGGATTTTTTTCGGAAAGCATGGATGCATCACTTGCTTTCATATATTATACGTGCAAAGTGCCGGGAAAGTTAGATGCAGAGGAATTATTACGGCTTTCATGGCTTGCATCGACCTTCTTCCTTACAGGAAAGCGGCTTGTGAACACGGAAAACACAAGTACGGGATCAACTCGTCTCGTCTGCGCGTCGGATGAGAACTGTCAGCGCACCGTTTTGAGTAAGCACTTCCAGGCTGATGGCATAGGGCAGTAGATTGGTGAATGCCAGGTCACTGTACGAGCCAACTGCAGCATCAAAATATTGGGGAATGTAAGCAACTCCTCTTTCCCGATGCACCTTCCATCGGTCAATCTTCAAAGGTAACCCGAGCGCTGCGTTATACAGTGTTGTGGAAAGCTGGCACACGCCACCCCCGTAACCTTTTCCGTCGCTGCTGATATTGGGCGCCATCAGGTATCCGTTTGACTTTTTGTACGGCCGCAAAGTCTGTTAAAAGAAAAGGATTTCTGATGTTGAATGGTGGCTGCCTGTATGCGG
>LFTR01000241.1:6464-7687 GCA_001513425.1 Clostridiales bacterium DTU024
ATCCCCCGGCAGGGCGGACTGCCAGGGCACAAAGGCCTCATAGCTCAAGGTATCTTTGGGCAAACGCGTCACTTCCCGCATCATGTTGACCAGGGCGTGTTCTGAGGCAAAACTCCTTACAGCAACGATATATCCGGGGCCCAGAATGTTCCCGGAGTATCCGGCAACCGATACCCAAACCGGTGTGATGATTTTGGCGACACCAATTTGTCTTTGATGCCCGGGCACAGGATTGGCGAAGGGATCCAAGGCAGTAAACTTGGACAGCCATTCCGACTTGGCGTAACCTGCCCTATGGCTGATGATGATTTTGCTCCACTCGTCACCGAATTCACTTACAACGACTTCACTGCCCTCATTGATGAGAGCGATTCGTTTGCCGCTCTCCTTTGGGCTTTCCCGCAGATGAAAATTGACTTTGGCTTCTGCCTGATACCGTGCCCCCATCCCCTGCGCCGAAAAGGCTGACAAACAAAGAACAAAAACCAGAATGAGCGTTGTGATACGTTTCATGTCGAGCACCTCCAATATCCGGTATACGATGCGCAACATGAAAAAGTTAGAAAAGAACGAAGTAATATGATCCAAAGAAAGAAGATTGCCCCCCTATCCTGCCGTTGAGCGTTTCGGAGAGGGGGGCTTCTTCATTCTGTCGGTGTTGACTCATCTTAATGCGAAAGAGCTTACTTCCCAATATAGACTTTGAAATTCGCAGCGCCTTCCATTGCTTCGCCAAGCTCGTCGTCTTGAAACGGAATGACGCTGTAGGGCAAGCGGAGGCTCAGGTACCCCTCCCCGTCCGTATTGTCTTTAATTGCTTGCTTTGCGGCTTCTGCTTGAAGCATCAGGCGTTCTTTCTGCTGCTGATTGTCCAGGATGAACAGGGCTTCATCGATCCCTTCAGGAATTTCGATGTCCCGGAACATCTTTTCCACCTCCGCAGTGTCGGCAAGTTTCAAATCATATTCGTGCACTGCCATTACCGGGCCTTCATCGGTCGTGAAAACATCCGTCATGTAACCGGGGAGCACTGTCGCGGTTTCGCCGATGTATAGGTCTCTCATAAGATCAATGAGCAATAGCTGTTTGTCGGGGTCTGCCATTACATCATTGGGCAGCCCATAGCCCTTGGATGTCCACAACCAGTGCACGTTTCTGCTCTCAGGATCGCCTGCGTCAACGCTTGCCGCATACAACCCATCCCCATCCATTTCCGACATTGC
>LFTR01000241.1:7703-9976 GCA_001513425.1 Clostridiales bacterium DTU024
GCCCATGAAGCATCCTCAACCTTTATGTTAACCAGCCCTGCCGCGGCTCCGTTTGATTCCTGCGGGATTTCAGTTTGCATGTTGTCCATGATGGCTTGGTGCTTGTCGGGTTCATGCTGCTGGTACGCAGTGAAACGGGTGTTGTAGTACCATTCTTGGCCGAGAGTGATTACCGCGTAGGCAATGCCGCCTACGGCAAGGGTGATAACGGCAGCTATAAGCATTGTACGAACAGTGAATTTTCTCACGTATTTTTCCTCCTTGATTGTCCGGAGTGTCTGGTCGATGCGCTCCGAGAATGCTTTCGGAGTTTCGGGGAATGCCTTATCCAGGTCAAAGCGCTTCATCTTCAAACACCTCCTCATCCTTGAACATGTCTCTGAGTTTGTCCCTTGCGCGGGAAATCCGGCTTTTCACAGTACCTTCAGGCAGCCCAAGCAGCCGCGCTGTTTCTTTCATCGAGAATCCATCCAGATAAAACAGCGTCAAGGGAACGCGGTACTTGACGTCCATGTCAGCCATCGCGTCCCGCAAATGAAACTCATGGAGCGAATCACCCTGCGAAGAAGCAGTTGCCTCAGTCAATGGGAGTTCCATGTGGCGTTTGCGGAGCCGGGCTTTGCAGACGTTGATAAGAATTCGCGTCAGCCATGTGCGGAAGTATTGCTCTTCCCGCAAGGCACCTCGCTTTTCCCAACCCTTGAGCAAGGCGTCCTGCACCGCATCTGCCGCATCTTCATCCGAGCGCATGTAACTGTAGGCCACCCGGTAAAGTGATCGTTCCATACCCTTTACTTCTGTTGTGAAGAATTGTTCGTTCATCACTCTCTCCCCGTTTTCTTGAACCGGCGCCGATTCTATCCATTAGATGCTGCGCGGCGCCAATAGGTTGCATCCTGTCCGAAATCCGGTGGATAATTCGCCGAAGTCTCATGCAACACCACAATCCGTGTCGACCATTAGGCCCAATAGTCAGGAGAAGAGATTGATGTTGCATCGCCCGTCTTTTTGTGGTAATTCGTACAATATACTATTCTTTGGAAGATTTCATGCAATTGAACGATAATCTTGCCAATACGCGTCTAACTTGGTGAAGGGAGGCGAAGAAATGGAACTTTGTCAGGTACCGGACAAAGCCCGGGAAGCGGACATTTGCCGCTTGATGGAACAGTATGGCAATAGGCTGCTGCGCTTCTGCTACCTTAACATGGGGGACGTCCAGCTGGCTGAGGACGCGGTGCAGGAAACCTTCATCAAGGCGTACAGTAAATATCACACTTTTCGGGGCGACTGCAGCGAGATAAGCTGGCTGTGCGCCGTCGCGATCAACTGCTGCCGCGATATCAGGCGCAGCGCCTGGTTCCGGCATGAGAGCGGCCGCTCCCTGGAGGAACTGCCTGAAGCCGGCGAGCAATTCACGCCGCCCGACGACACACTCATCAGGGAAGTAATGAACCTCCCCCGTAAGTACCGTGAGGTTATCCTGCTGCACTACTACCAGGGGATCAGCCTGCGCGAAATCGCGCAGACGCAGTCAATAAGTGAATCAACACTGTCCACACGCCTCAAACGCGCAAGAGAAAAGCTTAGGAACAAGCTGGAAGGGTGGTATTTCGATGAAGAATAAATTCAAGGAAGAAATGAATAGCCGCTTGTCCGGCCTGACCATGAGCGAGGATTTGAAGCGGCGTGTATTGAACCAGGTACGAAAGGAAGAGGAACCGGTTATGAAACAGAAAATATCACTATCGGCAATCATTGTTATTGCCCTGATCGCTGTGGCTGCCGCAGCCTTCGCCTTAACAGACGGCTTTGGATTGTTTGATCTGATGGGCCAAGGGAAAAGAGAAGAATTCGCGGTCGTTCAAAAGGAAGCGTATGACCTCGTGCAGAAAAACCTGGCAAGCGCAAGCTTTGACCATGTGGACGTCACCGTGACCGAAGCCGTGTATGACGGAAAATACCTGCGGATCGTGCATTCAACAAAAGAGCGGGACGCGCAAGCGCCCTTTGACGACGCGAAGATTAACGGCGGAGGCTTCAGTTTTGAGGCCGCCGAAAAGGACGGCGTATCGTGGAGCAGTCTGGACTTTGCTATCGTGAACGGCAAGAATGTCAATCCGCTGGGTGAAGCCGGTGTCCATGCCGGCAAGCAGAACGGCGAAACCCTTGCGTGGATCCAGTATGACCTTTCTGAGATGGAGGTCGGGGACGAGCTGACGGTTGTCCTGCCCATCCGGGGAAAGCAAAGCATCGACAACAAGGAACTGAGC
>LFTR01000031.1 GCA_001513425.1 Clostridiales bacterium DTU024
ACTGCTGAAAAAAGCAAAGAAGTTGTTTGGCGGCCGTAAGTAGCCACACAGATGCGGCAAGGCAAAAGCCCTCATTTTTGAGGGCTTTTGCCTTGCCGTTGCGGCTGACCAGTCTGCGAAATTCGTTATGTATCGTGGAAAGAAACACCCCGTGGTATTGCCCATTTACCGTGCGCCCTTATCATACGGAACACCGCTGGCGCGCGGCGCCTGGGACTTTTTGCTGGTGAACGCCAGTACGACCAGCGTAGCGGCAAAGGGAATCATCTTATAGATATCACTAGGTATGCCGAGGTTTTGCAGCAGCGGCACCCCGGAATAAGCGGAAGCGATAGTCTTCATCAGACCAAAGAAGAACGCGGCAAACAAAATGCGCGTGGGTTTCCACTGCCCGAATATGAGCACCGCCAAGGCCAAAAATCCATAACCGGACACGGTGGCATTGAAGTTGGTGGAGGTGGGGATCACGTACACCAGGCCGCCCAGACCGGCCAGCGCGCCGGAAATCAGCACGCCGAAATAGCGCATGTGATACACGTTAATACCTACCGAGTCCGCCGCCTGGGGATGTTCGCCGCAAGCACGCAGGCGCAGGCCGAAGCGTGTTTTATACAGCACCAGCGCCGAAACAGCGTAGATGGCAAAGCCTATATAGGTGGTGATGTAGG
The DNA here is from genome assembly GCA_001513425.1 of Clostridiales bacterium DTU024. Classification (GTDB taxonomy): domain Bacteria; phylum Bacillota; class Clostridia; order Christensenellales; family Aristaeellaceae; genus DTU024. The sequence goes on from LFTR01000031.1 coordinate 669, forward strand.
CGTTTTGGAACAGCAAGGGACCAAGGACGGGGATATCCCCAATGAGAGGCACCTTTTCAATGCGGAATGTGTTGATGAACTGAATCTGCTGGATTCCGTTGGGCTGAATAGTGCGCGCCAGATAGATGGCTGCCGCCGGCGCAATCATATTCAGCGCGGTACCGGAGATGGTCTGGTCGCTGCGAAGATTGATGGCCGCGTAAGCGTGCAATAGGGAAAACAGCACACCCGACCCCATAGCCACCAGAACAGCCAGCAGCAGCAGTGCTTGGCCACTCATTTTATCCTGCATGACGCTGATAAACAGGATAGAACAGAACGCGCCCGCCACCATAATGCCTTCCAGCGCGATATTTACCACGCCGCTGCGCTCTGAAAACATACCGCCCAGAGCAACGATAAGCAGTGGGATGGAGAAAAACATCATTTGCTGGACAAGAAAATAGACGGTATTCATACCGGCTGCTCCTCCTTCCCCTGCACTTCAGGTTCTGCGTGCTTTTGTTTCTTTCGGATATTGCGCAGCACATCCCGCATAAGCAGAGAAAAGGCACTGAAATAAATGATAAGGCCTATAATGACATCGATAATCTCTTTCATGTACCTGAGGGACTGGAGATAACTGCCGCCTACGGTGATATGTGCGACAAACAACCCCGTAAAAATAATGCCGATAGGATTGCTAAGTCCCAAGAGCGCTACGGCAATACCATTGAATCCCTGCGCAGCAAGCACTTCTTCAACATGCATATGCATGCCGCTGGCCGGCGCCAAATACATGGTCGCTCCGGCGATGCCGCTAAGCGCTCCGGCAATGGCCATCGATGTGATAATCGCCTTCTTTTCGCTGATACCCGCGTAACGGCTGGCATGGCGGTTATGTCCCACCGCTCGAAGTTCAAAACCGAAAATGGTCTTCTCCAGTAGAATGTAGATGACGACCGCCACGCCGACGGCAATGAAAATGCCGGCGTTAACACTCGATACATCCCGGAAATTGCCTTTCATGATAAGGAAGATCTGATCCAGCCCTGCCTTGGGCAGCATGGAACCGGCAGGCACGTTGACCGTTTGATTGCGAAGCATATCATACAGGTGAGAGTTTTTGACGAGGAAATTAACCCCGTACATGGCAATATAGTTGAGCATTATCGAGGTAATGACTTCGTGGACGTTAAGGAAAGCCTTGAAAATACCCACCAGCATGCCCCAGGCCATCCCGGCCAGCATGCCCATCACCAACGGCACGATCCAATGCAGCGCACCGGGCAGGAAGGTCCACGTCACGGCCACATAAATTGAGACGAATCCACCCACCATCAACTGCCCGGCAGCGCCGATATTGAACATACCGGTTTTAAAGGCAAACCCAACGGACAGACCCGTCAAAATAATGGGGGTGGCGTAATAGAGAACCTGACCCACGCCCTTCATATCATTATTCCACCCGCCACGCAAAATGGTGAGAAGGCCTTCCCAAGCCCTGGCGGGATTGCTGATAAGGAGGATAATGACACCTGCTGCAAGACCCGCGACAATCGCAAGTACTGAGGGCGTGGCGCTGAACAGGGATTTTCTTACTTTTTTCATACCGCTTCTCCCCTCTTGGAGCCCGCCATATACAGACCAAGTTCCTGCGGCGTTGCGTCCTTGCTGTCCTTTTCAGCCACGATTTGCCCTTCGTAGATGACCAGGATACGGTCAGCCAACTGGAACACTTCGTCCAGCTCCAAAGAAATCAGCAGTACAGCCTTGCCGGCGTCACGCTCCTTAATGAGCTGCTCGTGGATGTAGAGCATGGCGCCAACGTCCAGACCGCGCGTTGGCTGCACCGCAATTATGACATCGGAGTGTGTATCGATCTCCCTTGCGATGATGGCCTTTTGCTGGTTGCCTCCGGACATGCTGCGCGCCGATGTTTCCGGTCCCTGCGCTGTTCGGATGTCAAAACTGCCAATCAGATCTTCCGCGTGCCGGCGTACCTCACCAAAGTTGATAAACCCGTTTTTATGCAAAGGTTCATGAAAGTAGGTTTTGAGCGCCAGGTTCTGCTGCAGATCAAAATCGAGCACAAGGCCATACTGATGCCTGTCCTCCGGAATGTGCGACAGACCTTTTTCGTTGCGTGCGCGAATGCTGTCGGCGGTCACATCTTCACCGTGAAGCAGGATCTTCCCGCTTTCCAGCGGCATGAGGCCGGTAAGCGCGTACACCAATTCACTCTGCCCGTTGCCGTCGATGCCTGCAATGCAAACGATTTCGCCGTGATGCACATCAAAGGAAACGTTGGATACCGCTTTTTTTGCATGATGACCCGCGATCGTCAGGTTTCTGACGCTAAGGCCGGCTTTCCCCGGCTGTGCAACGACTTTATCAATGGTAAAGTTGATTTTGCGCCCCACCATCATTTCTGCCATTTCTTCTACGCTGGTTTCGGAAACCGCCACCGTGCCAACATATTCACCTTTGCGCAGCACCGTACAGCGGTCGCCAACCTTCTTGATCTCATCCAATTTATGCGTGATGAACAGGATGGACTTGCCTTCCTTGGCAAGGCCGGTCATGATCTGCATCAGTTCATCGATCTCCTGCGGCGTCAGTACGGCGGTAGGTTCGTCAAAAATGAGGATGTCATTCTCGCGGTACAGCATTTTGAGGATCTCAACGCGCTGCTGCATACCCACGGTGATGTCTGAAATGAGCGCATCCGGCGCAATGGACAGCCCGTAGCGGTCGGAAAGATGCATCACCTTTTCGCGTGCTTCATCCATTTTCAGCACGCCATGACGCGTGGTCTCCACACCAAGAACGATGTTTTCCAGCACCGTAAAATTGTGCACCAGCTTGAAGTGCTGGTGCACCATACCAATGCCCAACGCGTTAGCATCGTTGGGATTGCGGATATGCACTTTCTGCCCGTTCTTGCGTATCTCACCGCCTTCGGCCTGATACAGACCAAACAAAATGCTCATCAGGGTCGATTTGCCCGCGCCGTTTTCACCAAGAAGCGCGTGGATCTCGCCCTTTTTCAGCTGCAGTGTAACGTTGTCATTGGCACGGATGCCGGGAAAATCCTTGGTGATGTGGAGCATCTCGATAATGTAATCGCTCATCTCAGACTCTTTTCCTCAAACATAAAACAAACGGGCTGCCCCCGAAGGGGCAGCCCTTACGGATACGATTATTTGATTTCTGTTACAGTGGCAGTGGTCAGCGGGATCTCCACGACGCTTGCAGCGTCGGTATCCTTAAGCAGTTCCACTTCATTGGCCACGAGTTTGGCGAAGATCGCGTCATAGTCTTCCTGCGTAAAGGTCTCAAACTTGGAAGTTGCCATGGGCAGGGATACGCCATCGTTGGAAGCGTCCAGTACGAGAGTCTCGCCGCCGGGAAATTCGCCCGCATAGAACTTGGTCAGGGTTTGTACAACGGAGGGTGCCAAGCCTTTGGTGGCGGACGTAATGACTGTTTCGGATTCGGGGCTCTGGTCGACGTCTACGCCGATGACCTTGCCGCCTGCCGCTTCCGCAGCTGCCATCACGGAATTGCCTACGGCGCCGCCGCAAGCAAAGATGACTTCGACGCCGTCAGCGTACCAGGAGGCCGCGAGGCTCTGCGCTTCGGGGGTCGCGGCGAAACCGCCGGTGTAATGGTAGTTGATCTGAAGGTCCTTCAATCCCAGTTCTTTGGCGGCATGCTCGATGCCCTGCACATAGCCATAGCCAAAGCGAATAACGGCGGGCACAGCCATGCCGCCCATGAAGCCAAACTTGGTATAGCCTTCCTTAACCGCTGCATAGCCGGCAAGGAAACCGGACTGCTCTTCAGCGTAAAGGATACCTACGGCGTTCTTTTCGGTGCGGAACTCGGAATAATCGGCATTGTGCGGCACGCCGTCCAACAGCACGAAGCTGACGTCCGGATACATATCCTGCGCGATGAAGATGGGCTCCTCAAAAAGGAAGCCGGGGGTAACGATGATTTTCGCGCCGGCGTTGACCGCCTGCTCGATCATGTCCAGATAGATTTCGGTCGACTGGGCTGTCGGCTGGAAATAGTGATACGTTTTGTCGTTTGCTTCAGCATATTCTTCGATGCCTTCCCAGGTGCCCTGATTGAATGATTTGTCGTCGATGGTGCCAATATCGGTAACCATGGCGATTTCGAACGTTTCGGACGCCAAGACACCACCTACGGACAGTGCCAGCGTCAGCGCCAGCATGAGAGCGACCAGTTTCTTCATGAAAAAACCTCCCTAAATTAGATATTGAGAAACGATTCCCACAGTTTCTAATTAATTATAACAAATAGGTCAGCGCGTGGCAAGCTAATTATGCACTGCCACTATCCCCGATTGCGGGCACTTTTTGTTTAATTTACTCAGCATTCGGGTACTTTCCATCCCAAACGATGCTGCGATAGTTTTGCATATCCGTGTCGCCTTCGGTAGAAAAACACAGGATAACGGAATCCTTGTTAAGGTGAAGGCGGTTTCTCAGCCACACCAAATCTTCCCGCTGCATGAGCGCAGTCATGAGGCCGGCGGTGACCGCCCCGCTTTCGCCGCTGATTATCCTTGGATCGCCCTTAAGCGGATTGCCCAGCACGCGCATACCGTGCGCCGCGACCCAGTCCGGACAGGAAACGGCAAATTCCGTTGTTTGCGCGAGCACATCCCACGCCACGGGATTAGGACGCCCACAGGCTAAGCCCGCCATAATGGTGTCCATATCCCCTGAAACCGTTTGAATGCTGCCTGCGGCCGCCGTCTGATAGACGCAAGATGCCTTGTTGGGCTCCACGATAACAACAGTGGGTTTCTCTTCGCCGTAATAGTCTGCCATCAACCCGGCAACCGCGCCCGGCATGGAACCCACCCCCGCCTGCAAAAAAACATGCGTGGGGACGACGCCTTCCAGCTGCCCGGCCGCTTCCAAAGCCATGGTCAAATAGCCTTGCATAATCCACGTGGGTACTTCTTCGTACCCTTCAAACGCGGTATCCTGTACCAACACCCAGCCATACTTCTTCGCGTCTGCTGCTGCCTTGTCGACGCACTCGTCGTAGTTCATGGGGAGTATTTCCGCCTTCGCCCCACAGGCACGGATGTTTTCCAGCCTTTCTGCCGCTGTGCCTTTGGGCATATAGATAACGGCCTCATGCCCCATTTGCTGTGCCGTCCACGCCACGCCGCGGCCATGGTTGCCATCGGTGGCGGATACAAACGTTACGGTTCCCAGCTGCTTTGCGGCTTCAGGAGTTGTGAGCCTTTCAAAAGAGAGTTCCTCGTCGGGAATGCCCAGCTTCGCGCCCATCCACTTGCCCATGGCATAGCCGGCGCCCAGCACCTTAAAAGCATTGAGTCCCAAACGGTAGCTTTCGTCCTTGACAAAAAAACCCTTAATTCCCAGATGAACGCCCAAATTATACAGATTGGACAAAGGTGTTGCCGCAAAATTGGGCAAGCTCCGGTGGTAGGAAAGCACCTTTTTGGCGATGCCTACACTGAGGTCTACGCGCACAGGGCTTTTGGCGGACGCCCGATTGATGTCAGCAAAATGGAAACCATCATGCTTTATAATGCCCCTGTCCTCCTGTATACAAATGCTGGTTTGATGTGATCACCGTCTGCATACCCCTGGGCAGCAGGCGGCGAATGGTTTGCGCATCACGCACACGCTCCTTGAAATCGGCCTGGTTGAACACGACAAGGACACTCTCTTTCATCCTGTTCCCAAAAACCGCCGTAACGCGCGGATTTTCCAGGTATCCCACCACAATCAGTTGCGCGGCCATCGCAGGTGTTACAAGGGACGCCGCGGTATACTTGGCTCCCATTTTCGCCCTGATAACCTCCAAAGCGCCCTCGAAGTTGAAGCAAACGTCGCCCAGGGGCTTCCCTATAGCGCTCATCCCGCAGACAATGAGAAGACGGTCCGCGTCCATGGGGATTTTGGGTTCCTGCGCTGTGGGCATCTTGAGCGGTTTATCCAAGGCGTCATCGCCTTCTATCAGCAGCATTTCGGTATAGGTGCGCAAAAAAAGCCAGTCGTCCTCTGTCAGATCCCCGGCGAATTGATTGTCTATGGGGTGCGCAAAAACACAGCGGGATGTCCTTTCCAGCTGCACCAAAAGGTTTTCCGTGTCCGTCGCCATGCCGGGTTCTGCGTATATCCTCGCGGTCGTGGTCAACACGCTGCGCCAGCCCGCCAAAGCGTATAAGTCCATTAAGTCATGCAGTGTCGTTGTTTTTCCGCCCGCCCCTACCGCAGCGATGATCAGCGGTTCCCCGGGCGCACCGCTCGGTGTGGGAAGGATGGACAGCCAGTCTGTTCGCTCCATGGTGCACCCCAAATCATCCGTACTTGCTCCACAGATAGTACCACATTCAACGCGTATTTTCAAGATTTAACCGCACATATGCGGATATGCGTGCGATCGCAATACGCGTTCTTGCGTGCGAAAAACAAAAAGCCGCCAGACGTTTTGCTGACGGCCAATGGCGTTCCCGGCGCGATTCGAACGCGCGGCCTTTCGCTTAGGAGGCGAACGCTCTATCCGGCTGAGCTACGGGAACAGGTGACGAGCCGTATTGTAGCACGGAAAAGGGGTGCGTGCAAGCGCCCGCCGGCTCATCTTTCCTGCCGATCCGCATCTTGTTCGGGCTTTAAAATCGCCCGCGCGTTTTGTTCCAGCATTCTCAGTTCCTTCTCTGCCTTGGCGCGCTTCCGGCGCGCCTGCTGCTGTACGTCAAGCGCGCAGGCGAGCGCTTCCTGCGTGTCTTCACCGGCGGATTTCACCGTATCGGCATCGGCTGTGCCTTTGTGGGTCTCCTCTAATATGGCATCGGTGTTTTCTTTGAGCGTCCTGGTGTTGTTCAGCGCCGCGTCAGCGGTAATTTGGTCAATGTCTTTTTGCATTTTATTTATCCCCCTTGTAGATCAGTGTCATCCCTGTATTATGATACACCTCTCCCGCGCGGGAAAACAGCAGGGGCAATTTTTCCTGTCAAAGTCAGCTGTAATGCCAAATGATTGCGGTTATGGCAGGCAATTGCGCGGGCGGCACAGGTGCGGTATTATGTGTAGAGCAACCGAAAGGAATAAAACATGACGGATAGGATTTACTACGTGGACGCTTATCAAAAGCAGTTTGATGCCACCGCAACAGCGACACGCAAAGACGCGGACGGTGTGTGGATCGCGCTTGACCGGAGCGCTTTTTACCCCACGGGAGGCGGGCAGCCGCACGACACGGGCACGCTGCGCTTTTTGGAGCGTGCGGTGCAGGTAACGGATGTGCTTGCGGATGAAGAAAACACCATTTGGCACCGCGTTACGACGCCCATAGAAAAGGGCACCGCCGTACGAGGAGAGATCGATTGGGTCCGCCGGTGGGACCATATGCAGCAGCACGGCGGGGAACACATTTTGGCGGGCAGCATATGGCATCTGTTCCAAGGCATCACGCGCGGCTTGCATCTTGGCAAAGAGTCTTCCACGATCGACGTAAAAATGCCCTTTGGGCGCTTGCATTTAACGCAAGAAGAGACAAAGCAGCTTGAAGACTTGGCGAATGAGCGCATTATGAGCGACGCCCCGATCAGGTGCTGGTTTCCTTCGCAGGACGAGCTGCGCACGCTGCCGCTGCGAAAAGAAGCAACGGTGGACCACCATGTCCGCGTTGTCGCGGCGGGAGATTTTGAAATGGTGCCTTGCGGCGGCACACACCCAAGCAGCACGGGGCAGCTTGGAATGATCAAAATTGTGGAAATTGCCCCTTCTCGCGGCTCTATGCGTATACAGTTCGTGGCAGGGATGCGCGCGCTGCAGTTTTTCCAAACATGCATGGATGCCGTGCACCTTTCGGGAGCGCAGCTCTCCGCAAGCGCAGTCACGTTGCCCCAAGCAGTGAAAAAGATGATGGACGCCAATGATGCCCTCAAAAAGGAAAACACCGCGCTGAAAGCAGAAAAGGCGCAGGTTTTGGCGGCGGAGCTGATCGCCGGCGCGGAACCGCTGCAGGGCGGCGACATCCTTATCAAGGCCGTACTGCCGGACGCCGACATGAATACGCTGCGGGACATAGCGCTTCACGCGGTAAAACAAAGCCGCGTTATTGTGTTGCTGGCCGCGCCTTCACCGGATGGCACGTTAGTCACGTTTGCGCGTGCGCAGGATGCCAAGGGCGATATGGCGCTGCTCCTGCGTCAGTCAGGCACGAAGGGCGGCGGACGCGCAGATTTTGCGCGGGGCAAGGCAGGCGATCCGGACATCCTGGACGTTGCCGCCGCGTCGCTCAAACAGTGATGTTTTAATACGTCTCAAATTGTGCGTAGTACAACTTGCTGTACGGTCCGTTTTGTGCCATGAGCTGCTCATGGGTGCCCTGCTCGGCTATATTGCCGTCATCTACTACCAAAATGTGATCGGCGTTTCTGATGGTCGACAGGCGGTGAGCGATAACAAAGGACGTGCGCCCCTCCATCAGCTGGCGCATGGCAGCCTGTATCTTCTGTTCGGTGCGGGTATCCACGTTGGACGTGGCTTCATCCAGTATCAGCATTTTGCTGTCCAGCAGCATGGCACGGGCGATCGTCATCAGTTGTTTTTGCCCTTTGGAGATGTTTGCTCCGCTGTCGCCTATCATGGTATCGTACCCCTTTGGCAAACGGACAATGAAATTGTGGATCATCGCGGCACGGGCGGCACGTTCCACTTCCACGCGCGTGGCGCCGGGCTTGCCGTACGCAATATTGTCAAAGATGGTGCCGGAGAACAGCCAGGTATCCTGCAGCACCATGGTGTAGGCACGGCGCAGGCTGTCACGCGTGACATGATAGATGTCCTTGCCATCAACGCGGATGCTTCCCCGGTCGATGTCATAAAAGCGCATCAGTAAATTGATGATGGTAGTTTTTCCCGCGCCCGTTTCGCCCACGATGGCGATCACGGAACCTGCCCGGGCGTGCATGCTGAAGTTTTGAATGACAGGCACACCTTGTGTATAACCAAAATCAACATTTTTCATGGTGACATCGCCGCGCACTGCCTCCAGTTTGGCGGCATCGGGCGCGTCGGGCTTTTCTGGGGTTGCGTCCATCAGCCGCAGCACGCGCTCCGCCGCCGCGAAAGCCGACTGCAGGTCCCCGATGATATTGGCCATTTCGTTGATGGGCCCCGAAAACTTCCGCGAATACTGCACAAAGGATGAAATATCCCCCAGGCCCACGCCGCCTGATAGGTAAAGAAGACCGCCCAACACGCTGACCAGCGCCAGGGATACATTGTTGATGAAATTGACGGACGCGCCCACCAGCGTACCCATGTATTCTGCGCGGGTGTAGGCAGATACGGCCTGCTCGTTCTGCTCATCAAATGCCGCCAGCACTTCCTTTTCCCTGCCGTAGGCCTTGGTCGTCTTTTGCCCGTCCATCATTTCTTCCATAAAACCGTTGAGCTGGCCCAAGCGCTGCGAGCGGCGGGCATACAGCGGGCGTACGCGCGCGGCGATCCACCTGGTGTAGAAGAAGGATAAAGGCACTGTGACGGCAAATATGAGCACCAATCGGGGCGCAATAGTGAGCATCATAATGAAGGACACAACCACCGTAACAAGAGATTGCAGCACCTGAATAAAATCGCCCGACAAGGACTCATTCACAGTGTCGATATCATAGGATATTACGCTCAGTATGTCACCCGTCTGGCGGCCGTCAAAGTAACCCACGGGCAGTGAGATGAGACTGTCAAATACATCCTTGCGCATACGGTAGATGACGTTGCGGCGCAGGCGCAGCATTACCTTTTGCAGCAACAGGCGCAGCAGCGCCGACAGTGCATAGCAAGCCACCATCAGTGCAACCAGACGCAGTACCCTTGGGAAGTCCGCTTCCCCCGCGCCCACGCCGACAGCGTCGATCGCCATACCGGACAGTTTTGGCCCGACAAGCACAAACAGATTGCTTAAGAGTACCAGCGCAATCGCCAGGATGAGCAGCCTGCGGTAGCGGCCCAGGTATTGCCACAGCCTCGCCAGTATTTTGCGGCGCGGCATTTTGACCGTCTGTTCCCGTCGTGTATCGTTATTCTGTTCCGCCCGCGTAAGGCGACCGCCGCCTATCTTGCCGGGATTATTCATTTGCGCCGCCCCCTTCCAGCCCCATTTGGGTGCGGGCGATATCACGGTAAACGTCGTTTGTTGTCATCAGTTCTTCGTGCGTGCCTGCGCCGATAATGCGCCCGTCATCCAGCACCAATATTTTGTCTGCCCCTTTGATGGAGCTGATGCGCTGCGCAATGATAATAGCGGTGGTCTCCCGGTATTTCTCGTGCAACGCCTTGCGCAGCATTGCATCGGTGCGGAAATCCAGCGCGCTGGAAGCATCGTCCAATATCAGTATATCCGGCTTGCCTGCCAACGCGCGGGCAATAAGCACACGTTGCCTTTGTCCGCCGGACAGATTATTGCCCCGCGTGGCCGCCGTATGCTGCAGGCCCTCTTTCGTAGCACTGATGAAATCCCACGCTTGCGCGTCTTTCGCGGAGAGCTCCAGACGCTCCTGCGGGATATCGCGAAAATAGCGGATATTCTCTGCCATAGTGTCCGCCATGATGAAGTCATTCTGGAATACCACACCAAACATGGCATGCAGCTCTTCCAAAGGGATGGTGCGGATGTTCCGCCCATCAAGCAGGATCGTGCCTTCATCCGCGTCATACAGACGCATCATCAGGTTTACGATGGTCGTCTTGCCGCTGCCCGTTGCCCCCAGAATGCCCAGCGTTTCACCTTGACGCAGCGCAAACGATATGTCGGTCAAATTATCCGCCACTTTGTTATAGGAAAAGCTGACCTGACAAAACTCAATATGATAGGGCGTATTTGTTTTCTTCTTTTCGGGCAAAATGGGCATCGCGTCCTCCATCATGAGGACTTCCTCCACCCGCATCGCTGACGCGGTCCCCTTGGACAGCATCACAAATATGCGCGTTATCCCGAGCATGGCATTGAGGATGATGGTGAAATAGTTTAGAAAAGCGATGATGTTGCCGGTGGATGACCGTCCTGCGTTCACCAGCCACGCCCCCAGCAGCACCACCAAGGTCAGGCCGATGTTGAGAATCAAGCTTGTGGCGGGGTTCACCACGGCCATCACATTGCCGGCGCGCTGCTCCACGTCGGCCAATTCCAGATTGACCGTGTCATAGCGTTCCTTTTCGTGGCGTCCCTTGGACAAGGCCTTGATAACGCGCACGCCGGTGATATTCTCCTGCACGGTGCGCACCAGATTGTCCAGCACACCCTGCTGTTTTGTATAAAGGGGAATGCTCTTTTTGGTCACCATATATATCAGCACGGCGATAAACGGCAAGGTCGCCAAAAGCACCAGCGTCAGGGCCGCATCCATCATAAAGGTAATAAAAATGCCGCCCACCAGCAGAATGGGCGCACGCACACCCATGCGCTGGATGCGGCTGAACATTTGGTTGAGGTTATACGTGTCGGTGGTCAAGCGCGATACGGCAGAGGGAACGGAAACATCGTCCAATTGCTTGGCGGACAGCATGGACAGCTTCTCGAACAAATCGTGCCGCACCGCGCGGGTGGCTTTGCCGCTCGTCTGCGCCGCCATTCGGTTGGCGGTTACGTTGGTAAGCATGGATAGAACCGCGCAAAGAACCATGACGCCGCCCATCCGGAAAATGGCCATCCGGTCGCCGGAGGGCACCGCATCATCGATGATGCGCGCCAAGAACGAGGGGATCAGCAAATCAAGCAGCGCGGCCGCCAGTTTGAGCAGCAGCGTCAGGATCAGGACGCCGCCGTAAGGGCGAATGTAGCGATAAATGGTTTTCATCGAGCGGGCAGGTCCTCCTGCGTTATCCTTACGGGCGCCAATTCCTGCCCGGGGGCGGAAGTCGGTTTGACGCAGGGAATATTACGTATCACTTACTGGTATGCCTTTATCAGCGCTTGCGTGCCCAAATCACCCAAACCTTGGCGCTCCAGTTCGCGGTAGAGATTGAGTACCGTTTCCAGCACAGGCAGCCGGGCGCTCCGCGCCGCAGCCTCTTCCTGAGCAATCGCCATATCCTTTATAAAGTGCTTAATGTAAAACCCGGCATCAAAATCGTTTTGAACAATTTTCTTGCCGTTGTTGCTCATCTGCCAGGAACCGGCAGCGC
>LFTR01000097.1:0-2698 GCA_001513425.1 Clostridiales bacterium DTU024
ACCCGACGGAACCTTTCCGCCAAAGCAGCAAAGCCTTCTTGCTCGGCATCCTTTGCGAAGCGGGCATACATGTCGGTCCACTCGTAGTTTTCGCCTTCGGCGGCATGAAGCAAATTTTCCGCCGTTTTTCCGATATTGCCCAGCTCCTCATACCAAATTCTGGCGTGCTCCTGCTCGTTTTTCGCGGTATGGAGGAAAATGGCAGACAGCTGATCATAGCCCTCTCTTTTGGCGACATCCGCGAAATAGGTGTATTTGTTTCTTGCCTGGCTTTCGCCCGAAAAGGCTTCCATCAGGTTCTTTTCCGTTTTGGTGCCGGCATAGCGGTTGCGCGGCTCTTCCTCTGAGATCAAGACAAAAACGGAAGCGGGCTGTTTACACCTGGGGCACGCAAAATCAGCGGTCAGCTCTCCCTCATGTATGTATCCGCAAACAGAACAACGGTATTTGGGCATATTCTTTTCCTCCTGCACGTTTTTGTTGCTACCTTTGAAGCGTTCCGTCAGTGTTTTCAGGGCTTCCGCGGGGAAACCCGCCGGCTGTTCCTGCTGCGTCAGTGTTTTCAAAAAATCCGCGGCGTTCTTACTTTGCGGGAGCATGTATCCCGCTTCGCGAATGATGTCTTCCGCCATGATGCGGTTTGATTTCTCAATCGCTTTTGCAAGTCTGCCGTTAAGCGCGGAAGCGGCATTCTCCTGCTTAGACTTGCTGCGCAACAGCGCATTCATCGCGGTCACAACGGTGTCATCCTTGGGCTGCTGCGGTGGGTATTCTCCCGGCACCATGGAGATGGCGCCGGAGGGGCAGGCGTCCGCACAATCGCCGCAGCCGATGCACTTGGATACGTCTATGATGCTGTTCTCGGTGTCCGTTGCGCCGGTTGGACAGACGTAAAGGCACAAGCAGTCCTTGGTACACAGGCGGATATTTCTTACTGCGTATTTCTCAGCCATTTTCACTGCCCTCCTTCGATCTTTTCAAATTTCCAGTTTGGCACTTTGCAAATCGGGCACACGTCAGGAAGATCGTTGCCGATATAGACGAAGCCGCAAATAGTGCAAACATACACGTCCTTGTCTTGCGCCATCGCGTCGCCCTCATCCATGTACCGCGACAGAAGCGATTTCAGGATGCGCGTGACCTTCTCGCTCCAGACAAGAGCACGCAGCGCGCCGCGATCGGCATTGCCCGCTGCCGCCGCGTTTGCACTCGGGAATCCTTCCCGGATGTCCTCTTCGATCTGCGAAAGAAGCATCTCAAAACCGGCATCCGCTTTTTTGGGCGCCGTCCCCTCGAAATAAGCTGCCAATTCCATGAAAAGACCGGCTTCGTCCGGCTTATACTGCTTTTCGCAGCCGCGCGCAAGGTTTGTGCAAAGCGCGGCGTATTCCAGCGGCGAAAATACCTGTCCGTCCGCGGGCGCGTCCTTCATAGGGGCGGGTCTGACCGCCTCGCCGGCAGGTGCGCCTTTCTTGTCGAAGTCAGCTTTTGCTGCGCCGCATAGCGGGCATGTCCAATCATTTGGCAAATTTTCCCATTTCGTGCCGGGGGCAATGCCTGCGCCGGGGATGCCCTTTGCTTCTTCGTAGACATACCCGCAAACGGAACATACATATTCTGCCATGTGTAACCTCCTTAAACGATTATTAAATGAAAGCGTCTCCATGAGCGCTCATTTTTGACATCTACTCTAAGCATAGCGGCTCTGTCGACGTCTAAAGAGAGGCGTGTCATTTCAAGCCCCAAAAAATGCCCCCTTGCGCAGGCTACTCGCCGCATTCGTCGTGGTGCTGATGCTCGTGGCAGACGGAGCCCGTTGTTTTTAAATCACCTTTCAGGTAATCAAGTGCGGCTGTTTTCGCATCGCCGCAAGCACCCACTACGACTTCAATATCCCTTTCGTTGAATATTTGGACAGCGCCGCCGCCCATCCCGCCTGCGATGATAACTTCAACGCCTTTGTCCGCCAGGAAATTGGGCAGGAATCCCGGTTTATGGCCGGGGTTTGGAAAGACGTAAGCTTGCTTGGTTACTGAATCGTAGATCAGAAAGGATTCACAGTGACCAAAGTGCTCTGCCACCTGTTCATTCATGGATGCAACCGCAACCCTCATACTTTTTCTCCTCCAATTTCTTCAATCAATTCTGTTACCGGCCTCAACCAGTCGGTATTGAGATTTTCGACTTCGCCATTATCACAAGCCTCCGAAATGGCAGGGTCGACCGGCAGTCTGCCAAGCAGGGGCAGGTCAAACGCCAGCGCCACCTTGGACGCCTTGCTTTCTCCAAAGATGTTGTACTCTTTTCCGTTGTCGGGACAGAGGAAATAGGAAAAATTCTCCACCAGACCCAGGATCGGCACATCCATCATCTGCGCCATCTTGACTGCTTTGCCCACGATCATGCCCACCAGGTCCTGCGGTGAAGTGACCACAATGATGCCATCCAGCGGCAGGGACTGAAACACTGTCAGCGGCACATCACCGGTTCCCGGCGGCATATCGATAAACATGACATCCACGTCGTCCCAGAATACTTCGCTGAAAAACTGCTTCACCGTTGCGCTGAGTATCGGCCCGCGCCAGATGACCGGATCCGTATCGTTATCGAGCAGCATATTGACCGACATGATCCTTATGCCGTCCCGGCTTTTGATCGGCAGGATGTGCAGCCCGTCACTCCTTGCTTTTTCATGGAT
>LFTR01000097.1:2727-4767 GCA_001513425.1 Clostridiales bacterium DTU024
AGGCTTGTGACCAGCGATTTTCCCACGCCGCCCTTGCCGCTGACGATACCGATCACACGATCGACGCGGCTTTCCTGATTAAGCCGGGCTTTCATATCCGGCGGCGCTTTTCTCTCTTCGCAGCTTTGGGTGCAGCTGCCGCAGTTGTTGTCACAGTTTGTGCTCATTATGAGATGTTCTCCTTTTTTACAGTGTTATCGTCTGTCCGCCTGATATGTATTCGATCTGCTTTCCAAGCCGCTTCCTGAGCTCCTCATACGCGGGGACCCCTGTGCAGTGGCAGGTATAGTAACGCGCGCTTGTTTTGGCGAGATAACCGGCAATACTGTCGATCACCTTATCTTCAGCCCTTCCGTGTGTATGGGAATGCAGATGGAACCCGCCGATGACCACATTCGGGATCCGTCCTGTCTTTTCCTCATAGTCTTTCAGGATGTTGACGATGCCATGGTGTGAGCAGCCCGTCACCAGCAATGTTTTCCCGTCTTCCCTGAATTCCGCGACCTGCTCGTGCGGGAAATCATCCGGCACCAGTTGACCGTTCTCTTTTTTCATCAGGTTCTGATTTGTATGTGGGATGGGTTCACTTAACCTGATATCCGAAAACAGCGTCACTTTTTCGGTAACAACCATGCCGTCATGCGTGAACACCAGCCGCGGATCATCCTTTAGTTCCCCGGGCAGACCGATGTCGTCAATCTCGCCCCCAAGCCTTTTTGCGTACAATGGCGTGAATGCTTCTTTCCTCAGGAAGACGCTCGCCTGTTTGTTTTCTGCAAGGAAAGCGGGAATGCCGCCGCCGTGATCGTAATGGCCGTGAGATAAGATGAGGTGCGTGACCTGCCTTATGTCCAGGCCCAGTTTCTTCGCGTTTTTCAGGAACAGCCCACCGCAGCCCGTGTCAAAAAGGATAGCGGCGCTTTTCGTTTGGATCAGCACGCTCAGCCCATGTTCACTTCCCAATGCTTCAGATGCACTCGTGTTTTCAGCCAGAACTGTGATCTTCATTTTTCTCCCCCAAATCTATCAAATGAATCTTCATTGCACCCGATTATTCGATCACGAGCAATACAAGCGCAAGCACCACACCCAAAGCAAATGAGAGGGAAGAGTGGTGCTTTTCATGCTCTCCCGCTTCAGGAAGCAGGTGCGCGGCGGAAATGTAGATAAGGACACCGGATACAAATCCCAGCGCGAGACCCAGCCGGGACGTGCTGATACGGGAAATAATGGGATAGGCCACCAGCGCACCGATCGGCGTGGTCAGCCCGGCGGCAAAGAACGCGAACAATGCGGCCTTTTTTGATGAAATGCCGGATTTTAGCAGTACGGTGAAGGTGATGACCCCTTCGGCGAACTCGTGTGCCACAAGTCCAAGGCCCGTGAGCACGCCGGTCAATGTACTGACAGAAAAAGTCACCGTATAAATGACACCATCCAGCAGGGAATGCAGAAGAATGCCCTGAATGGCAGTGATCCCAAACGCCAATTCCCTGGTTTGTGTCTTTTTTTTAATCAGCTTGTTACTCATAAACATGAAAATGAACCCTGCCAAAGCAGCCAGGCCGGCCGAGCCGTTTTTCTCAATGGCGTTTGGGAACGCCATTATGAGTGGTGAAGAGATCAGCATGCCCGCCGCAAAACACATGAAGTATTCCAGCGTTTTTTCCGCCCAACGTCTGTTCTTCCAGATGACAAAGATCCCAACTGAGTTGACCAGCAGGGCGCTTATCGCAAATAGCAGGATCCATAAAAAGGTGTTCTGGTTACTCATCACATTTCCTCAAAATCGGGAGTGAAGCCGCAGCAGTCCAATCTATCACGCGGGAGGGTCCGTATTCAGCATAGCGAACGTTTTTCTGAAGATTCTTTCCACGGCTTTCCCGCTGGGACAGGGGATGTCCGCGATGGAAAGTCCCCGATTGACGGCCTGTACCGCCAGCGGGTCGTAGGGGATGCTGCCGGCAAAAACGAGGTTTTCCTTTTCACAATACCGCTTGATCTCCTCTGTCTTTCCCGGATTGATGTCTGCTTTATTGA
>LFTR01000277.1 GCA_001513425.1 Clostridiales bacterium DTU024
CCCCCGTTGACCGGCTGGACCGTTTGCTTGCTGCCACGCAAAAGCAAGAGCTTCAAGCAGCGCTTCAGGATATGCTCAGCGGCAAAACAGAGGCAGACGGGCGGCTGCCCGCTCCCCCGGTTTTCCTGATACTCCTGGAAACGCGGGATCCCCACTGCCTGCGCACAAATTACGCGGATTTTGGTGAAAGCCTGATGGCGGCTCCCGTGCAGAACATGACGGCGATCCTGGGCAAAGCAGGTCCCCATATGCGAATTCTGCAATTGGTGCAGGATATCGCACAGCGCTGCGATTGCCGGTGCTATTTCAGCGCCGCTGTACCGGACTACGCTGCTCTGCCCAAACACTTCAGCAATCTGCGCGAGCTTCAGCAGCTGCGTTTCCTTTATCCCGGGCAGAGCGTTTTCAGTGAGACCCTGATTACCCAGCACAGGGGGCCGGAGATTTATCCTTCCGAACACAGTTCTGAGTTGATCATCGCCCTTAAAGCCGGCAATGAGCGCGCGGTGCGTTCGGCTTTCCAGTCTTTCATCGGCGCGCTGCGAAAAACGCCTTACAGTTTCTTAAGATACGCGGTCGAGCATCTTTTGGAGCAGGTGGAGCTTTTGCTGCCGGAAGGCGGGCGGCTGCCAATTGTCCTGCCCAAAACGGACGACATGCTGTCTGCCGCCCAAGACCAGGAAGCGCTTTATACGCAAATGCTTCCCGTGTTTACCGCCGCGTCTTCGGCGCAGGCGGAGCGCCGCCAGATAAAGGTCAGCGCCACAGCGCGCCAAGTGGAACAGCGCTTGGCTTTGGGGTATAAGGACCCCAATCTCTCCACCCAGCAGATCGCTGAGGAAATGGGCATTTCCGCGTCCTACCTGCGCAAGCAGTTCTATGAAGCCCACCAACTGAGCGTCAATGAATACCTCAACCGGGTGCGTATCAGAAAAGCGCAGGAGTTGCTGCTCAATACCGACTTCACGGTGGAGTCGATCGCGCTGGAGATCGGCTTTGCCAATACCAAGTATATGTTTGTGCTCTTTAAGCGCATTGCAGGCGTGACACCGCGCCGGTACCGCATGCAAAACGCGAAGAGCGGCTCTGAATAGTATCGTGGAGAAAAGCGCCGGGACGAGATACGGCAGACCGCGATCTGCTCCCGGTCAAAAAGACAAACGAACCAATAGGACTCGCAAACCCCGGATCCTTAAGATCAGTCAGCAGCCCCTATTGATGCCTCAGCGAGGCTGTGATAAGCACAAATGCACCTTTTTCTGAATGACTCTGTTTTGATTTCCCTTCGTAAGGGAATTGCGGATCATTTCCGTAATGCCGGAAACCATCAAGCGGAAGAGGAGAGGAGGATTGAAAAGGAGGGGCAAAAAATCGCAATTGCCGGCCGCATCAGCACCGCGGTCGTCCCAGGGAAATGGTCATCGGCGCAGTTAGGTGAACCCCTTTTTGCTGCGCGATGTGCCGATATTCCGCCTCAAGTGCTCAGCGTGACGCCGCTGTTTCCCGGGGTGCGGCCGCCTTGCCGGACGCTGCTTTTTCCCGCATAAGTCCTACGCGCCCGCGGGGGCTTTTGTGCGTATGGGGACCTTCCGCCCACAGGCGGTCGGCTGTCTTCGCCCATTGTGCCGCGGTGTCCGTACACTTGGCGCATAGCGCATGCACGTCTTCGGGGTCAGCCGCTTCCGTGGAGTGGGCGCCCGACACGTCGACCATCGCGGCCAGCCATTCCGGATTGTCAAGCAGGGGACAGGGGCGCAGTAAGTTCTCATTAAAGGGCTGACTGTTGTAGTACTGCATGAACAGCGGCCTTCTGAAGGCTTCCAGCAGTGTGTTTTCCTTGATATTGCTGTCGGAATAGTGGATGAACGCGCACGGCTCGATATCGCCGTTCGCGTTGATGTGCAGGTAGGACCGCCCGCCCGCAATACATCCGCCGGCATATTCGCCGTCGTTCCAGAAATCCAGAGTGAAAATCGGTTTCGTTTCGCGCCACTCCCGCACTTTGCGGTACATGTGCTCGCGCTGCGCGGGGGTGACCATCAGGTCCGTTTCCGCGTCCCGGCCCACGGGCATGTAGGTGAAGAACCAGGCGAACTTGGCGCCAAGGCTTATCATGTGGTCAATGTACTCATCGCTGCTAATGGCATCAACGTTTTGCCTTGTGTAACACAGCGATATGCCATAGGGCAGTTTTTTTTGGCTCAAGAGCCGCATCGCTTTGACCACCCTGTCGTACGTGCCTGCCCCGCGCCGGGCATCCGTGGTCTCTTTGAACCCTTCGACACTGATGGCGGGAACGAAGTTCTTTACCCTGAGCATCTCATCGGCAAACGCGTCATCGATCAGTGTGCCGTTGGTGAAAGCCAGGAAAGCGCAATCGCTGTGCTTTTCGCACAGGCGGATGATATCCTCCTTGCGCATAAGGGGCTCGCCGCCCGAATAGATGTAAAGGTAGGTGCCCAACTCCTTGCCCTGATTGATGATATCATCGAGCTCATCATATTCAAGGCTCAGGCGGTTTCCATATTCGGATGCCCAGCAGCCGATGCAGCTTAGGTTACAGGCGCTCGTCGGGTCCATCAGGATCGCCCAGGGAATGTTGCAGCCGTGCTTCAGCGATTTTTTCCTCTGGCGGGGAGAACCGATCATACTGGCATTGACGACAAAGTTCCGGAACAGCTTCCTGCGCACGCCGTCATCAATGTCGCTGTAAATGCTTGTCAGCAGATGATGCCAGTTTCCCTCCTTGTTTTGGAGAGCGTCCTTCACCTTTTGCGCCTGTGAACCCACCGAGCGCTTTTTCCTGTCGCGCTTTACCAGCCAGTCGGCGATCTTCACCGCATTCCTGTCAAAATCACGGTCCACATAAGACAACACTTGCCTCATCCCAATCATTTTCAGGGATTCCGTAACTGTCCGCGGCATGCTCGTCACCTCCGTTTGCCGTTGTGTCCAATTAAGGCGGATGGTTACTTGCGTTTGCTGTATGATCTTGGGGCCCTTCCGGTCGCAAACAAGGCCTTCATGGAAAGCCGGAGATTGGCGGCAGGTTAGGCGCGACAACAGGCGGGTCAGTTCAATATGGATGAGCGCTGCGACTCCGATGTGCCGCGCGCTCTTTGGAAAGGTGAGCGGCGATGATCATAACAACAAAACCAGAGCCGAAGGTTAGTCATGTTGTTCCTTCAACCATAGTATACCACCGGTACAAGCGGAATAATCATCCGGCCGCTCAAACGGGCCTTGGACGCCGATGCCCGAAAGGCACAGCCTTTCGCGTTTGTCCCGGGTTTCACAAAAACACGTTAAAAAAGGCGATCCCCGTTGGGACCGCCCAGGCTGCTTTTCTACAGCCTCCAAATGCCCGGGTTTTTCCCCCGCAGGACCCGTTGCGCTTTACGGGGTCACAGTTCCTCTACGTACGTCACGACGTCGATCTTTTCGACGATCCTTACGATATCATCATGGTGGGTGTGGCGCTGGCCCTTAAGGGACACCACAAAGCTGGTGAATTCATCACTGGCTGATTGATGTTCCTGCACTTGCACATTGGTGGCATCCAGGCTCTTCGCGCGAACCGCGCGCAGAAATCTGCCCAGGGGGACATTCGCCTTCATCTCAACGTAAAGCTCCACGACATTGCTGCTTCTGCGAACGTAATCGTCAAATTTGTGCAGGATCGTCAGGATAAGGAAGACGAACACGCCGGAGAGTATCGCCACCTCGTAAAGGCCGATGCCGATGGTCAGCCCGACGGAGGCGGTTGCCCAAAGGCCCGCCGCGGTCGTCAGGCCCTTTATCTGGTTGCGGCCCGTTACGATGATCGTGCCGGCGCCCAGGAAGCCAATACCGCTTATGACCTGCGCGCTCATTCTGGCCGGATCGCCCGTATTAAACACCTGATATATGTATTGATTTGTAAGCATCACGACGCACGAGCCGAGGCTAACCAGCATATACGTACGCATACCCGCAGGCCTGTTTTTCATCCCCCGTTCCATGCCGATGATGCCGCCCAGCAATACAGATGCCAGGATGCGTATGGTAATAGACGCCAGAGTAATTTCCCTTATCGTAAACACAGCCTCAAACACGCGATTTCCCCTTTCAGTTCAGCTGCATACAGTCAGCAGCGGGAGGTCTTTTCGCGGCGCCTCTTCCTCCGATAGGATCCGCGGCGCCGCACCTCGATAGTAATTTATGGTAGATTATAGCACAAAAAAAACAAAAAGGAAGAAGGGCAAGAGCAAAATTTACAGAATCTCAAGCAGACAGTGTCTGATCCGGCGCGTCGTTCCCAATGCCCGTCCTTATAGATCGACTTTTGTCTTATCCTTCACTTTGACCTTTTTGCCGCTGATAAATACCGTAACAGGTTCGCCGTTCAGCAGTTCCAGCGTGCAGCGGTTTTTTCGCACTTGTATATTGATCGTGGCGCCCATATGCTTGACGGTAAAGCTGTAACCGTCCCATTTTTCGGGCAGGCGGGGGCTTAGGTGCAGGCCGTCTTCCTTGATGCGCAGGCCGCCAAACCCCGCCACAATGCCCAGGTATACGCCGCCCATATTGGCGGTGTGGATGCCGTCGCGTGTGTTGCCGTGCGTATCGTCCAAATCCAGCGTGGCGGTACGGCGGAAGTAATCCATTGCCTTATCCATGTCGCCCAGCTTGGCCGCCATGATGGAAAACACGCAAGTGGACAGGGACGAATCATGCGTGGTGCACTTTTCGTAGTAGTCGTAGCTGCGGCGCATGATGTCTTCATCCGCCAGATCCTCAAACAGGTAGTGCGCAAGCACGGTATCCGCCTGCTTGCACACCTGGTGGCGGTACAGCCACAAGGGATGGCAGTGCATCAGCAGCGGGAAATTCTCTTCCGGAATGTACGCCAGATCAACGGGCGTTTTCTTTAGGAAGCTGTCGTCCTGCGCGTGGATGCCCCGCAGGGAATCGTATGGGAGCAGCATATTTTCCCCGGCGTCCACAAACGCCATCAGTTCCACGTCCGTGATAGCGAGTTTTTCGGTCACTTCGTCCGCCATGCCCGCTTTGCGCAAGTCCAGGATGATCTTTGTCGCCCACAACAGGTTTTGCCCGGCAGCGGCATTGGTGTAGAAATTGTTGTTGACGATGCAGGTGTATTCATCAGGCCCTGTCACGCAGTCCAGGTGGAACGCGCCGTCTACCCAGTGCCCGGCATCCATGAACAGCCGCGCCGTCTCCACCAGCACTTCCGCGCCCTTGTCGCGCATAAAGGCGATATCCCCTGTTGCCAGGTAATACTGGATAAAGCTGTGTGCCACGTCCCCGCTCAAATGGTACTGCGCGGAGCCCGAGGGGTAATAGCCGCTGCATTCGCTGCCCGAAATGGTGCGCCACGCGTACAGTGCGCCTTTTTCGTGGCCCATAGTTTTTGCGTGTTCCCGCGCTTCGGGCAGGATGTGGTGGCGGTAAGCCAGCATGTTTTTCGCAATATCCGGATTGGTCAAAAGGAAAAAGGGGAAAATATAGATCTCGCTGTCCCAGAAATAATGGCCCTCGTACCCTTCGCCGGAGAGGCCCTTGGCGGGAACATTGCTGATCTCATCCCGCCCCGCCGAACAAAAAAGCGTGTACAGGCTGTAGTCAAGGCTTGCCTGCAATTTTTTGTCGCCGTCCACCGTCACGCGGCTTTCTTCCCAGAACCTGTCCAGCTTTTCTTGCTGCCGTATCATCCAGTATTCCGGGTCGAGTTCCGCGGCTTCGTTCAGGATCCCAAGCGCTGCGGCACGCGGGTCCGCTTCACGGCGGCTGTCGGTAAATACGCAGTACTTGGTCAGGGTGACATCTTCATCCTGTTCAGCCAGGTACGTCACACGCGTCAGGACGCGCTCCCCATCCACCCGGCTTGTTGCTTCCCCGCCCTCATCCAGGCGGTATTTGACCGCGCACGCCACGGTTAGATCCGACCGGCCGGTTGTGGACACGATCAGCGTGGCGTCGTCCACACGCCGCGCCTCTTGGACAAAAAGATGTTTGGGGGATTCCGCCGATACGCGGGGATCATCCGGGTTTGAAAAGTTCTCGACATTGCCGTTTTCTTCGCCCTCCAGGACGATCTCGCCTTCAAAATTGAGCGGGCGCACGCGGTAGCTAAGGATAAACAGCTCCCGTTGGTTAAGCGATGCCATGCGCCGCACGCGGATCTGTACTTCTTTGCCATTTGGGCTGCGCCAGGTAATGGAACGCTGCGAAAAGCCCTTGTCCATGCGTACTTCGCGCTCGTACTTGAGGATCTCGCCTTCGGTCAGCGAAAAGAATTCCCCGTCCACCCATAGGCGCACCGTCTGCACGTCCGTCAGGTTCACAATGCCCTGCGCGGTTTCCGGAAAGCCGTAGAGTTTTTCGCCGTATTTGATGTCCTTGATGTCGTACAGCGCGTTGATGTACGTACCCCGCACCGTAAAGGCGTTTTCGGGCGCGCCCTCTTCAAGGCTTGCGCGCACGCCAAGATACCCGTTTGCCGTATGAAAAATACTCTCTTCCCAGCCGATGCGCGCAGGGTCGAACCCCTTGGACCTAATGGCTTTCATATGTCCTCCGAAAACGTCGTACGGTAAATGGCGTGTGCCTATTGTACCAAAATACCGTTCGCAGGGGAAGTGCCCCCGCGCGTTTTGGGCGGGATCACAGTTCGTTGTATCTTTTTTCTGAGGTTCGTGTTATTATTCTGATGACTAAGGGAGGTGGACGGATGACTCAGCTGGAGGCAATGCGCAACGCACGGCTTTTCCATTACGCCTGCCGCGTGCCCATTGCCCTGTATCGGGGCAGCCACTGTTTTGCGGCGCTGCCCGAACAGCGTGTGACCGCCTCCCTCCTGCTCAACAACGGCGATCCCATCCTGTCGCTGGATGCGCAGAAGGCGCAGCTGTACATCCCCCAGCACTTAAAGAGCGCCTGGCGCGAGTATTTTATTTTCCTCAACGCCGGGGATGATCTGATCCTTCTGGCGGGGCCCCTGGCGCTGCACCAAATGGATGAAACGCGGCTCAGCCGCATGTTCCGCGTGCTGCGTCCCCTGGTGCACAAGCAGGGCGGCCTCAAAAAGTACTTATCTTCCCTGCCTGTCGTCACGGGCGACACGCTGTTTTATCTGGCCAAACTGCTGTGCAAACTGTTTTTGCCCAATGAGGAAAACGGAAATGCCGCGCCGCCGCTGGAAGAAATGCTGCCCGAGCGTCTGCCGGATAACCTGTCCTTCGCCGTGCGGGGCGCCATCACCTATATTGAACACAACCTGATGGAAAAACTGACGGCGTCGACCATTGCCGAGCACGCCGGGGTGCACCGTGATTACCTGTCCACCCTGTTCAAGAAGGAGACCGGCATTGCCATGATGGTGTACATCCAGAAGCGCCGTGCCGAGGAAGCGTGCCATTTTCTCCGTTTCAGCAGCTATTCCATCACCGAGATCGCCGGTTTGTGCCAGTTTTCGTCCCAAAGCCGCTTTACGGATATCTTCAAGCGGCACATCGGGATGACGCCCGCGCAGTACCGCGAGGAAGCATAGGGAGGATCAATGGGAAAGATCGCATGGATCACCGGCGCATCCAGCTGCCTGGGCCTTGAAACATTGAACGCCCTTCATCAAAAGGGCTGGACCGTGGTGGGCGGCGCGCGCTCGTTCGGGGAAAACGACGAAGAACCGGGCATCCTGCGCCTTCATCTGGATGTCACGCTGGACGAAAGCGTCGCGGCGTTTGCGGATGAGGCGTTCAGCCGCTTTGGCGCGCCTGACGCGCTCATCAACGCCGCCGGGGTCATGGTGCTGGGCCCGGCGGAAAACATCAGCATGGACGAACTGCACGCTGTGATGGACGTCAACTTTCTGGGCATGGTGCGCATGACCAAAGCCGTGCTGCCGCTGATGCACAAAAACGGCGGCGGCCGCATCGTCAACTTTTCCAGCATCAACGGTCTGCTGGCGACACCCTTCCAGAGTGCGTACGTCGCGTCCAAGCACGCCATCGAAGGATGGAGTGAGTGCCTCAATATGGAGGGCCGCACAAACGGCATCCAGGTAATGCTGGTGGAGCCGGGGGACCATCGCGGCGGGGGGCAGAAATACAGGCCGCACGCCGAAGAGATTGCGGACCATTACCGCCCCGCTTTTCTGGCGGGCACCGCCACCATTGCAAGGGATGAAAAAGAGGGCGGCGACCCCATCATCCTGGGCAAAAAAGTGGCGCGCGCGCTGGACCGCCGGCTTTTGCCCGCGCGGCTGCGCGTGGCAAAAATAACGCAGCACATGGCCGTGTTTCTGCACGACGTGCTTCCGTCCAACTTATTCTTGCGCGCTCTGAGCGTGTATTACCATCGGGGAGGAAAAGTATGACTACCGATCTATTGGGGCGCAGCAGTCGTCTGCGTGAAGACAAGACCCTCAAAAACCTGTTTGATATTACCGTTTCAAGCCCCTCTTCCGTTGCCGCGATGTGGCTGGAGGGCGATATGGAGATGTCATCCACCTTTGGCGACAACCGCCAATTCGCGCTGGATTGCGCGGCGTATTTGCGCGAGAGACTGGGCGCCGAAAACATCGGCCGCTTTGTCGCCATCCAGGTGGATACCCGCCGCGAGTGGTTTGGCGTGTTCTGGGGCCTTGTGGCCGCCGGATACAACGCGCTGCTGCTGGACGCCAATCTGAACGACGAAATGACCAGCTATATGCTCGGCGAATCGGGCGCGGTGGGCGTTATCGGGGCAAAAGCGCGGCAGCTGGATAAAAAGTATGTACAGGTACTATCGGATGATCTGTTCAACTGCCCCACGGCGCCGGATAGTTTCGTGCCCCAATTTGCCGACAAGATCGCGCTGTGCACGTCCGGCACCACCGCCACCAGCCGCATCTTTGTGTACGACCAGAGCGCCATTTGCGAGCAGGTGCTCAACGCCGATCTCCTGCACGGCCTTAACCCCCGCATCGTGGATACCACGCCGCGCCGTGCGCTGGCGTTCCTGCCCTTCCATCATGTGTTTGGTTTTATGGTCAATCTGTTGTGGATGGGCTTTGTCGGCTACACAACGGTGTACCTTGCCAACCGTACCCCGGAAACCATCCTGTCCACCTGCCGCCGCTTCAAGGTGGAGTTCCTGGTGGCGGTGCCGCTGCTGGTCAACTCCCTGTCCGTGGGTTTGCAAAAGAAAGTGGCAAAGCAAAAGGCCGGCAAGCGTACGGCCTTTAAAGTGGCGAAGAGCCTCAGCCTCTTTTTGCAGCACTTGTTCCCCTACTGGGGCATGGACTTTGCGCGCAACGTGCTGTTTAAGGACGTGGTGGCGCAGTTGATCGGTCCGGATATCCGCTGCGTTATCCTGGGCGGCAGCCATACCCCGCGCGAGCACATGCGCACCATTTCCGCGCTGGGCTACTATACCATCGTTGGCTTTGGCATGACGGAGACCGCCATTACGAGCGTCGAAACCAGCAAGCGCCTTAACACCCGCACGTCCGGCTCTGTCGGGCGGCCGCTTACGTCCGCCGAATACCGTGTGCAAAGCGACGGCAAGCAAAGCCGCGTGGGCGAAATGTTTATCAGGGGCTCCTCCGTCCATACGGGCAGGCTGGAAAACGGGCAGCTTATAGGCCCGGGCACGGACAAGGACGGCTGGTTCCGCACGGGGGATGTCGTACGCCTGGAAAAGGGCATGCGCATGTACGTGGAAGGCAGAAGCAAGGACGTTATTATTAACGAGTCCGGCGAAAACGTCTACCCGGACGAGCTGGAAGACTTTTTCAGCGATATCGAAAACGTCGATCAGTTCTGCGTGCTGGGCATCAAGGCCGCCGGCAGCTCCAAGGCGCGCCGCCGCCATCACGCGCCCAATTATGAGGATATTACGCTGGTCTTAAGCGTGGGCGACCGCTACCGCGACGATAAGTTCCTTTTGGAACTCATGCGCCGCGTGTCCACGATCAACGCGAAGCTCCCCGTTAACAAGAAAGTAACGCGGGTCTTGGCCACTCCCGACAAGTTTGAGACCGCCAACGGCATCAAGGTAAAGCGCCTGGCGCTCAAAGCCATGGTGGAAAACCGCCGCATCGCCTATCGCGATCTGGACCTGCAGTCGGGCTTGGCGCCCATGAGTGAGACCGCGCCGCTGGTCAATGAGGAAGCCAGGCCCGAAGACCTGGGCAAGGAAGATATCCGCGCCAAGGTGCGCCGCGTGTACGCCGAAACGCTGGATCTGCCCATCGATAAAGTGACCGATAGCGCGCACTTTATCACTGATCTTGGCGGCGACAGCCTGCAGGTGATGAGCCTGTCGCTCAAAGTGGAGGAGTTGTTCTCCGTCCTCATCCCGGTGGAGGAGTACGGCCTGTGCACCACGGTCAACGATTTGACCACGCTTTTGTACCAGAAGGTCAACGGGATGCAGGCGCAGCGGGAAGGGCAAAAGGACGTCGTGCCCGTCACCCGGTTTGAAGACACCGACGAATTTAAGGAGTTTGCCCTGCGCGAGCAGGCGCTGCTGGGTTCGGGCGGCAGCAACCCCTACTTTATCAAGCACGAATCGGCGCTGTTTGACACCAGCCTCATGGATGGCAAAGTGGTGCTCAACTTTGGCTCATACAACTATGTGGGCATGTCCGGTCGACAGGAGACCAAGGACGCCGCCAAGGCCGCTATCGACAAGTATGGTACCAGCGCTTCGGGCAGCCGCCTGCTGGCGGGGGAAAAGAGCCTGTATCAGGAACTGGAGAAGGAGATAGCCGATTGGAAGCACGCGGAAAGCGCGCTGGTGCTGGTGGGCGGGCACTCCACCAATGTTACTTTTGTGGGCAATTTCTGCGGCAAGAATGACCTGATCGTCTACGACGCCCTGGCGCACAACAGCGTGGCGCAGGGCTGCCAGCTGGCCCAGGCGCAAAACCGTCCCTTCCCGCACAACGATCTGGTGGCGCTGGAGACCATCCTTAAGACCCAGCGCTCCAAGTTTGAAAAGGTGCTCATCGTTATTGAGGGCGCGTACTCCATGGACGGCGACATCGCCGATGTCCCCGCGTTTGTTGAGATCAAAAAGAAGTACGGCTGTTTCCTGATGGTGGACGAGGCGCACTCCGCCTGCGTCATCGGCGAAACGGGCGGCGGCGTGGACGAATACTTTAAACTGGCCCCGGGCGACGTGGACATCAAGATGGGCACCTTGTCCAAGGGTCTGGGCACGTGCGGCGGGTATCTGGCGGGCGCCGGGACCATTATCGAGTACATGCGCTATAACCTGCCCGGCTTCGTGTTTTCGGTGGGCATCAGCCCGCCGCTTGCCGCAGCCGCGCTCAAGGCGATCCGGCTGCTGCGCAGTGATAAGAGCATCCTGGAGAGGCTGCACAGCAACATCGGGTTTTTTGTGGAGGAAGCGCACAAGCGTGGCTTCAACACGTGCCTGGCTGGCAAAACGGCCATCATCCCCATCCTGGTGGGCAGCGATGAAGACGCCTTCCTGCTTTCCAACATGCTGCGCGAGAAGGGCGTGTTCGTGCCCCCGGCGGTGTTCCCTGCCGTGCCGCGCGGCAAAGCGCGCCTTAGGTTTTGTGTGATAAGCGAGCATAAACACGCGCAGATCCTGGAAGCCCTGGATAAACTGACCGAGGCCGCGGCGGAAGCGGGGATCGAGATGCCGAGGTTCTAGAGGACAGCAAGGCCACAGACGCAGTCACTTTCGCGGATCCCAAAGGGGATCATCCCCTTTGGCGGGTTTGGGCCGGGCCGCGTCGGAATGCCTTCCGCTTTGTTTCCGCCGCGCAAGCGCGACGGAGGCCTCCGCTGCAGGATTCCTCCTTTACGTCAAAAAGCAGGCTTTTTGCCGTATGGCATAAAGGCCGAGGAACGACGTTGCGTTTTCCGTCCCGCGATCAAAAGACGCGTCTTTCGATTGAAAGGAGCCGTCCCGAAATGGATGCCCCGCGCGGCAAGCCGGGCCACATTGACAGAAGGACGCGCAGCGGCGTTATCCTTACCGTTGCATAACAGATCAAAGCGCCCGGAATACGGGGCATAGCCGGTATAAGCGGCTGTGCCCCTTTTTTGTGCGCTGAAGCGCCGGTGCGATGCGGCACTTTCATGGCGGTTGCTTATGGTGTGTGTGGAATTTGGCAATATACCGTTGGACTCTTTTGCATAATTATGATATTATCGAACAGTTAGGAAAATGCTGCCGTATATGCCGTACCGACAAACCAAGTCCTGGGGCTTGAAAGGGAGTGACGTGCGCTGATGGCACGATATTATGAGAACCACGCAAGGTCTCAGCCTTTGCCTGCGCATTGTGCGAAAGTTGCGCGCGAATTTTCGCAGCAATCACGCTTCGCGAAGCTGAGCGTGCATTATCTACATTCGTGTGGATTACGGCGAAATACGATGGTAAGCCCGCCAAAAGCGATTAGCATATCGTGCCAAGCAGGAGCGGTACCAGCAAAGATATAGTTGAGTTGCATAGTAGGAGGTCCAGTAATGATTAATCGTATTCGGATTCAGGATCTAGCGACATTCACCCAACCAGTTGACATTTGCCCTAAAGATATCAACTTCATGTATGGGGGTAATGGAACCGGGAAAACGACCATCTCAAAATTGATTTCGGGCGAGATTGGGAATGCCTTCAGCACTGTGGAAGGCCTTGATCCCGCTACTGAGACTACTTTAGTGTACAACAAGACTTTCGTAGATGCTACCTTTCAGGAGAACAAGGAGATACCAGGGATATTCACACTTGGACTTGAAGCGGGCGAGGCGCAGGAATATGTCAGACTAATGGAAGAGAAATGCGTTGCTTTTTCTGACGAGATAAAAGCAAAAGAAGGAACGATCAAAAACTTTTTGCAAGAAAAAGAGAAATCGCAAGCGGCGTTCACTGATGTTTGTTGGCAAACACAAGTCGAGTATGGAAAGATGTTTCCAAAAGCGATGATAGGTACCCGTGCTGCTAAGGATGCATTTCGTGACAAGTGTTTGGATGCATACAATGAACTTCATTCCAAAGACGATACGTCCAACGGAAGTCACGTTCATTCTCAGGATGAGTTGAAAATCTTGTATGATAGAGTATTTGCAGAGGATGCAGTTACTTTGGACGAGTACCCGTTGCTGGATGCGGTAGAAGCGACGCAAGTGGATACCCTTGATATACTGTCCAAGCCAATAACGGGAAAGGCAGATAGTGATATTGGAAGATTCATCGATTATTTGGGTTCCAGTGATTGGGCAAAACATGGCGAAGAGCTATCGAAAAGAAGTGAGGGCAAATGTCCGTATTGCGCACGGATCCTGCCCGTGAACATCAGAAAAGACATTGAAGCCTATTTTGATGACACGTACAAAAATGAATTGGGCGAGTTGCGCACATACATTGACTCCTATGCGCGAATTAGCCAGTCCACAATAAATCGACTCGACACCATTTTAGCAAATCCCTATGCCAATTTTCAATATGACGAAATTGCCGCCAAAGCGGAACTATACAAGGCGCGCGTGGAAAAGAATTTGGGGCTTCTGGGAAAAAAAGCAGAGACTCCTTCTGTTTCGGTGGAACTGACTGCCTGCGCGGACTTGGTAACACACATCAACGATTTGTTGGAAATACTGAACAATGAGATAGCAGAAAACAACAATCGCGTTGCCGATATCAAAACTGCCAAAGCGGAATGCCAAACGGCAGTCTGGCGCTTCTTTGCCAAGGCGTTGTCAGAAAGCGCCCGAGTCTACCTAAAGCAAAGCAGCGGTAATGCCAAAGCAATCGAAAAAGTAACCGCAAAACGGAATAATCTTGAAGAACAACGCACATTGACTAATGGGCAGAAAACACAGGTATCCGTCCCCAGTGTTCCTCGGAGATCGATAAAATCTGATTCGATAAACAAAACATCAGGCTCAGAGAGCCTACCGATAAATATTTCTGCAAGCTTTTCAGGCCCATCGCTCCAATCCAGATGACGTACTCTGACAGGAGTGTTGCCAAGACGCTGTATAGCGCGTATATGAGCAGGGTCTCGTTCGTCCACACCCAGTACCACCAAAGGATTAACACGCTTGATATCGACGATTGGCCGAACGTTCAAGCCTTCAGGAAAAACTGAGACAATACTGGTTTCATTATACCAAGACAATCTCCCAAAGCGTATAAACTGGCTTGTTCCTACGTTCATATAGGCGATTTCTTCCACTTTTCCTGAGGCATCTCTTCGAAACAACGTTGTCCCTTCCAAGATATACAGCGCATCCTCATTCTCATGGTAAAGTATGGCGGTTCCAACTGGGCTGTTGCCTTGCTCCAGCTTCGCATATGGCTTTTGAGTTCCGTTTTTAAGATCAAACTGCTGTATACGTATGGAACCTGATTGTTGAACTAAAGCAAGCAACTGCACCGAATCATACAAAGACAAATATCGAATATGTTGTCCTGCTTGTCGTGGAAACTCCTGCACTTCACCGGTGGGCAGATCAATCAGCATCAATCGCGTTCCATCCAGAGAACGCATATAGCGGGATAGAATGCATAACGTTTCCCCCGACAGCAACACCTGTTCGGGAATCCATATCGATTCAATACCTTGCTCGTTTTGATAAAGAAAAGCGCTGGTATCAAATTGCTTGGGTATGCCCAGGCTGAGTATTTTGCCATCCCAAACAAGTGGCCATAACTTCCCCGCTGATAAAGACAAAGCATACGCATCCATGTTCTGCGTAAGGATAGCAGTCAAATGAGCAGATTGTAATGCTTTTTCATCGCTTGGCAGGGGGAGATATTGTGCTTCCTGCGAATTATCGGGATAGTAGAATACGCCTGATACAGCACCAACCAATACGCCGTCAAGCCACAAGCATGCGCTGTTAATCTCGCCCATCCGAGGTACTGTCAATTCAAGTTCGCAACTTCGGACTCCGTATACCATGTTAAGCTGCCTGGTTGTCGAGTGATTTGAGCGACTCCTCACTCAGGTAGGACCGTGTGACCGACCAGTCCTCCGAGTATTCCATCAGGTACACCGTGACTGGTCTGCCCCCGGTCTTTGTACCAGTTGGTGAGTTAGTAAAGTCGGTTCTCCGGCACAAG
>LFTR01000202.1 GCA_001513425.1 Clostridiales bacterium DTU024
TGCTCCATTTTTCTCCACACCTTCACAAAGGTATCCTGCGTCGCGTCCTTCGCCAGATCAGCGTCAGCGAGGTATACGAAACACAGCTTCATGACTGCGCTGCTGTAGCGGGATATCCATTCTTCCAGCTGCCTCTCTTTGTCTTCACTTGGGATCGCAGGATAGAGCATGTCGTACCTCCTTTCACCTATAGGACGGAAGGCAGCGGCGTTTCTGCAACCTTCATAAAAAATGCGTCCGGCCTTTTGTATTTGATAACATAAATGAAGCATAAACCATTGTCAAACAATACGGCAAACCGGGACACGCAAAATGGAATTGGATGGCCACAGACGGCACATTTCACAGAAGAAACCAATCCCAATGAAGAAGCGCCCTCGGCCGCCCGGACAGCTGCAGTGGCTGTATCTTCCCTCCTCAAGGCGGGCATACAAAAAGAACGACCCCGTCGGATCGCTCTTTGAGATGGTTACTGCAGCGGCCGCTTTAGCTATTCCGCGGCGCCGTGTTCGCTTTGCAGTCTTTTCAACGCGCTGTTGAATTCCTTCGCGATCCTTTTGTCATTGATCCACAGCACCAGATTAACGACCAAATCGATGATCAGTATGGAAATGCCAAGCGATATCGCCATAGAGACGCTTGTCAGCATTCCCCCGAAATAGAGGACCGAAAGTACGACCGTTTCAAGCAATACGAAGTGAAGCAAATTCCGTATCGCTGTCTGTTTGACGGACAATTCCTTTTTGGAATATGTCACCAGCGTGGGGATCGAAGCCAGCAAACCAAAGATAAGCGGGGACAGGAACGCTTCATAGCCAAAGCGGGTATCGGTTTCAAATGTCATTCCGACCAAAGCCATTGCCGCGCAAATGCAGGTGACCGATACGAAGAAACTCATCATGATCTTTTTTTCAAAGAAAGTCTTAAAGTCCATATTACTCTCCTCCCAACACGGCGCGTTTTACTTCAGGCACATATTGCCTTGAAATGATTATCTTCTCACCGTTCTTCATATGCGCCGTAAACCGACCGTTTAGTGCCGGGCTGATACTTTCAAGTTTCATAAGGTTAATGATGAATGATTTTGAGCAACGGATGAAATGCTTGTCTGCGTAGGCGTTTTCAAGCTCATAAAGCCGTATCTTCAGTTCAAACGACCTGACCTTTGTATAAGCAAAGACCCGCTCGTCCACCGCCTCAAAATAGAAAACATTGGAGAGGTTGAATTGATAGATGCGTTCGTCCAAGCTTCCCGTCAGTGTCATACCCCTGGTGAGTGCGTACGACCGTATGCTCTCAATATCGGGCGTGACCTCAACGCATTCTATAATAAGGCATTCATTGGCTTTGCTGCTGATCTGCTTGATTCGCACTTTCATCATCAATATTCCTTTTCGATTATTGGCACTCCCGCGTCCTTAAGATAGCTGTCAAAGAACGCCAGTACAACTTTGTTCATGGTTTCAATACCATACCGCTCATCGATTATACCTACTCCAAGCATTTTGGCAAGCGCCGGGGAAAACAGTGGAAGATCGGTAAAGTTCAGATGTCCCGCGTTTTTGAACACCGTTTCATAGGCGCAGACAGCGTTTTTCGTCGCATGGAAATTGTTGTAAGCCTCCCCGACAAGTTCCATCGAGTTTGTGTAGTGGTCCTGCGCATAGACGTTCAGCAGCGGAATGGGATAGGGCGTGCTGTTAAGGACCACCGCATTGTTTTCAAACGCCGTCTCTTCTCCCAACATCGTTCCGTCCAGGACGATCACGGCGGCGATATCATCGCGCTCCCTGCCAAGCTGCGCGGACGACGCACCGCCCAGGGAGTGCCCCATAAGACCGATTTTTCCGGTATCGATCAGGGAAAAGAGCGCATCATTGTTATCGCTGCCGCACTGCGCGAGTATCGTATCGATAACGAAATTTTCGTCATCCATCCGCAGCTTCATCCACTCTTTTGTGATGTTGAAAATCTCTTCTTCATGCGCTGTATCTGCAATGCCGTTGATCTCAGCCGCTTTACCCAGGAAATCGGTATCGACAATCGTCAGCTTTCCGTTTGTATCCATCGTATAAAACGCATGGTAGGTGTGACCGATGCTCGCCACGACATATCCGTTGGAGGCCAGTTCCGCAAACGTTGAATAATTGCCCCCGCTAAAGCCGAACGCGCCGTGGGAAAAAACGACAAGAGGATAGGTCTCGTCCGCGTTTTCCGGATACCAGAATTCCACCGTCAACTTTCTGTTTTCTCCCGATTGCGAAAACTGATCCACTCTGCCGTTGTCGACCCAGGTGTATTTTGCCGTCGCTATGCCATGATCGCCTGTTGTCTGCAGCTGGGCATATTGCGGGCAAAGAATGGCCAAAAACAGCGCAGAAGTGAAGATAAAGCTGTTCCTTACGAAACGAAGGATGCTTTTCCCGAGCCTGTATTCCTTCTCTCTTTTTCTGATCAGTACGACCGCTGCGGCAAGTGCCTGGATGACCAGAACGAGCAGAAGCGCGGCATAACGGAAGCTCCATTCATAAACCCCGGTAACAAGCAGCAGTGCGAACAGCGCCAGCAGGCCAATGCTGACGATCTCCTTTTCTTCCCTCTTGCTGCCCTTTGTTCTGATCGACCAAACAAGAAAGAGCGTCTCCAGTGCGAGCAGCACGACCAGTGTCAGTATTCCCATGATTGCACCTCCAGAT
>LFTR01000246.1 GCA_001513425.1 Clostridiales bacterium DTU024
AAGCATCATAGCATAGCTCCTGATGAAATGCAAGCGAAATTGCTTGCATGAACTGCTTGAATTGTACGGGTGTCAAACATAGGTTACACATCTGCAGACTTCGGCAATGACTTCTTGTCAAGGGTAGGGTGGAGATTTGCGAAGCAAATACTACCCGACCTTGACAACGACTCCTTCAGTAAAATGAGATGCTGCTGAATGGCTTGCCATTCAGCCTTAATGTCAGCTCACCCCCCGGTACATTTCAAGAATCTGGTTGGGCGATTTCATCTTTAGGCAGGTCATGATGTAGTCGTTGGATTTGCTTTGATAGACCGCCAATTGCCTTCTTCCGTCCTCAAGGTTGTACATACGCATCTTCTTGTAGAAACGCATCTCATCTGTTCGGTGCTGCCTCTCCACTTTGCCATTGTGCCGGGGTGTAGCAATCCGGATACGTTGATATAGAATTCCCATTGCTTCCAGCGCGTCTTCGAACATCGTCTTGTGCTTGGATTTCGTCACCAGCAGCGTATTGGTGAACTCGGTCCCGTTGTCTGTCTGAATCAGCCTAATTGGAAAAGGCGCACGCATGATGAGTTTCACCAGAAAATCTCTCGCACTGAACGTGCTGTGCTCGTCATACATTTCCCGGAAAGTCCAGCGGCTGCATTCGTCCTTGGCTGTGAACTGATAGTACTTCAACCCATTGCTTATGCAATAGTTCGGCACGTACTTCACATCCATTTGGATCTTCTGCCCGGGGTAGTCAGCGCGCTGGTAGGGTTTTGGCTTATTGTGCTTCTTAAGCTTCCCCTTTGGCTTGCCAAGCACTTTCAAGGCAGTCCGCTTGTAGCAGCCGTAACTTCGCTTGTACCCATACTCGCTGGCCTTCTGATAGCCCAGGACATGGTCCTTAGGGTATTTGCGGGCATATCGCTTCACCAGCTTTTCTTCGCTCCGGCTCTGTTTGCGCGGGCTGCTTAGAGGACGCCGACTGCGTTCCTCGAGGCTGGTGACGCTCCCGTCCCACCTGCTCCGCCACTTGTAGACTGTCTTTCTGCTGCACCCATATCGAATGCTTGCCTTGGTTGATCCATGCTGTTCACAATACAGCATCATTCGTTGACGCGCATACGCATCCTGTGATATCTTCGACATACAGAGAGCCTCCTTTGGTCGTTTGTTTTCTTACAAACTCATTCTACCAAAGTCTCTCTGTTTTTGTTGCACTATTTGTTACCTATGTATTGTACCTCAACATTGTAACAAACAAAT
>LFTR01000005.1:0-140 GCA_001513425.1 Clostridiales bacterium DTU024
AGGCCCAGGGCGTGGGGCAGGCGGCTGAAATCCGAGTTCATCAGGACCACGTCGCTGGTTTCAATGGCCACGTCCGTGCCGCTGCCCATAGCGATGCCGATATGGGCACGCGCCAGGGAGGGGCTGTCGTTGACGCCGTC
>LFTR01000005.1:368-762 GCA_001513425.1 Clostridiales bacterium DTU024
GGACGGACGCGGTCGCGGATGCCCACAAGGGCCATGAGGATGCCGTCCACGCTTGTCAGCACCAGGGAATGGCCGCTTTCTTCGAGCAGGGCGATGTCTTCGCGCGCGGTATCGTCCAAGGGGACAAGTTCCTTTTCCATCAGCGCAGCGTTGCCCACGGCGACCCTGTGGCCGTCCACCATGGCGACGATGCCGCCGCCCTTGACCACATCGGTATGATCCACGGGATAAAGGGGCACATCCCCCAGATGCTCAACGATGGCTCTGGCGAGGGGATGGTCAGACTGGCGCTCGATGCTGGAGAGGTAGCCGCGCACCTTTTCGGGGCTCGGGGTATACAGCCTGGTTTCCGCCACCTGCGGATTGCCGATGGTGAGTGTACCGGTTTTATCGA
>LFTR01000247.1 GCA_001513425.1 Clostridiales bacterium DTU024
AGCACAAAAGGCCAGCAGGCGCCCATCACGGCCTGCACGATGGCGGATTGCAGATGCTCGCGCCAGATGAGATCGTCTTCCGTGCTCCGGGGTACTTCGATCCGGTTGAGGGCAGGGGCCAGGATCTCTTCATAGAGCTCGGGAAGCGTCGCCTCCCCCCGCTCCAGAAGCCCCAGCGCGAAAGCGACCGCGCCTTCGCGGTCGTTCCCCTCCAGCAGGGCGATGAAAGCGTCCAGCTGCTGTTTTCGTTTGTCAGTCATTCAGTCCTCCTCAGTTATGCTTTGATTGCATCGTTATGGTCATGCGGCCCTCAGGCCTCATCTGTCCGCGCCGCGCGCGGATCTAAAAAATAGTAGGATGAGAGCAGGTAGTCCTGCCCATGCTGCTCTGCCAGGGAATAGAGCCCGCGCTTCACGGCGGCCAGGCCGCCCTTGCCCGCAGCGTACGCGTCAAGGGCTTTCATGTACCGGCGCTTTTGCGCGGGATCGGCCAGATCCTTGAAGTATCCCCAGACATGGCTGGCGGCATTGATGGCGCTGCCCCTGTCGAGGGGCAGGTCCAGCGCGCTTTGCGCCAGGCGGAAAAAGGCGAGCGCGGGGAAGGCTGACTTATCCTTGAGCAGCTCGCGGATCTGCTGATAATGGGACTGGGAATGCTCCAGAACAAGATACTTGTACCGGCCCCACTCCTTTTCCAATTCGCTTAATGTATCGAACTGCTCAACACAAAGCAAGCATTTGCGGGCGGAGACATTCTTGTCCTTGACCTCCAGCATGATGTCTGGCTTTTCACCG
>LFTR01000133.1:0-470 GCA_001513425.1 Clostridiales bacterium DTU024
GTACAGCTGTTTTGCGTTGCCCGCCTTTGCCGGCCTCCCGCTCAAAAAACACATCGGGTGCCTTGCCGCGCGCAAAATCCACCAAAAAGCGCGTCAGGCGCTGTATGCCGTCCATAAAGCGCTTCTTATCGCGCTTGTTTTGCGCGATCTGCGTCAGCGCTTTCTCCCATTGGCCGGTCATTTCGGGAGAGGCAATTTCAGGCGGCACCACGGAAATAAGCTGTTCACCCTTTTGAGTAGGCAACAGCGCCTTGCCTTTTCGCGCAACGTATCCTACTTGGATGATGCGCTCTATGATGGCGGCCCGCGTAGCCGGGGTGCCCAATCCTGACCCCTTCATTTGCTCCCTGAGTTCCTCATCCTCAATGGTCTTGCCGGCGTGCTCCATAGAAAACAGCAAGGAAGCGTCTGTATGGGGAACGGGTGGCTTTGTTGACTCACGTTTCGCTTTCGCACTGTGCACTGTGCGG
>LFTR01000133.1:537-11639 GCA_001513425.1 Clostridiales bacterium DTU024
GTCATATTCATACGCGGGATAGAACACCGCGATAAACCGCTTGGCCACCATGTCAAAGAGTGCCTGTTCATCCTTCTCCAACTTGCCCGGATCAATTCTTTGCGGTGTAGGGATGATGGCATGATGATCGGACACCTTGCTGTCATCGTACACGCGCTTGGAATGCGGCAAAGCGCCGTCCACCCGCGGGATGCCGGTCGTCAACGCGCTGTATTGCGCGGGCAGATTATCTACCGTCTTTTGCACGCGGGGTGCCATATCATCGGGCAAATACCGCGAATCAGTCCTTGGGTAAGTGATGCATTTACGTGTTTCATACAGTGATTGAGCCACTTTGAGCGTTTTGGAAGCCGTGAACCCCAGCGCCTTGTTGGCTTCCCTTTGAAGTGAAGTCAAATCATACAGTGGCGGCGGCAATTCGCGCTTGTGTTCAGAAGTAACGCTGGCCACGGTGGCGGGCTTGTTCTTGACTTTCGCGGCAATGCTGTCCGCCGTTTCCTTACTCTTGATGCGCGATGCGAATTTATCCTCTGTGATGTTCAAGTCGAACCACTGTCCGGAATAATCGCCAAAGTCCGCCGTTACGGTGAAATATCCCTCGGGAACAAACTCGCGGATCTCTTTCGCCCGGCTGACAAGGATGGCGAGCGTGGGCGTTTGCACGCGCCCCACGGACAGAAGTGCATTGTACCTGAGCGTAAAAGCACGGCTGGCGTTCATGCCTACCAGCCAATCCGCCTGGGAGCGGCACGCGGCGCTGTAATAGAGGCCATCGTATGCGCTGGCGGGTTTGAGTGTGTCAAACCCTTCTAAAATAGCTGCATCTGTCATGGAGCTGATCCACAAGCGATCCACAGGCTTGTTGCAGCCGCTCTTTTCATAGATGAGTCGAAAAATGAGTTCGCCTTCCCGTCCCGCGTCGGTCGCGCATATGACGCGCTCGGTCTGTTTGTCGCAAATCAGCTTTTTGATGACCGAAAACTGTGCGCGCGTTTTGGGGATGACTTTGGTGCCAATGTCATCAGGAAGCATCGGCAGGTCCACCGCCCGCCACTTCTTGTATTTCGGATCCACTTCATGCGGATCGTTGAGTGTGATCAAATGGCCCACTGCCCATGTGACACAATATTTCTCGCCTTGCAGGAACCCTTCCCCTTTTGTTCTGCAGCCCAGTACACGGGCGATATCACGTCCTACGCTTGGTTTCTCCGCAACGACTACGATCATGTTTCCTCCGATGTGTCTGTATGATAGGCAGCCCGCGCTGCTGCGGTAAAGACGCCGTGTCGCGCATAAATCGTGAGTGGTTCTTCCATTACAGCGCCGGGCGCGGCCTTAAGGCGCCCCTCCAACATGCACAGATAGGGCCGTTTGCTTTCGTACGAGCGCACGCAGCGCACCCGTTTCACTTCGATCCCCACCGATTGCATGGCAAAAGACATTGAAAAAACGCGTTTGACCGGGCACATACTGATGAATTTCGCGCGATAACGCAGTAAATAGGCTGCCGCACGTGCCACATCCTGATAGGTGCACCCACTTTCTGTCCTTGCCGCGGCGTCCCTTTGGTTATCCGCGCACTTCTCATGATAGGGAGGATTGCATATAACGACATCGTAGGCAGCCGCCGCGGCGTGGCGCGCGATTTCACGCAGATCCCCTTGTGATACCCGTATTCGCTTTTCCAGGCCGTTAAGGCGAATGCTGCGCTGCATTCTGTCTACCTGTTCGGCATCGATCTCAATGGCATCAACACAAATAGCGTCACTTCGTTTTGAGATCAGGAGGCTGAGAATGCCACCGCCTGCGCCAAGGTCAAAAACGCGGCCGCTCTTCTTTATATTGGCAAAGTCCGCCAGCAGCACTGCATCGGTGCCATAAGTGAAAACCCCGGCGCGGCTGATGATCCTGAGGCCCTTGTATTGAAGGTCTTCAATGCTTTCGCCGGGCAGCAAATCAGCGATAGACATCGATATCCAGATACTCTGTCTTGCAGTAGCCCGCTTGTCCCTCGTAAATGACGGCACACCATTCCTTGCCATACATGGTCATCATGAGGATATTATGGCGGCTGATTTCGGCCAGCAGCGTGCTTTTGGTGCTGCAGCCCATGCGCAGATTAAGGCTGTCATACCCCGCTGCCAAAGTCAGTTTGATGGGCTCATCCAACTGTGTCAGCGTCGGGTCACGCATCGCGTTGGGGTCTTGCTCGCCTGTGCCTGAAGTAGGCGCGGGAGTTGGTGGTGCAGTCGGGAGGACGCAGGGCGAGGCGGAAGGCGCAGGGCTTGCGCTGCTTGAAAATTGCAGGAAAGAACTCATCACGTATCCCACTTTGCCCGCATATTGCGTTTGCGTCCATTCATCGCCCCTAACAAGTACCGAAATGGTCGTATGGTTGGGAATGGTCGTAAGCACTTGCGCCCCCAGCCACGGCGAAACCCGCAAATTGAGACTGCCCGACACCGTTCTCACTTGTGCCGAAGGCAACGTAGGCTCCGGGGTATATATGGGTTCCTCGCCCTCGCTGCCGGTCAATTTGATTTCACTGGTCAATACATATCCAATTTCATCCCCATACCCGACGCGCGACCAGATGCTGTCCCCATAGACAATGGTCACGAAAGCTCCGTTTTGGAGGGACAACAGCGCCCGCGCGGTCAGTCCGGGCGATTCACGCAGCCAGGCAAAACCCAGTGGCGCGTCAACAACTGCCTGCAGGAGGCTCGGGTCTGCTACTTCCATTGGGTATTTTTCGCTCACGCTCAAGAAGCTTGCCACAACATAGCCTGACTGCAGACCCGCTTGCGTCCTGACCCACGAACCCAGCGATTCAAAGATGGGCACGACTTCACCGGCATCTATTTGCGCCAGTATCTGGGCCGTATCCGACGCAGCGGCGCGCAAATTGAGAAAATCAGTCCCCTTCACAGTTCCGTAGCCTAAAATGCCGGAAACTGGCACGGCGCCTGACGGCTCTCCTTGTTTGGTTAGGAAAGCTCCCTGCACATAGCCGGATATGCCGCCAAACCCCACGCTGCACCATTCTTCTTGAACGCTCAGCAGCGTAACCGTGGCGCCGTGCGGCAATGCCCACACCACGTCACTCCCGGTATCCGCCGATTTATGGACCGGAAGGCTGCCCCGTGTGTCGCGCAGCGATACTATGCCTACGCCGCCTCCGCCCTCCATCTGCGCCGGATCAACTTGGTCCACGATGACAGCGCTGTCACTGCCGAAAACGTATGCGCTCAGCACCGATTTAGTTAGTATGTACTGGATTCTTCGGCATCCCGGAAAATAGAAAGCGATGATCTGATCATAGGTGTGTCCCAGTTGCGCCATGCGCATGGCGCCTCGCTGGCTCATGCCGATACCGTGCCCGTAGCGTCGGGACGCCATGAGGAAGCCTGTGGGCGTCTTGCTGACAGACCACAATTCGTTATCCAGTTTGTTGATGCTCATTTCAAGGGCATCCTCGAGCTCGCCAAAGATGGAAAAGCTGAGGATGCTGCTGTTTTTTGCGCCGTTGACTGTTAATTCCACATAGAAATCCATCCGCGTATATAGTCGGCTGGGCAACTGGTGCAGCGGTGTATGCGGAACGACCGATGTGATCCTGTTAAGCACGACGACGGCAGTGGTGGGAAACAGGGTTTTCGCTTTGTTGATCAACAGCGTCTTGAGAGCCTGCGGCAGCTTAGCTGCGTCCGATGGAACATCGCACGTCTTCTTGCTGGCGGCGGTGCTTGCAAAATCATATGGGTCGTCACGCACCGTCAAGTAGGAATAGGAGGATGAACCCCAGGCGTTCAGCGGGGACTCAGTTTGTCCGCCGTTTGAAGCGGTATAGAAAGTGGCGGAGAACTGTGCTCCGTTCTTCATCACAATACCGCGCGTCGCGTTCACCGCATCTTTGCAGTTGGAAAAGCCTGAAGGCGTTCCGTTGTAGACTTGGTCGCTGGTAGTATCCACCACATCGTACGAGCGGCCGGCAGAGGAACTCATCGCACGAAGCGTGTAGGTTCTTGCCGCCACTGCCTGTGCCTTAAGTGCTTCGCGGGGAGAGCCGTCCCCCATTTCATATGGCAGCACGCCGTACAAATACTCTTCGATAAAAACGTACGCGATAACGTTGAGCGCGTATGCGCCGGGCAACCCTGATACAGAGAAAGATAAATCGCCCGGATAGGTATTGCTTGATACGTTCGCCTCCGCGATCGTCACACCGTTTGTGCCTTCGGCGGTATGCCGCCGCAGCCTGAAGCCACCACCCATGGGATATGTCTGTCCCGCCACTGTAATGCTCAATTGACCGTTCGGGGCCGAAAAAGCTACGCTTACCAAAGCGCCTTGGCTGACCGAA
This sequence comes from Clostridiales bacterium DTU024, assembly GCA_001513425.1. Classification (GTDB taxonomy): domain Bacteria; phylum Bacillota; class Clostridia; order Christensenellales; family Aristaeellaceae; genus DTU024. The sequence continues at coordinate 4,901 of LFTR01000133.1, forward strand.
AAAGACTGTGCTCCGGAAACGGAATAATTCCCTTTGATAGTCACGTTTAGCCGGGCAGGCTGTCCCAGGGACGACAGCTTTACCCGCACCATGCCATTTTGCGAAGCCGCGGCGACAGACAAGGGCGCGCTCATTATTTGCAGTGACAAGGCCGGAACAGCGACAAGAAATAGCATGACACAAACAAAAAAAGCCGTTATCCGCTTTTTTGCCACTGCATATTTGCCCCGCATCCTTACGCCTCCCCTGTTATTCCCTATCACGTCGCTATACAACATTATCCGCATTATATCATGGGATTTTACCCATGTCCACGCGCTGAACGGCACAAAAAAACGCCGTGAAATCACGGCGTAATCAAAGTGGGGGTTTCACCCCTGTGAAATTGCACCGGTGGGGCATACATCGGCACAAACGCCGCAATCCACACACTTTTCGGCGTCAATTTCGTACTGATTGTCGCCCTCATGGATCGCTTCCGAAGCGCACTCGGGCTCGCATGCGCCGCAGCTGATGCAGGCGTCACTAATTGCATAGGCCATTAATATAGTACCTCCTCATTTTCGCGCCGTCGGCACGTAATCTTAATTATACACGAGCTTCCAAAAAATGACAAGCAATTGACTTATGCTTTTCCCAAAATGATGTCCACCATATCTTTAGGTGCATCCGCCAAATAGTCCGGCTGCGCTCCTTTCAGATGCTCACGGGGCTGGAATCCCCATGTGACAGCGATGCAATCGGCGCCAATATTTTTGGCGCAGCTTATGTCCGTCACGGTGTCTCCAACGTACCATAGATCCTTGGCATTAACGCCCTGTTCTTGCAGCATCAAATCAGCCAGCGCGGGATCCGGCTTGACGTTATAGCCTTCCGTACGTCCCTGCACCGCGGCAAAAGATACGTTGGGAAAATAATGTGCCACAACATTTTTCGCGTCAGCATCATCCTTGTTGCTCAGCACCATCAGCAAAAATCCGGCGCCTGTCAAACGAACAAAGGCTTCCCTGATGCCGTCATAAGGCGCGCTCCTGTCACGCCAATGGCGTGCATATTCTTCCCGATACTGCCGGTAAACGGTATCGATGAGATCACTGCGCTTGCCCAGCGCGCGCTTGGTCAAGTTGAGAGCTCCGTCCCCTGTAAACATCTTGTACTCTTCCTCCGGATGCGGAGCGACACCGCAGCGCTCAAGCACCCGATTCATGCTGCCCGCAATGTCCGGCAGGGTGTTGATCAGCGTGCCATCCAAATCAAACATGATTGCCTTTTTCATGAAAGTGCATGCCTCCTGTCGCGGGGAATTCTACCACATCCGGCCGGTGCGGGCAATGTTGACTTGCGATGGCATGCCAATTATACTGAGAACCGAAATCTTAAGGAGGATCAAAGATGAAAAAGCGGGGCTTCCCCTATACCATTGTTGGAATTATCGTAACGTGCGCCTTGCTCGTCGCCATCCTCATTGTCGCTTTGCAAACACGAAGTATCCGCCGAACCTATCAGGGGGAAGCGCAAATCACGCCGGCGCCCACACTGGCGCCGCCCACTCTGTTTGCCCGCCCCACGGAAGTGCTGCTGAGGCTGGGTTCTGTCAGCCCTGAAGTCAAGTCGCTGCAAACAAAACTCAAAGAGCTTGGCTATTACGCCGGTGATGTAGACGGGCAATACGGCAACGGCACGCGTGAAGCCGTCGTACTTTTTCAGCAACAGCACGATTTGGATGCCGATGGGTTGGTGGGTGAGACCACGCTTGATGTGCTCTACGGTCCCTTGGCGCATGCGGTGGTAGTGACACCGGAACCCGTTTTGCCGCAGGCAGACCAAGACGACTTGCCGCTTCTGGTCAACCGTACACATTTCCTGCCGGATGCATACGCCGCAAAAAAGCTTGTTGTTATTGAGGACGCGCTCCCTGACAACCTTGCCGTCATAAAGGAAGCGGGCGAGAGGGCCGAGAAAGAAGCTGTAGAGGCATTGGCTGCCATGCTGGAGGCCGCACATGCAGACGGGCTGACGGTTTGGCAGGTAAGCGAAGGATACCGCACACTGGAGGAACAACTGGCGCTCTTTGAAGCGCAAAAACAAAAGTACCTAAACGGCGAAGAAACGGGCTCCGCCCTATCCCCTGTGGCAGCCGAAAAGGAAACGGAACGCCAGGTCGCTAGGCCCGGCACCAGCGAACACCATACGGGTCTGGCATTTGATATCACTGTTCCCGGCCGCAGTTTTGCCGATACCGAACAGTCAAAATGGCTGGCTGAAAATTGCTGGGAATACGGTTTCATCATCCGCTATCAAAACGGCAAAGAAGGCGTGACCGGCTTTTCGCCGGAGCCGTGGCATATCCGTTATGTGGGAAAGCAACACTCTCTTTACATGGAGCAAACGGGACTGGCTTTGGAGGAATATCTGTTGCTGTTTGAGTGATTTTGCCAAACAAAAAAGGAGCGTCCCACCGCGGATGCTCCTTTTTGACTGGATCACTCAGTCACTCATCAGGGTCTTTTCACCCTCAAGGGACCTGAGCTCCGAAATTTCTTCGGTGCATTCCAGCACCCCAAGATAAGTACCTTCATCGTCACGCACGGCGAAATAGCGGATAAGGATAAACTTGCCGCCCCGCTGGATCCAAAAATTCTCAGCGTCCTTTGTGCCGTCCTTGAATGCCTGTACCAGCGCTTCCACACGTTTAAGGCTCTTGGGCGGGTGACAGTCTTCCACCCGGCGCCCAACAATGGTGCGCGTACGGGGAAACACGCGGTTTTTTTGTTCCGAAAAGAAATGAACGGTGTCGTCCGCGCCCACAAATGTAATGTCACTTGGAAGGGTGTTCAGCACCTGCCGCAGTTCCTCTTTTTCGAAAAAGCCGCTGGGAAGCTGGATGGGGGCTTCGTTGCGCTTTTCCGGCGCCGCGGATTCTTTTTGCGCCCACCTTTTTGCGTCTGACGGGCTGGCCCCCTCCACATCTTGCGCAAAAGCAAATCCTATCTGCGCGCTTTCCGCAGCAATCACCTTCCAGTTGTCGTCGCTTACGTGCTGTCTTAGCAGGGGCCTCAATATCTCTTCTTCTTTGGTTATCATGCCGGTCAGTTTATCCATCATGATGGGATAATTGGCCTTTGCATCTGCAGCATCCTTCTGGCTGACTGCCATGGTTACGCGCTTGATGAGCTCGCGGATCTCATCATCAACGCCCCACATGACCTTTGGCGGACCCGTGACGCCCGCCTTTTCCAAATACGGGAAAAAGAGGTTCTCTTTACGGGCATAGTGTCGGTCTACTTTGTAAAGCGCCTCCAGAGCGGCTTTCAGCGCATCTTGCCCCTTTTCGGGGCTTGCCGTGTAGTATTCCCACGCGGGCGCCAGTTCCTTGTCAATAAAGGCGCGAAGTCCCTCATTTTCCTTGCTGAAGACAAAAAGCGGGTGGCCTGCCGACTCGCCGCAGTCTTGCTGCTGCACGGCGCCCTCAAAGATGGCGGCATGCACATCGCACAGCTGCTGCACTTCCTGCAGCTTCATGCCTTCCTCCATCAACTGACCTTCCGCAGCGGCGATTTCTTCAGCAGGTACGTCTCTAAACTCACTTCTGAACTGCGCGCGCACCTCTTCCATCGGGCGCCCGTCACTCACCAATTTGATGTAGTGTTTTACTCTATCTTTGCGTTCCATTTTGTCTGATTCCTTTCGTTTAGTGGATTAGGTGATGTGTAAGATGCCTGATAAGCGGATCTTGGGTTCACCTGTGTTTTCCAAATTTCCTTTGGAAAAGCTTGACGATTTCAACAATGGGGATCACCGAAACGGCCAGCGCCATCGCGATGAAATATTCCTGAAGAGAAATGGCTTCAAAGCCAAATGCATTGCTGAGGAACGGGATGTAGATGACGGCTGTAGTCAGCAGCAGCGATAAAGCCATAGCCCCCGTCAGATACTTATTATGTGTCTTATGGGAAAAAATGGACCCGCGCTGGGAACGCATGTTAAACGAATGGAATACTTCAGCCATGCTCATGGTAAGGAACGCCATCGTCATGCCATCTGCCGAATTGACAAACTCCCACCTGCCGGACTCCACGAAGTGGCCTATAAGAAACGCCGCCAACGTCAGTATGGCCACCATTATGCCCTGATAGACGGCATCAACACCTAACCCGCCTGCAAAGATGCCTTCATCCTTGGGACGCGGCGGCCTGTTCATAACGTCGTGTTCCGGTTCTTCCATACCCAACGCCAACGCGGGGAACGTATCCGTGATCAGGTTGATCCACAATAGGTGCGCGGGCTTCAGAATGATGAAGCCCACCATCGTCGCTACGAAAATGGACACAACTTCTGACAAATTGGACGACAGGAGGAACTGAATGGCTTTGCGGATATTGTCATAAATGCGGCGGCCCTCTTCCACGGCGGAGACGATTGTCGCGAAGTTGTCATCTGCCAGCACCATATCCGCCACGTTTTTGGTAACATCCGTGCCGGTAATGCCCATGCCCACGCCAATATCGGCACGTTTTATTGAAGGCGCGTCGTTGACACCGTCCCCCGTCATTGCCGTCACCATGCCGTTTTCCTGCCACGCGCTAACAATGCGCACCTTGTGTTCGGGCTGCACGCGGGCATATACTGAGTATTCGCCAATCGTTCCGGCGAGTTCCTCATCACTGATCTCGTCCAGCTGCGCACCGGTGATGGCCTTAAATTCACCATCCATCATACCCAGAGATTCGGCGATAGCCGCAGCAGTCTCCTTGTGGTCGCCGGTTATCATGATGGGCCGTATGCCTGCGGTGCGGCATTCCTTCATCGCGGGGATGACCTCGGGCCGCACCGGATCCTGCATCCCGGCCAGTCCGATATAAATGAGCTCCTTTTCAAGAGCAGGGGGCGAAATGTCTTCGGGCACGTTATCCCATACGCGGAACGCCCCGCACAGGACGCGCAGCGCTTTTTTCGCCATGGTGCCGTTAGCGGAGGATATCTCCTTACGCATGTCATCGGTCAACATTCGAATACTATGTCCATCCCACCAATGCGTGCACTTTTCCAGCATCACATCGGGCGCGCCCTTAGTGTACTGGTAGATTTTATCTTCTTCCCTGCACAGAGTGGACATCATCTTGCGAACAGAATCAAACGGCGCTTCCGCCACGCGCGGAAACTGCTGTTTCAATTCCGATTTTGGCATATTGAGATTGGCCGCGTAGGCAACCAGCGCATTCTCCGTGGGTTCGCCGACCGCCTGGCCGTCTTCCCACTCAGAATCAGAACACAACGCCAGCGCTTTGGCCAAGAAGTTTTCATCGGCTCCCGCATAATCTACCACGGTCATCTTATTCTGCGTCAAGGTGCCGGTTTTGTCTGAACAGATGATTTGCGTGGAACCCAGTGTTTCCACCGCGGTCAAGCGGCGGATGACCGCATTGCGCTTGGACATGTTGGTGACACCAATGGAAAGCACTATGGTCACGACGGTCGCGAGGCCTTCGGGGATGGCAGCTACCGCCAGAGAGACCGCCACCATGAAAGTGCTCAGCACAACATCGCTGTTCAACGTGTCCGCGCGCAGCAGGCTGAACACAAATATAAACACGCTGATAGCAAGCACCATGTAGGTCAGCACCCGGCTGAGCTGATTGAGTTTCAGCTGCAGCGGTGTTTCCTGTTCCACAGTCTTGGTGATAGCATCGGCGATCATACCCATTTGGGTATCCATACCGGTTGCCACGACAAGCGCCTTGCCGCGCCCGTAGACAATGGTGCTGCCCATATAGACCATATTTTTTCTGTCACCCAGGGGGATATCTTTAGCACCCTTTTCCAAGGACAGTGCATCGGTTGCCTTATGAACAGGCAGCGATTCTCCCGTGAGGGCCGCTTCTTCGCTCTGCAAAGAGGCACTTTCTATAACGCGGCAGTCCGCCGGCACAGCGGCGCCAGCCTCCAGCAGCACGACGTCCCCTACAACGAGATCTTCGGTCTTCACCTGCACAACGCGGCCATCGCGCAGCACGGCGGACGTGGCGGCAGCCATTTCCTGCAAAGCTTCGATTGCTTTTTCCGCTTTGTTCTCTTGATAGACGCCCAGCACAGCATTGAGCAGCACCACCGCGAGAATGATTACGGCATCGGTGGACACTTCCCCCTCCAGTATGCCGGTAATAAACGAGATGACTGCCGCGCCCATCAGGATGAGAAGCATAGGCTGCGCCAATTCCTTCAGGAATCGTGAAATAAGGCTGACTTTTACCGCCTCTGTCAGCTTGTTCTTGCCGTTTTTTTCAAGTCTGGAAGCTGCTTCACCGGATTTGAGTCCCGCAGCCGACACCCCGATCTCATCAAGCACCTTGTCGACTGAACGCAGATATTCTTGCATAAATGCCTCTCCTTATTAACAAAAGCGAGCCTCATGTTTGGAACACATGAGTCTCGCTCTTTCTGAAATGCCAGGGCTTTCACCCGGTCTGTTGACATTCCAACGCTTTCGCGCGAACTACTCCCTCAACTTGGAAATACAATCTCACGATAGCAAACAAATGATGACTTGTCAAACGAAATTTGCACAAAAGCGGGCATGCTTGTAACCGCTTTTGCGTTTTGCTATACTTGGCGCAGGCAAACAGGGAGGGCAAAGGATTGAACTTGGAGCAACTCATTGATTCGCTAAGCGCGGACACAACCTTCATGTCGTCGGTAACCAATTGGCATGTGGACGAGGCGCGGCCCGCGCAATTGGCGC
>LFTR01000133.1:11666-21344 GCA_001513425.1 Clostridiales bacterium DTU024
ACGCACCAGGCTTCCTGTATTGCTGCCGTGGCGGAAAGTAGGGACGTCGTAGTCGTAACGCCGACGGCTTCCGGCAAAACCATGTGCTACAATATTCCGGTTTTGAGTGAGATCCTCAAGAATCCTGACGCGCGTGCGCTTTATTTGTTTCCTACCAAGGCATTGTCTGCAGATCAGGTCGCGGAGCTGTATGATTTGGTGACATTAATGGGCGAAGATATCAAAACGTACACCTATGATGGCGATACGCCCAATTCTGCCAGACGCGCCATCCGTCAAGCGGGTCATGTAGTGGTCACCAACCCGGATATGCTTCACAGCGGTATCCTCCCCCACCACACCAAGTGGGTGAAGCTGTTCGAAAACCTTAAGTTTATAATCATTGATGAGATCCACGCCTATCGGGGAATTTTCGGCAGCAATCTGGCGAACGTTCTGAGGCGATTGGAGCGTCTATGCGAATTTTACGGATCCAAACCGCAGTACATTTTGTGCAGCGCTACGATCGCAAACCCCGGAGAATTGGCCCAAACGCTGACCGGGCGTCCCATGACGGTCATTGACAACAACGGCGCGCCCACCGGCAAGAAACATACCGTCTTTTATAATCCACCGGTTGTTAACCGCCAGTTGGGCATCCGCAAATCATCCCTCCATGAGGTACGCAGCATAGCCCGGCTGTTCCTAAGAAACAAAATACAGACCATTGTCTTTGCCAAAAGCCGGGTGCAGGTGGAGGTGCTGACGCGTGCGCTTAAGGACGAAGTCCGTGACGCTTTAGGGCAGGCGGGCCGTGTACGCGGCTATCGCGGGGGATATCTTCCCAATGAGCGGCGGGAAATCGAGCGCGATCTGCGCGCGGGGCGTGTGGATGCAGTGGTATCCACCAACGCGCTGGAACTGGGCATTGATATTGGTTCCCTGGAAGCGTGCATCCTATGCGGCTACCCCGGGACCATTGCCAGCACATGGCAGCAATTTGGCCGTGCGGGCCGAAGACAGGAAGCGAGCTTGACCATCATGGTAGCCAGCAGTGCCGCCATCGACCAATACATCATCACGCATCCTGAATACTTCTTCCGCCAGTCGCCGGAGAATGCGTTGCTCAATCCCAACAACCTGTACATTATGCTCAGTCACTTTAAGTGTTCAGCATATGAGTTGCCTTTCAAGGACGGAGAAACCTTCGGAAATGCGCCCGGCACCGACTCTTTGCTGGCATATTTGGAGGAATCCGACATTGTACGGCACGTGGGCGACACTTGGCATTGGTCGGCGGAGGATTTCCCCGCAAGTGAGATCAGCCTGCGCACCGCCATGACCGAAAATTTCCTTATTATGGATACTACATACCCTCATGATGTGCGGGTCGTGGGCGAAATGGACCGCTTCACCGTGCCGATGCTGCTGCATGAAAACGCCATCTACATGCACGAGGGGATGCAGTATCAGGTGGATCGCCTGGATTTTGACAATTGCCGCGCGTTCGTCAGACGTGTTGAAGTAGACTACTACACCGATGCTGATTTAAACGTCAGCCTGAGCCTGCTGGACATTGAAGAAGAGGGAGCCGCCGCCGGGCGAGGTGACGTGAAAGTCACTGCGCTGGTCAAAATCTTCAAAAAGATGAAGCTGGATACCGGGGAGAGTCTGGGCTACGGTCCTGTGCGCCTGCCGGAAACCGACATGCATACCACCGCCATGTGGTGGACGCTGGACAACAATGTTGCGGCGCAGTTTCCAAAGGATAGCCTGCAAAACGGCATGCTGGGTATCAGCAATGTCCTGCGCATCGTCGCACCGCTTTATCTAATGTGTTCTCCTCGCGATATCGCGGTATCCTATCAGGTCAAATCACCTTTCACGGACAAACCCACGCTCATTATGTATGACAATTGCCCCGGCGGCGTCGGGCTTTCTGAAAAGGCATTCTACATGCGCGACGCACTGCTTGGACACGCCGAAATACTGATCGACGCTTGCGTGTGTGAAGCGGGCTGCCCCTCCTGTGTCGGACCCACCGCGCAAATCGGAAGTGACGGAAAAAGTATGGCGCTCCAATTGCTTAAGTTGTTACGTGAAGCCGACATCGGAAAGGGAAACAATGCCCAGCCTTGAAAGATACAACCGCGCGCTGGATTACACCTATGCTTTGGGTATATTCCCGGCACTGGAAGCCCTGAAATCACGTCCCCGGCAGGTGCGGCGCGTGCTGGTTTCGAGCGGCATTGCGCCGGGCGAAGGACTTGCGCGCATCAAAATGCTCTGCGAGCAGCATGGCGTCCGTGTGGAAAACGCAGACAGAGCGCTTGCACGCATCGCGGGGAAAGACAATTGTTTTGCGGCGGCAGTCGTGTCCAAGGGATCGCCGCCGCTTAGGGACGATGCGCGGCACCTTGTACTGCACCAGCCCATGGACAAGGGCAATCTGGGAACCGTCCTTCGTTCGGCCCTGGGTTTTTCCTTCATGGACATTGCCATTGTCACCCCCGCGGCGGATACAAATGACCCCCATGTTATCCGAGCCAGCATGGGCGCCGCGTTTTCGCTGCGTATTTGGGAATACGATGACTTTCTAGAATACCGTGCCGCATTCCCGTTGCGCACGCTGTACCCTTTCATGCTCGACGGTGCGCGGGAACTGGACACTGCCGTTAAAAGAATCGTGACACCGTACACCCTCATTGTGGGAAACGAAGGCAGCGGCCTGCCCGCGTCATTCCAGAAAGAAGGCCTCCCCGTGCGGATTCCGCACAGCGAAGCCATCGATTCACTCAATCTGTCAGTTGCCGCGTCCATCGGCATGTACGCGTTTAAACAGAACGAATAGTCTTCTGACCAAGCGGCTTCTTGCTCGGCGTACCCGCCTTGCGCGGATAGGCGCCCGGCGTATGGGTTTTTTTGTGCAGTAATTGAACATAGTGTTCCCTTCCGGGTAGGTTGAGATTCACAAGTTCACCCATCTCCCCGCCAAGCAGCTGAACCGCTTGCTCAGCGTCTGCCAGCTCTTTCAAGATGGCGGGACCTTTCCAACACATGGCGCTGCCGCCCAGTTTCACAAAAGGCAAGAGGTATTCGCATAATACATTCATCGGTGCGACCGCGCGTGCCGCCGCTATGTCATACCTTTCGCGGTGTTCAGCGCGGGCAGCTTCCTCGGCGCGGGCATGCACAACATTCACATTGGAAAGTATAAGGCTTTCCTTGACAGTTGTCAGAAAATGACATCGCTTCTGAAGGGAATCCATCAGCGTCACCTTCATATCCGGCCGCGCGATGGCGATAACCATTCCGGGGAAGCCTGCGCCGCTGCCGACATCGATCAGGGTTGCGCCAAAGAAAAACGCATGCGTGCGAACGAGCGGCAAAATAGAATCCGCGTAATGGAGCAGCGGCATATCCTCTTCCGGCACGTTGGTCAAGTCCATCACTTTGTTGTGTTCCATCAGTAAGGCGTGATACTCGTCCAATTTGCGCCATGCGGCATCTGACAGTGCCATTCCCAGTGTTTCCAGAGTAGCTTTCAGTTGCTCTATCATACATCCGCCTGCTTTCCGGCGGCCAGCAGCGCAAAGACCACCTGCTCCAGTGAACCCTCTTCAGAAATTTGTCCGCTTTTTATGCGAAATTCCGCGTCCACACAATAGTCGTATGCCCACTTGAGGGTATCTGCCGAAAAGCGACGCGCTGTTGTCTGCAATCTGTCCGCGACAAATGGCGGAACACCCAATTCCTGCGCAATGCTGCCGCCGGTGGCTCCGCCATCTGACAACAAGTACGCAAAAAACAACTGCCTGTAATGCCTTTGCAGGAGAGACAACAGCATCAAGCGCGACTCGCCCTCGCGCAGCAGAGTATTCATGAGGGTGATAGCTTTCGCGCTGTTCCCCTGCGCCACCGCGTCTGCCAAATCAAACACCTTGTACTCCACCGTCGGAGTACAGATAGCTTCTATATGCGCCGGTTCAACGACGTTCTCTTCTCCCGCATAAGCGGCGACCTTGTTGATTTCCCCTTTGAGGCCGGTCAGCTCTCTCCCCGAAGTGAAAATAAGCTGTTCGGCTGTTCTTTGTGCTATTTGCTTGCCGTAGTATTTTAGTTCTCGTGCGATCCACTTGACGAGGCCGGCGTGGGTCAATGGTTCAAAGCTGACAAGACCCCCCAACTTGCTGATCGTTTTATGGAGTTTGCGGGTGCCATTGGACTTGCCTCGCACATAAAATACGAGGCAAGTTGTCCCGGGCAAATTACCAAGATAAGCAGCAACCTTGTCCGCATCCGTTTCGCCCTTCCTGTCAGCTTTGGCGTCATCCTTCTTGCCCCCGGCCAGCCACGCGCTCTCGCGCACTACGACCAAACGCTTGTCCGCCATAAGAGGGAGGGTTTCGGCAACGGCTATCAGCGTTTGAGCATCGGGGTCTTCAAGAACGGTTTCATTCATCATGCCCATGGGCGGTGTCAACACGGCTGTACGCAGCTGCTGCAAGGCGCTTTCCTTTGAATACTCCTCTTCGCCCTCAAACAAATAGCAGCTCTGGATACTGCCTTTCTTCAAGGATGCGAAAAAATCATCAGTTTTCACGGAACGCTCCTCTCTTCGCGGCGTAATTTCGCAGCGATACGGTACCATCATTTGCCACAGCCATGATGGCGCCCGTTTCCTGCGTTGTGTAGATCGCGCAGCCAACGTTCTGCAACCGCTGCTCCACCTCCGCCGTGGCTCTTTCATTGCTTGCCGCACTGCTGATAAACGCGATCTGGGGATTGATTCTCTCAAGAAACGCTGCCCCCGTAGCTGTTTTTGAGCCGTGGTGAGCTACCTTGAGCATCTGTGCGGGAAAGGCTGCATAGTGTTCATAGGTTCCTGACAAATCCCCTGTTGAAATCAAATCCACCCCGTCCATACGCCATAAAAGTACCATGGAATTGTCATTGGCGTCCAGCCCAGGGTAGGACCGTTCCTCATACGGCCAGAGAACACACATGTTCACCTTGTCGCCCTGCATGGTTTCTCCCGCGCTGATTTCCCTTACGGGGATTCCGGCGTTGGCCGCCAGCTCCAGGATACTCTGCCCATAGGCGACTTCCCGTGCCTTAAGGGCGCCTGAAGGCAGAAAAATGGTATGAATGGGGACGCGCGCCTCGAGCAACTGAACAATGCCGCCCACGTGATCCTGATGCAGGTGGGTAATAAATAAGGCATCGACTTCCCGGCCAGTACTCATGAGGTATCCGGCCAGATCTCCTCCATGGTCGCCCGCGTCAATGACATAAGTACGCGAGCCATCCTCAATAACCGCGGCGTCCGCGTTGCCCACCGCAAACTGCGTATACTTGACGCCGCGGGTTTGCGTCACAAAGGTGAGAGCCACGCACAGCATTAACATGGCCGCGCCTGATATCCACTTCTTCTTGGCCGCAAAAAGAGTGTAGCGGCTCAGCAGAAAGAAGCCCGCATATATCGCCGCTGTCCACCATGCGGCGATATGAGGCGCATTTATCACTGCATAGGGCAATGACGCGAATACATCGGTGGCGCGGGTAAAAAAGCCGGTTAGCATGTTGATCCAAGGGACCAGTACCTGCGCGGCAGGATACCAGAGCGCCGCCAGGAAAATGACCACCAGATAAAGGGTCAGCAATATCCCAACGTAGGCGATGGCAAGCGGGCCTGCCAGAAATGAAACCAGGGAGAACCTGTGAAACGTGTTGATGCTGGGAACAGCGGTAAACGCCGTGGCCGCTACTGTGGCTGAATACGCCGCCACCACTTTGTCGATAAACCGGCCGCGTTCCTTCAGCAGCGTCCGCAGCCGGTCGCCCAGCAATATCAGGCCCAGCACCGCCAGGAAAGACAGCTGAAAACCAACGCTGAACAAATCAAGCGGTCTTAGTATCAATACCAGGACAAATGCCGCGGCAAGGCTTGTCAGGCTATCCCGCTGCCGTCTGTGTGTCCTGGAAAACAAGAGTACGCACGTCATCACCGACGCTCGAATAACCGATGCAGAAAAAGACAAAAAGCGGCAATACACGATCAACACGATGAGGATGATCCAGAACTGCACTTTGACAGGCACACGCGCGAGGCGCAGGCAAAAAAGAAAGATGCCCATCATGAGACTGATGTGCAGCCCGGAAATTGCAAGGATATGCGCGATTCCAGCATCGCGGAAATCCGCCAGCGTGTCTTCATCGATATCCGTGCGTTCGCCCAAAAGCAGCGCTTTGGGCAGACCACTGCCCGCACCAAACAAATCATCCATCCGGCGTGACAAATTGAGCTTGGCACGCAGCCATCTGTCGGCGGGTTGCGCTTGCTCAGTGGGCGTCAGAGACAGGTCCCGCGCACCGCTGACACCCACAATGACGCCCTTTTGCAGCAAATACATACGGAAATCGAAACCAAAGGGATTCAGCTGCCCGTCAGGATGATACAGCTTGCCTTCAAAGACCGCATCCTGACCGTCCACGGGCAGCACGCCGCCTTCCTGGGCAGGATAGTATGTCCAATAAGCACTCTTTACGCGATGGATCTGTCCGTCGGCGCCGATCAAGCGCACATTTTGGAGGACAGCTTTGACACGTCCATCCGTTTCACGCTGTTCCGCCTGCCCCTCAATGCGGCCTTCTATAATGTAGACACCTTCCGGCGGCATAGCGGGGTGCCCCGTCCAAGCGCCATACAGCAGACCCAAGAAGAAAACAAGAAAGCATACACCCACAATCACATGCCGCTTGAGGTGCACAAACCATACGGTCAGCAGCGCTGAAAAAACCGCGCCTGCCAACATAGGCGCCCACACGGGCAGCATCCACTTGACGCCAAGCGCGATCCCCAGCGCAAAGCTTGCGGCGGCACAGACAAGCGGGCGCTGCACCACCATGGCGCGTTTATTCATACCGTGACAACAAGTCCGGGGGTGGCGCTTTGGCAGTGTGGATAGATGGCGCGGCATTCCTTTTCTATCGCCACCCTGTCTTGATAAGGCGGAACATGGGTCAACACGAGCTGTGCGTGCTCAGTTGCCAGGGCAAGTTCCGCCGCGCCGGTTGCGCTCAGGTGTGGCAATGCCTCTGTCCAATCCTTCACGGGGAAAGCAGCGTCGCACAACAGTACATCCGCATCATGGCAAAAAGGCACAAGACCATCAAAATAATTGGTGTCCCCGGTGTAAACCAGGCTGCGTCCCGCGGCTCTGAGCTTGACGAGATATGTGGGCGTCGGATGCCGTCCGGGCAGTGTTTCGACCACAAAGGGCCCCACTTGTCTGAGCTCCGCCAAATCGTGCAAGCGGTAAACGCCTCCTGAACACAGCGCACGCATTGGCTCGTCTGCATCAGGCGCGTAGATGTCAAGTGTTTTCCCCATTCTCTGCAAGTAATATGTCAGAGAAAGCAGGTCAGAGGTATGGTCAAAATGCCAGTGCGTGATAATGACAGCGCTCAATTCGGCGGGATCCATCAGAGCGAAGAGCTTTGCCAGCACCCCGGTGCCGCAGTCCATCAGCACCCTTTGCCCTTCATGTGTCACCAAATATCCGGAGCAGGCACCATTCGCGGACGGATATGAACCGTCACACCCCAATATTGTCAGTTTCATACTTCCTCCTTCTTTGCCGGTCTCAGCAAAAGGCGCGCTGTTATAGAGAAAATGAACGTACATGCGAATATCAGGAAAGGCTTTGGCGTCGCCTCAGCCGCATTGACGGCGATAGCGGACGCGTTGTAAACAAAGTGGAATAGCATGGGAAGGATGAGGCTGCCGCGACGGATTGCCAGCGTGCCCAGCAGCAACCCAATGATCAACAGCACGGGAAACCCTTCCAGCGAGAAGTGCAAGGCCGAAAACACTAGGGATGTAGCGATAACAGCAAAAACGTCGCCACGCCAGTCCCTCAGTATTTTCAGCAATACTCCGCGAAACAGCAATTCCTCCACCACCGCGGGAATGAACGCCGCCAGCAGCACAGCCAGCACAAATTGTGCTGAAGAAACGGGGCTCAAAAGTGCTGCGAAGCTCGGTTCATAACCCCATTGCATCAGAAACGCTACCCAGAACGCTGTCAGCAGGGACCCGGCCATAGTAAAGGATACAGCGCTGAGCATAGTGATACCCGCGCTCATACTGTCGGGCCGCTTGAGCTTGATAATCCGGCGGCGAGCTGATTTCCGGTCATATAAGAAGTAGATAGCGGCCGGCACACCAATCATCAGGACCTCCTGAAGAGCCGACAAAAAATACTGGACATAGAATGCATTCCTTTCCAGTGACGCCTCGGATAAAACACCAGCGATGGCGGCTGGAAGCCACAGGCCCAGCGCCACGGACAAGACAGCCACTGCTATCGCTGTCGTTATTCTCTTATTCAATGGCAAAAATCCCGCTGTGCCGGTCGCGCCAGGTCATGCTGACAGCGATGTCGCGCCCGCACTGCACGCCTTGCAGGCTCAATTGATCCTTGACGGTGTTCATGGCCAGTTCCGGTGTGTTGTTTTCACGGCTTAGATGTCCCAACAACGCGTGTTTGACGCCCGTTTCTGACAGCTTAAGCAGCGTTTCCGCACAAGTTTCGTTGCTCAAATGCCCCTTGTTGCCCAAAATGCGTTTTTTTAGGTATATGGGGTAACAGGGATTCTGCAATACCATATCTGGATCATGGTTGCTTTCCAGAATGACGAGATTGACGCCTGACAATTGCCGGATGACTTTTTTGTTCGTGCATCCCATATCTGTCGCCACAGCCACCGAGTGGCCGCCGTAGTGGATACGAAACGCGACCGGTTCCACGGTGTCGTGGGATATGCCAAAGGGTGTCACCGCCAGATCGCCTATGTAAAAATCCTCTTCAGTACTAAACACGCGCCGCTGCCAAGCCGGGATTTCCCCAACAGTACGGTACATGGCTTCCCATGTGCGCTCATTGGCATAAACAGGAATGCGGTATTTGCGCGCCAGCACACCCACGCCCTTCACATGGTCGAAATGTTCATGAGTGACCAAGATGCCGTCGATCATCTCAGGCATCGAGTCGATCTGGGTTAAAAGAGCGGAGACCTGTTTGCCGGTAAAACCGGCATCCACGAGAAGACGGGTTTTCCCGCCTGCTATGTACGTCGCATTGCCGCCCGAACCGCTGGACAAAGAGCATAGTGTCAAATTCATCAGTCAGTTGCTTTCCGTTTCTGCATTTGCGCCAAAACACTGTCTTGGCAATCACGCCCATTATACCGATTAACCCACGATCCGACAAGGACACGAAAAAGAGCATAAAAAAAGACGAAACGTCTGCGTTCCGTCATGATTGGTAGCGGCGGTGGGACTCGAACCTACGACACTCCGGGTATGAACCGAATGCTCTAGCCAACTGAGCTACGCCGCCGAAATGGTTGCGGGGGAGGGATTTGAACCCTCGACCTCCGGGTTATGAGCCCGACGAGCTACCGGACTGCTCTACCCCGCGTCATGTGCGTCCGCTTTCAACGGCGCGAAATACACAATAACATCCAGTCGAGCGCTTGTCAAGACCTTCTGACAAATAAATCGTCAATTGTGAACAGGTGTTAATTCCCAGAGTAAGGTCCACAGTGGACAAGGGTGTGGCGTTTAGTATGGGAAGCCGAATGGTGTAGAATTCAGTCTGGGAAACTCTCGGGGGATGGAGAGGGAAAATGACA
>LFTR01000065.1:0-1461 GCA_001513425.1 Clostridiales bacterium DTU024
ATCAGCCCGCTGTCATGAAGCGCGCTTAGCTTTCGCTTAAGTTCCGTATCACTTATATAGGGGATGCCGTTTTTTATTTGCGCATAACTGCGCGTGCCTTGCTCCAAAATGAACAGAATCATCGGATTCCATCGGCCGCCGATAATGGATTCCATCAGGTGCAGGCCTTTTTCCATCTGGCCGCTGTCATATGGCAGCGAACGGTCAAACTCGTCCAAGTCCGCGCCTCCTTCCTAAGGAATCGTTTCCCGCCCATTATACATCATTGCCAAAGCTCTGCAAACCTGTACGGGCGCGCCTCATCTTCCTTTCCAACAAATTTGTTCGGCCGCCAGCCTGTGATGTTCAAGGAAAGAATGGGTATGATATATCCATGAAATTTGCGAAAGGAAATGATGAATACACAATGGAAAATGATATGATGATGGATCCCACACGAAAAAACGGCCTTAAGGAAGGCACCCACAGCCGCAATGACAGAGTCGGATCCTACACAGAGCTTCGCAACGCCGCCGGTGCGCCGGTGGAGAACAACCAGGACACCTTGACCGCAGGGCCGCGGGGGCCGGCGCTGCTTCAGGATGTGTGGCTGCAGGAGAAACTGGCTCACTTTGAGCGTGAAGTGATCCCCGAGCGCCGCATGCACGCAAAAGGATCCGGGGCATTCGGCACGTTTACCGTTACCCACGACATCACCAAATATACCAAGGCGAAGGTCTTTTCCCAGATCGGCAAGAAGACCGAAATGTTCGCCCGCTTTTCCACTGTGGCAGGGGAGAGGGGAGCGGCGGACGCCGAGCGCGATATCCGCGGCTTTGCGCTCAAATTCTATACCGAGGACGGCAATTGGGACATGGTCGGCAACAATACGCCGGTGTTCTTTTTCCGAGATCCCATGAAGTTTATCGATCTGAACCACGCCATCAAACGCGATCCGCGCACCAATATGCGCTCGCTCAATACCAACTGGGATTTCTGGTCATCGCTGCCCGAGGCGCTACTGCAGGTCACCATTGTCATGAGCGACCGGGGGATCCCTTCTTCTTACCGGTTCATGCACGGCTTTTCCAGCCATGCCTATTCCTTCATTAACGATCAAAATGAGCGCACCTGGGTCAAGTTTTATTTCCGCTCGCAGCAGGGCATCCTCAACTACACCGACCAGCAGGCCGGAACCGTCGTTGCCATGGACCGTGAAAGCCATCAGCGCGACCTGTATGACGCGATCGAGCAGGGACAGTATCCCAAGTGGAAGATGTACATTCAGCTGATGACGGAGGCGCAGGCGGACAAGGAAAAGAACAACCCCTTTGATTTGACGAAGATGTGGCACAAGCATAAATATCCGCTCCATCCCGTGGGCGAGTTTGTCCTCAACCGCAATCCGGACAACTACTTTGCGCAAGTGGAACAGGCAGCGTTTACGCCCGCCAATGTCGTGCCCGGCATCAGCTTCTCGCC
>LFTR01000065.1:1494-2609 GCA_001513425.1 Clostridiales bacterium DTU024
AACCACCACCAGATCCCGGTCAACAGTCCCAAGGGCGTCCAGCGCCAGCACACCTTCCACCGCGACGGACAGATGCGCGTGGACGGCAATCTGGGCGGTGAGATCCATGTGGAGCCCAATTCCTACGGCAATTGGACGGAAATGAATGACAACTTTCAGCCCATGCAAAGGGCGCAGGACGCTTTCCGCTATGATTTCCGCGAAGATGACGATGATTACTATACGCAGCCCGGCGAGCTGTTCCGCGCCATGACGAAGGAACAGCAGCAGGTCCTGTGCGAAAACACCGCCCGCAACATGGGAGACAGCACGCTGCAGATCAAGCACCGGCATATCCTCAATTGCTATCTGGCCGATCCCGCCTACGGCGAGGGGGTCGCAAAAGCACTGGCGATCGATTTCAAGGATGTGGATCTTGATCTGCCCCGCCGCAACTCGCGCGAAAACAACCATGCCGCCAACAACGCGCATCCGGAGCTGAATGTGCCCGGCGAAAACCGCGCCCTGGCCAAGTGGGAGGAGATCACCACTGATTATGACCCCAAATCCTTCATTGATCCTATGAAAGACCCCTACTTGCTGTGACGGCCAATGCCATTAAGGGCAGCCGGACGTTTCAACCGTCCGGCTGCCCCGCTCCATCCGCGGCCAAGTGCGAAAAAAAGTCTCCCGGCGCCGCGCAGCGCTTTCTCCTGTCACTCGGCGGGCTGTTGGCGCTGATTGCCGGCGTCGTGGGTGTCTTTTTTCCGGTGCTGCCCACAACGCCCTTTTTATTGATCGCCGCGGCGTGCTTTATGCGCGGCAGCCAAAGGTTGTACCGCCTGTTGATGAGCAACCGTTTTCTGGGCCTCCGCGTATACCAATACCGCATCGTGCGTGCCGTGCCTTTGAAGACCAAGCTCTGGGCCATTTTCCTGTTGTGGGCGGGCATTTTACTGTCCGTTTATTTGCTGCATTCCTTGTGGATCAGGATCCTCTTGCCTTTTATTGCCACTGCCGTCACGGTACATATTTCCAGCCTGCGCACCCGCAAAGACAACGAGATCCCTTGCATGGAGGAAAGCTACCGTGCGTTTTTGCAGGAGGAATTTGATATACCGGAAACGTGCTGACAA
>LFTR01000065.1:2681-7959 GCA_001513425.1 Clostridiales bacterium DTU024
CAATCCCCGCTTGCATAATCCTTGACCGCGTAACGGAATTGTAATATAATGACGGCGGACTGTTATACGCATGCGGACGCGGTAAGCTATATAGAATTGTTGAGGTGCAGAAAATGGGATATGACGCAACAAAAATGAGGGGATTCCGGCGCGCGCTGTGCCTGGCGCTGGCGGTGATGATGCTTGTCCCGATGCTTCCTGCGCGTGCGGCGGTAACGCATGGCGTGGTCATCATGGACAGTGTCATTTTCCGCAAAGGCCCCACCACCTCTGACCATTGGGATTATCTGGATACCGGTTGGGTTGCTGAGATCCTCAGTACCACGACCGCGGACAACTATACGTGGTATCAGGTCAAGACCAATCTGCCGCACCGCCCCGCGGAGACGCAGACAGGGTATCTTCGCGGCGACGTGTTCCGCGTGATGACTGAAGCGGAGGAAGCCGCCTGGCTGGCCAACCCCGTGCAAGGCTCCGTCGTTATCCCCCCCGCCGGCGGCGCTTACGCTGTTGTCACATTAGATGCCGCCAATTTGCGGCAGACTCCGGGCGGCGTTGGCGTCACCGCACTGCTTACGGGCGATGTGGTCTCGGTGTCCGGCGCGGCGTCGGACGGCTGGTACCCCGTTTCCTACCGCGGATATACAGGCTATATGTCGGGCGCGCACCTGCGCATGATGACGCAGCCGGAAGTGGAAGCGTACCTCGCGGGTCTCCCCGTACCGGGCACACAAACGCCGGTGGAGCGGTCCGATGGGTATGTGCGCATCACTGCGGGCAGTGTAAATTTGCGCAACCGTCCGGGCGGCCTTACCATGCTGCAGATGGCGCGCGACCAGATCATTCCCTACTTTGGCATTCCGCAATATGTCGATGCCATCGGCTGGCTGTACGTTTTTTATACGCCTGCCAATGTTTATGGCTATGTTCATCAGGATTTTTACCAGTATGTGGACGCGAGCGGCAACCCCGTAGTCAATCCGCCGCCCGATCCCGTTCCCACACCTGAAACCGACGTATCCGGGCATGTCAAACTGACCAAGCCGGGCGTCAATCTGCGCGTGACCCCGGGCGGCGAAAGCCTGCTTCAACTGGCTATCAATACTGTCTTGAGCTTTACCGGCGCGCCCACCTATTCGGGCGGCTATTATTGGGTGCGCGTACAGGATCCCGCCAGCAAGCGTTTCGGCTTTGTTCGCGGCGACTGCTGGATCTATACGGACGCGGCCGGCAATCCTGTGCAAGCGCCGCCTGTTGATCCTGGCACACCGCCCGTTGACCCGGGCACACCGCCCGGCGGCACTGTCGGCGGCGTGCTGACACTTATCAAAGGCGGTGTCAACCTGCGTAAAGAACCCGCGGGCGCAGTGATCGGCAGCCTCGACAGGGGCACGGTGCTTAACTATTACGGCTTCGCGCAGGCGCAGGGCTATACCTGGTACTATGTCCTGAGCGATCAGGGCGCGGGCTACTTACGGGGAGACATGGTCTCCGTCACACCCGGCCAGACGCCGGGCGAACAGCCAACCGAAATTGTCAACGGGTACCTCGTTGTCACAAAATCCGCCGTCAACCTGCGCAAAACGGCGGGCGGCCTCACACTGACCCAGGTCGACAGGGGAGAAGTGTATCCCATTATCGGGCCTGTGGTTTCCCAGGATGCGTACTCCTGGTACTTTGTCAGGACCGCCAATAACACCGGCTATCTGCGCAACGACTGCGTGCGGCAGCTAAGCGCAGCGGAAGTGCAGGCGTACCTAAACGGCACCATGCCCTCCATTACGCCGCCCAGCGGCACGCCCGGTGCCACAGGCCACATCATCTTTACCAGCGATTCGGTCAACGTGCGCGTCGCGCCCAGCCTGGATTCCCTGGCGCTTGGGCAAGAAAGTAAGGACACGGTACTGCCCTATCAGTTCGTTACCTCTTCGGGCGGAAAAATGTGGTACCTGGTCACCTATAAGAATCAGAATGCCTATGTGCAGGGCGACTTTGTCCGAATAATGACCTTTGCCGAGTATCAGGCGTGGCTCGCCGGGCAGCCTCTGCCCACCCCGCCCGCGCCCACCGCCACGCCCAGCGCCGCCGATATGAGCGATACCGCCATCACGGTGATGGACCGTGTGTTGGTGCGAAAATCAGCCGCTGCGGACGCCACGACCCTAACGCTGCTGTATAAAGCAGGCTCCGCCGCAACATTGACCGGCGCCCCCGTTTCAAACGGCGGTTACAATTGGTACCCCGTGCGGGCAGGCGGCGTCAACGGCTGGATCCGCGCCGACATGCTGCGCGTCCTTACCAAATCCGAAAAGGCCGCCATGTTCCCCGGCGAAACCGGCGACAAGCCTGTTGCCACCTACCGCACGCTGCGGCTGGGTATGTCGGGGGAGGACGTGGTGAGACTGCAAAACAGGCTGATCGAACTTAAGATGCTTGCTCCCGGCAACGCGGGCGGCACCTACAACTCCGTTACCATGGAAGCAGTCAAGGAATATCAGCGTGCTGCCGGACTGTTCGTGGACGGCTATGCCGGGCAGCATACGCAGGATGCGCTCTATGGCACCGTGCCCCCCGGCGGCGGCGATGGCGGTTCTACGGTGGATCCCACCTTGTATCCTGTGGAAAAGGTGGATTGGTTTACGGGAGATATCAACGTTGTTTGGGCCGTCGGTGTCACCGCCAGCATAACCGATGTGAAAACCGGCATTTCCTTCCGCGCCCGCAGATGGGCAGGCGGCAGCCACGTGGACGCGGAGCCGCTGACCAGCGCAGACACCGCCGCCATTTGCGATATCTACGGTGTGGAAACATCGCAGGAGATATCCGACAAGAACCTTTACCAGCGCAGACCGCTTTGGGTAACGGTAGGCGGACGNNAATGACTGGCGCGGCCAGTTCTGCGTACACTTTGTTAATTCGAGGACGCATGAAACGGCGAATGTCGATCCCGACCATCAGAAGGCCATTCAGGATGCATACGATCTTGCACCCAGCAGGAAGTAATCCGGAAATCATTATTATCGGCGGCGGGGCTTCGGGCCTCGCCGCCGCTTGCGCTATCGCACGGCGCGGCATTCCCGCCATCCTCATTGAGAAAAATGATAAGTTGGGCAAGAAGCTGCTGGCGACAGGGAACGGCCGCTGCAATGTATGGAACACGGGAGAGCCCGTGTATTTTGGCGATGACGGCTTTGCAGAGCAGGTGCTGCAATTGACGGGTGCGTCCGGTGTGCGCGCCTTTTTTGCGGGATTGGGACTGGTTACGCGCCAGGAGGAGGGCGGACGCGTTTATCCCGCCAGCAACCGCGCCGACACAGTGCTGCGCGTTATGACGCAAGCGCTGGAAAGGAGTTCTGTGGCCGTGCGGCTAAACGAAACGGTGACGCAAGTCACCCCCGATAACGGACTGTGGCGGGTCCGGTTAGCGTCCGGCGGCACGTACAGCGCGCCGCACGTCATCTTTTCCGGCGGCGGCATGGCGGCGCCCGCGTTGGGCGGCACGGCTTCCATGTATGATCTTTTGCGTCCCCTGGGTTTTAGTGTAGTCCCTCCTTTTCCAGCGCTGTGCGCGCTCAAAACCGACAGAAAAAAGCTGAAGGGCTTGACGGGGTCACGTTTCATGTGCCGTTTGACCCTTATGGACGGCACCTTGCCCATCGCAAGCGCTCAGGGCGAAGCGCTGGTAGCGCAAGACGGCATCAGCGGCGTATGCGCTATGCAGTTGGGCCGCGATGCAGGCGCGCTCATGATGAAAGGCATATCTCCCGTCCTCAACATCGACTTTTCACCGCTGTTGGGCCTAACCGACAGCCGTATGGAGCGAAAAACGCCTGAATTGCCTGACTCCGAGCCGGTTCTCCGGTGGCTGAACGAGCGCGCAGGGTTCCTGTCGCCGCGAGACCTGTTGACCGGCGCTTTGCCGCGCCCTTTGGACACGCAGCTGCTAAAGAATAAACCGGAGGATACGGCGCAGGCGTTGGTTTCCTTCCGCCTGCCGGTAATCGGGGTCCGCGGGTTTGACGGGGCGCAGGTTACAGCGGGCGGCGTTGCCACAAGAAAAATCGACCCCAAGACCATGCAGTCCCATGATCACCCGGGCCTGTATCTGACGGGTGAACTGCTTAATGTGGATGGCGATACAGGCGGTTGGAACCTCCTTTTCGCCTTTGCCACCGGCATCCTTGCCGGTGAAAGCGCGGGCGCGGTTTAGCGCGGTTCCATACCCAATTTCCTGCTAAGGCTATTTGTCATTTGAGCACTCAAATGCTATACTATCGCTATTGTCTTCAGCAGAAGGCGTTGCTTTTCTGCGGAAAGGGAGGAAGATGGAACTGACGGAGTTTCTGCGCGAAGTGACCGCTACGCCGGGGCTCACCGGCAATGAGGGTCCGGTGGCGCAGTATATCAAGCAAAAATGGGAACCTTTGTGCGATGAGGTATATATAACGCCCCTCAATTCGGTCATTGGGCATATCAAGGGTGTTGGCCCCAAGGTCATGTTTGCGGCGCATCTGGACGAGATCGGCCTGATGGTCACTAAGATAGAGGATGACGGCAGCCTGCGTATGGGCAGCGTGGGGGGCGTGGATCCCCGCATTTTGCCCGGGATGCGTCTGAAGGTATTGGGGAAAGAATCCCTTCTGGGCGTGGTGGGCGCCAAATCGCCCCACCTGTTGTCCGAACAGGAACGTGAAAAGAACTATCTGCGCGATGATCTATATGTAGATCTTGGCATGGACGCGCAAAAAGTGCGTGAAAAAGTGCAGGTGGGCGATCTTATCCAGATGGAGACCCGCCTTGTAGAACTCCAGAACCGCCGCTTCGTCACCANNTACCGCGCCATGCAGTTGCTGCAGAAGATGGACCATGACGCGGACCTGTATTTTGTAGCGACCTGCCAGGAGGAGATCGGCTGTTACGGCGCCAAGACGGCCGGCTTTGAAGTGGATCCGGATTTTGGCGTGGCGCTGGATGTGTGTCATGCTTCTACCCCGGATGCCGAAAAGTGGCGCACCCATGAGTTGACTGCGCTTGTTGCCACCATGGGACCGTACATCAACCCCTTCCTGCGGCAGAGACTTCTGGACACTGCCAAGGAGCAGAATGTCACCGTTCAGACCGGCGTCGCGGCACGCTCTACCGGTACCGATGCGGATGACCTTGGCATTGCACGCGCAGGCGTGCCTACGGTCCTGTTGGAACTGCCCCTTAAATACATGCACACCACGGTGGAACTGCTGGATATGCATGTTCTGGAAGAAGGCGGACGGCTGCTGGC
>LFTR01000144.1 GCA_001513425.1 Clostridiales bacterium DTU024
GCCGTGTTTGGCGACAACAGCGGCATCGTGCGCGATCTGTACGAAAATACGCGTATCCCCAAGGCCATTACCGATGCGCCGGATACCGACATCTGGGCGGAGGATGTCCTGGCGGATGAGGATTCGACGCGCTTCACCCTGTGTTTTAGGGACGGCAGGCGCCTCTGCTGCCAAACCTACGTTCAGGGCGCGCACGCCTTGCGCAACATCCTGACGGCCTCAGCCGTGGCGGCGCATCTGGGGCTGAGCGACAGGCAGCTCATCCACGGCATAGCGCTCATCCACCCTGTCAAAAACCGCTTCAGGATCGATACCGGGGCGGACGGCGTGCACCGCATCAACAACGGTTTCAACTCCAACCCCGTGTCCTCCGCCGAGACGCTGGAGGAACTCAGCCGCGACAAGTACGAGGGCCGCCGCATCATAATCACCCCCGGTTTTGTGGAACTGGGGCGCGAGGAAGAAAAGTACAACCGCGAACTGGGCGTCAACATCGCCAAAGTGGCGGATATCGTGCTGCTGGTCGGTCCCCGCCATACGGCGCCCATCCGGCAGGGCCTTCTGGAAAGCGGTTTTCACGCGGGGGATATCCATACGTTTGATACGCTTATGGATGCCAACGCGTATCTGGATACCGTCAAGCAGCAGGGGGACTATGTTCTGTACGAAAAC
>LFTR01000193.1:0-242 GCA_001513425.1 Clostridiales bacterium DTU024
GGCACCGGCCGTTATACCGGCGGCTTCTGGGGCGACAGCGATCCCATCCCCTCCGGCCAGACTTTTGAAATGATTGATGAAGAATTTGTCCCCTATTTCGTGGGCAAGACCTATGGCGACATCAAGGATCTCAATACCATCGCAGACATTCAGCTGGCTGATTACCAGGCAGGCGAAGGCCGCGGTGCTTATGAGATTGATACCTGGACAGGCGCTACCGTATCCACCAACAACATCCTGCG
>LFTR01000193.1:335-1062 GCA_001513425.1 Clostridiales bacterium DTU024
GAAAGCGCCGGCGAGACCGCTGGTGTGACCCAGTCTATCCTCACATTGCCCGATCCCATTGACACAAACAGAACCTTTAAGCCCAGTAAGGATGCGACCGAAGAAGTGCCTTGCGCCGCAGGCGATTTTGGCCCCACTTGTTCAGCCATCAACAACGAAAACTTGCTGGAATACATGGGCCGCCCCGATGTCATGTATATCGATACCCGTGACTTTGAAGATTACATGAAGAAGCATTTCCGCAACTTCGAGGCCATTCCCTTCTTCGCCTTGATTTTCAACGCCGAAGCAAACACCGATGCCACCAAGATACAGCTTTACGGCGGCAGCCCCACCGAGCCCGTTCCGGTCTACGAAGAGTCTGATGAATTGCTGGAAGTTCTCTTCCCCAAGGACAAGACACTCTTCATTATGTGCCAGAGCGGCGGCCGTGTTGGCATGCTGATGAACATCATGAAAGCCCGCGGCTGGGATATGAGCAAAGTGTACAACGTCGGCGGCATGGCGCAGTATTCAGGCGCTGAGTACAAGCCCTTTATCACCGATACCGCTGAGTTCTCCATGACAGCAACCTACAACATCGAAGGCCTGACCAGGATCAATCCCTGATTAATTAGAAGATTTGATTCAGATTTAATCAAACTGTTTGTCACAGGCTCAAGCCAAACATAAACGATGCCCGGTACTGCTGCCCTTACAGGCGGCGGTACCGGGTTTTTAATGATGG
>LFTR01000265.1 GCA_001513425.1 Clostridiales bacterium DTU024
ATTGCCCGAGAAAAGAAACAAGAGGCGAGCCCGCTATCAGGACGACCCGGAGCAAAGCGGCGCACGAAGAGCGCCGCTGCCCAATGACGTCTGGCAGCCGCCTGAACAGCGTGCGTCGCAACCGCTGACATCCAGCGATGATTGGGACGCCTTCAGGTTCGCTCCCGTACCGCAGTATGCTTCGCGGCCAAACGATCTGATGCGCCCTGAGCGTTCTCCTTCGCAGGATAGCAAGGAGCAGTACTTTTATGACCGCAGCGCGCGTAGCCAGGGGATTTGGCTGGCGATTGTTCTTGTTTGCGTTTCTTTGTTGGCATTCATGGTGTTTGGCGTGTATAAATTCTACGTAGCGTATCCGGCGTACAAAGCAAAACTCAGCTGGATGACACGCGATACTTTCTTCGACGGCATTTTCGTGGACGGCACTCACATAGGAGGGCTTACGCATGCGCAGGCGCAGCAGGCACTGGCGGCGCGTGCGGCGCACTACGACCGGAACCTTTCCCTGAACGTTAAAGTGGATGACAAATCCTGGCGCATCAGTGCCAATGAAGTCCCCTTCCAGAGGAACGTGGAAGCAGTCCTGGATGCTGCCTTCTCTATTGGCCGCCATGGTTTTTCCTGGGG
>LFTR01000027.1 GCA_001513425.1 Clostridiales bacterium DTU024
AGCTGTCCCCTATCGGCGTATTCGCCTTGATGCTGGAAGTAGTCGCCGTCAATGGCGCGGCCGTTGTAGGTTCCCTGGCGCTGGTCATCCTGGTGGCTTATATGGCCTATCTGACGCACGTCCTTGTCGTTTATGGCTCCAGTGTCAAGTTCTTGAGCCATATGAGTATTGGCCGGTTCTTTAAGGGCGCGGCGCCCGCCATGATCACTGCCTTTACCACCACCTCCTCCAGCGCCACCTTGCCCGTCTCCATTGAATGTGCCAACAAGCTGGACGCTGAGCCGGAAGTAGCCGGCTTTGTCCTGCCGATCGGTTCCACCATCAACATGGACGGAACCGCCATCTACATGGGTGTTACTTCCGTCTTTATTGCCGCCGCTTATGGCGTGGAGCTGACACTGACGCAGATGCTGACTATCGTACTCACGGCCACTCTGGCGTCCATCGGTACTGCGGGCGTATCCGGCGCGGGCATGATCATGCTGGCGATGGTTCTGCAATCAGTAAACTTGCCTGTCGCGGGCATCGCGCTGATTGCCGGCGTGGATAAGCTGTTTGACATGGGCCGCACCTCTTTGAATGTCACGGGCGACCTTTCCTGCACGATGTGGATCTCCCGCGCGGAAAAGCT
>LFTR01000100.1 GCA_001513425.1 Clostridiales bacterium DTU024
GGGTGAGGTTGACGATTTGAGAACGCGGAACCGCAACAGGGTTTTGAGATAGCGGCCTGATGCAAGTGTCATTAAAGGCGCTGCCACTGACGACAGGCCCGGTAAGCGAAAAAGGGAAGCCACATATCAGGCTCAAAAAACGTTGCAGCACAAGGGAATATCGGAGAACCGTCCCCTGGTGGGTGTCTGTCTTCTTTAACACCGGCAGGAAGTGAGTAACACAGTGATACGTCCCATGTGTTTTCAACAAAAAGTGAGCCATCAATGCTGAACTAAGAGTGAGCCACCTGCCCACAGACCAACTAAGTAAGGAGAGGTTCGCGGCGGCAAACAAGCCGCAGACATGTTCACCTTGAATGGCGCAGTCATTCCGCCGCCTAGCTGTCAAAGGTGGTGAAGCCACTTGCGAAGTATTTGACGAGTAGCCATTAGAATGCTTGTTCTACAGCGGAATCAGTTTCAGCCATCACTTGTGGTTCAATTTTCGTTCGCGTTTTGACCTATTGTGGATCGCGTTTATAGTAGTTGAAAAGAAGATCAGTATAGTGAAAGAAAAGAGAGTCTTAGCACGTTAGATGGTTGGAACAGAGAACCACAGACTTTCATGAGGAGGATATTATGAGAACGAAGACCTTTGTTTTCATGGTAATTCTGGGGCTGTTAAGCGTGATCGCGTTGCCTTCTTATATGCAGGGCGACGCGCTGGTGGAGTTGCAGGAAACCTGGCAACAGGGAATACCCTTTCGCGCGTGGCCCATTGTGGAGCAATACGAGTTTTCCCGAATGCTTCCCGCCTTCATCGCGGCCCACGGAGGCAAGGAAGGGTTGTACATTCCGCCCAGTATTGCAGAAATCCTCAAACATACCTACGGTATGCCGGGCGAAGGGGATTTGACGCAGGAACAGGCCCAGGTCGCTGCCATTGCGTATATCCGCCAAATCAACGGTGAGGGCGAGGAAGCATTGCGGGGCCATACCTGGACTTATTCTTTCCTTTTGGATGACGTACACAATCCCCAGTGGCTTATTACGGTGTACGATGGTATTTACACTGCCCAAAACAGGCTGTATCGCCTGAGCATCCCCGCGCGAGGGGGAGAAATCGCCCTGCTGTACGACCACCATGCGGCAGAGCCGACGCCGGATGAACTGTTGGAGCAGTTTAGCTATACCCTGCCGCAGGACAGGGAAGAATGGACGTACCAGCAGAAAGCCGCCTACGGCAAAAAAGTGCAGGAACTCATGGCCCTGTTCCCGGATTTCAACGATGACCAATCTTATGTCATTCACAGCCTGCCAGCGGAGGGGGAGGTTTCCTATGAAGAGGCGCTTGCCTTCGCCAAGGATGTTCTGCGCAGTGATTACGGCGGGGAAAAGGGGTGGAACGAAGCCGATTACCCCCTGCGCAGCGCGGAGTTTGTCCGGGTATCGCACAGCAAAGATAATATCCAGACCCCATACTGGGGCTTTGTAATGGGGAAGGATGTATTTTATCAAATCTATATTTTCGCCGGCATGGGAAGACCCAGCCTGTTGGTTATCTACACTTCAGAGAAACCCAATGGATAAAATGAAGGGGTGATATAGTGATTAAGCTGAAGTAATACGAGGGGACGCATCACCGTGTTTCTCTGATGATACCTTGCTTTTCTGACCGCTTGGGCGTCAGAAGCCCGTTCGCTGACTATACTCAGTTTTCCGTTTTCGCAGTCCATCCCTCAGGTGGCGCCTCACGAGCGCAGCCAAAACGCTTCACACCGATCCATTCCCGGACCGTCCGGACGCAGCCAACCGACAAACGGAGCGTATGCCCCGGGGATCAGTCAGCCGCCGA
>LFTR01000237.1:0-2037 GCA_001513425.1 Clostridiales bacterium DTU024
CGCCTGTGACAGCGCACTTCGGCTACAACAACATCGCCCAGTATGACCCCTCCGCACAGGATAACCCTTCTCTGCTGATCGGCGGCTGCACCCTTGAAAAGCCTGAAAAGATCGTCTTCATCGACGAACTGGACGAAGAAGACAATGTCAACACGCGCATGGCGGAGACGGAGCCTTTCCGGCAGCCGGGCGGCCATCTGCTCAGACCCGAAATGGAATGGCTGGCAGACGGCACGGTGCTCGTCACCCTGTTTTTCCCGGTCGATAAGAGACTGGCAAAGGCGGCGGCGCTGGAATGCGCGCGGCGTATGAACCTTGAAAACCCCGAAGTTGTCTCTGCCGAAGTCATGCACCCCAAGGAAGGAACGCGCATTGAACTCAAAGGCAAACTGCCCTTTGCGCTCAACGTGCAGGAACTGCACATCGCGCCCGAACCCAACATCCTGCCGGACGACGCGATCCGCGCGCACGTGGAAAAGCATCCCCTGACGGTCGTCGCCGCGACGGTGGGCGAAGACGAACACAGCGTGGGACTGCGCGAGATCATCGATATCAAACACGGCGGCATCGAAAAGTACGGCATCAACGTGCACTATCTGGGCACGTCCTGCCCGGTGGAAAAACTGGTGAATGCGGCGGTGGAACTGAATGCCGATGCGATCCTCGCCTCCACCATCATCAGCCACGGGAATATCCACTACAAGAATATCGCCCGTATCAGTGAAATCATGCAGGAAATGGGCGTGCGCGACAAGATCATGTTCCTGTGCGGGGGCACGCAGATAGAAAGCGCACTGGCCAGAAAAGCCGGAGCGGATGAAGGCTTTGGCCGCGATACGCACGGCAACAACGTTGCTACCTTCATGGTCAGGCACCGGGAAGCAGCGCACCCATGACGCGGCATGTACAAGCGCTGGTGGCGGAGATCGGTTCCACCACCACTTTGGTCAACGCGTTTAACGATCTGGATACGTCGCCGTGTTTCCTGGGCCAGGGCATGGCGGAAACCAGCGTAACGGCAGGCGACGTGCTGATCGGACTCAATCTGGCGATAGACGACCTGAAGAGATCCCTGGGTGCGGACACGCTCACCTGGGATGCCTTTTTTGCGACATCATCCGCTGCGGGCGGGCTCAAAATGAGCGTGCACGGTCTTGTTTATGATATGACGGCGCGAGCCGCCAAAGAGGCAGCGCTGGGCGCGGGCGCAATGGTACGCATGGTGACGGCGGGCAAACTGTGCCGGGACGATTTGGACGAACTGCTTGCGCTGCGCCCCAACATCATCCTCCTGGCAGGAGGTACGGACTACGGCGAAAAGGAAACCGTCCTTTACAACGCGCGCGCCATTGCGTCGCTTCAGATGCGCACGACACCGGTGCTGTTCGCGGGCAATGTGCAGGCCAAATCGGGCGTGCGGCGCATCTTTGAAGACGCTGACCTGCCTTTGCACGTGACGGAGAACGTTTACCCCAAGCTCGACATGCTGAACGTCGCGCCCGCACGGCGCGAGATCCAACGATTGTTCGAAAAGCATATC
Organism: Clostridiales bacterium DTU024; assembly: GCA_001513425.1. GTDB lineage: Bacteria > Bacillota > Clostridia > Christensenellales > Aristaeellaceae > DTU024. The sequence continues at coordinate 1,541 of LFTR01000237.1, forward strand.
GTTGCCGCGCCCGGTATGGAGCATTTGCGCGACAGGGTATCCGGCCGCATATTGCCCACCCCCGGCGCGGTGATGGAAGCGGCACAGCTCCTATATGGCGTAATGGGCCCGCTGGTTGCTCTGGATATCGGCGGGGCAACCACGGATGTGCACAGCGTTTGCGAAGAAAGTGAGAACATTGCGCGCATGCAAACCAGCGCGCAGCCCTTTGCCAAGCGCACGGTGGAAGGTGATTTGGGACTGTATCTGAACGCGGAGACAGTCCTTAATATGGGTGAACCCGATGCGGTGACGCTGCCCGATTATTGGCCGCCCATCCCGAAAACGGCAGAGCATATGGCGCTGGCGGAAAAGCTGGCGGTCAAAGCGGGGCAAACCGCCCTGTTGCGGCACGCGGGCACGCTGCGGCATCTGTACACCCCAAGCGGGCGGACAACGGTGGCCGAGGGCAAGGATCTGACCCAGTGCCAAACACTGATCGCCACCGGCGGGGCTCA
>LFTR01000237.1:2072-6044 GCA_001513425.1 Clostridiales bacterium DTU024
AGATGTGTATAAGAGACAGACACTGATCGCCACCGGCGGGGCACTGACCCGCCTGCCCGGGCGCGAAAAGATCTTAACCAAGCTTCGCGACATGAATGGAAACGGCATGATGCTGTACCCCCGGCCGAACGCCATGCATATTAGAATTGACAACCACTATATCATGGCGTCGCTGGGCGTGCTGAGCCTTCACCATCCAAAGGCAGCGGTGAAGCTCCTTCAAGACAGCTTTGGAGAGGAATAATATGCAGTACCCTTCCATCATTGCCAATTTAACTGCCATTGAGGAAAACGCGCGCACGGTTTTCGCCGCGTGTCATTCACTGGGCGTTAGTGTGGCTGCCGTCAACAAAGTCACGTGCGGCGATACGCTTATCGCGAAGATACTGGATGAGGCCGGCGCCGATATGATCGGCGATTCTCGCCTCCAAAACCTTGAAGAATCGGTCACCCGCAAGCCTAAAATGCTGTTGCGTATCGGCTCGCCGTTTGCGGCGAATGATGCGGTGCGCCATGCCGATTACAGCCTGCAAAGTGAAGAGGTAACCATAAACGCTCTGGGACGGGCAGCGCAGCGGCAAGGCAAAAAACACAAAATCATCCTGTTGATCGATGTGGGCGATCTGCGCGAAGGCCTGCATATCGATAACAAGGAAAATATACTGCGCGCCGCGCGGCAGATCGCGGAAAACCCTGCCCTGGAACTGAGCGGCATCGGCACCAATCTGTCCTGTTTTGGCGGCATCGTACCGGACGCGAAAAATTTGGGACGCCTGGCGGAAACGGCCCAATGGCTGCGCAGGGAAACGGGCGCGGAGATCCCGCTTGTTTCAGGCGGCAATTCCTCCAGTCTGCATCTTGTGTTTGGCAAGAAGCTGCCTGAGGGCATCAACCATCTGCGGCTGGGCGAAAGCATCCTGTTGGGCATGAATACCTATGACAGTACACCCTTTGAGGAACTCAGGCAGGATACCTTCATTTTCCGCGCGGAAATATGCGAAGTGCAAATGAAGCCCTCCTTGCCGCATGGACACAGGGGACCCAACGCCTTTGGTGAAAAAGTGCATTTTAAGGATGAAGGGCCCATGCTGCGCGGGATTTTGGCCGCGGGGCGGCAGGACGTCGATGAGAAAGGTCTGACGCCGCTTCATGACGGCGCGCGCATCCTGGGCGCCAGCAGCGACCATCTCATCGTTGATCTGACACTGTCACCACACGTTACCGTGGGCGACACACTGGATTTCCGTCCCGCTTACGGCGCGGTGCTCAGGGCATACACGAGCTCTTATGTTCATAAGGAATATGTCGGGAAGCAAATCGGGGCTGATTCCTAACCGATCGCGGACATTCTGTGGACAAACAACGTGAAAGCCAGCAGATCCGCGCAGCCGCCGGGGCTGATGTTCTCTTTGATCAACAGGTCGTCAAGACGCTGCACATCCCGCCGTGTACAGGGTTTTTTGACAAACTCAGCCATGTCCCGCATGAGCTCCAGCTGCCGCGCACGGCCGGCGCGCTTGAAGACGTTCGTATCTTCCACATGCGCCATCAGATGAAGCAGCGCGTGAATGGCGGCATCATTGAGGCTTTTCCCGTGGCCCAGCGCTTCCGTAAGCGCCGGAAGGCCGATGTTCCTGACGGCGGGGAACCCTTCCGACGCCTGCCCGCGTGCCCCGGGAGCACCGTACAGAAGATATTGGCGTATGCCGCCCGTCAGATTTTCTGCATCATGAGGTTCCCCCAGGCGGTCCATTTCGCACCGGGCAATTTGACCGGCAGTCCCTAAAAGCGCATCCGGGGATACCGGCAGCCCTTTTGAGTGAAGGCATCCCGCCGCGCCGCACAAAATGCCCAGGCCGTATATCGCGCCCTTGTGCGTGTTGACGCCGCCGGTCGCGCGGAGCATCCTTTGCTCCGCAGGTATCCCGTGCAGGCGCAATCGTTCCATGAGCGCCGAAGGTTCCTGCCCGGTCATCGCTGCGCCTTCCCTAAAACAGACTTCAAAGTAGCTGCGCAAAGCGCAAGCGCTGGCAATGAAATGCTGCATGGTCATATCCCGATGGGCGCCGTTATTGCGGCAATCCACCAAGCCCGGCTTTGGCGTTACAATGACTTCGGTCAAGAGGCTCCACTGCGCCTTCTCGCCAATAATGCTTGCCACGCGCTCCGTAAGGCCCTCGTTTAGGATCGCTTCCGTTTTTAGGGATAATTCTTCCACGCTGTGGCGACGGCTGCGCGCGCAAACGGCCGCTGTTTCGCCGCAGATGAGACATTTGCGGGACGGAAGGCCGAGCTGTTCGCGATCGATTTTTTTACCCGCGACCCCGATGACATCAATGTCCATCAGGCGCCCGAACGCATCCTTTTCCTCCAGCACGCACAAAGACTTCTTGATGGAAAGCGCGTTTGCCCGGCAAGCCATCAGCATTTCGGGACCGGTTGGTGCGCGCACGATGCTTTCCGAGAGTACCGGGATGTTCGACGCCTTCAAAAGTCCATGGATCTCCCCCGCCATCACATCAAACGCCCGTTCAATAAGGGGAGACGACTTGACGGACCCCGCGATATTCAACGTAAAAGAGACAAGGGGGCAGCCATGCTGCCGCAGCAGCGCTTCCTGACGCGCGGCGCGCCGCTCGCGGCACGCCATCATGTCTTCCACCGTCACTTCTTTCAATCCGATCCCCCGCTTTCCCTTTGAGAATATCAGACGGCTGTGCTATTTACAACAACCCTGCCCCATGGTATTTTATGTTCAGATGGAGGTGGTTTCATGGAATTCACCCCCCATGAAGTACGAAAAGGGGACGAGCGCGCCCGCGAAGAGGTACGCGCGCTGCTGAAGCGCGAAGGGCTGGCGCTTGATAAGAATCTCGACTATACGATTGGCTTGTACGACGAAAGCTACCGCCTTGCCGCCACCGGCTCCTATTTTGCCAATACACTGCGCTGCCTTGCCGTGGACAGCGAATACCAGGGTGAAGGGCTGATGGCCGCCATCGTTACATTGCTCAAGGAAAAGCTGTTTATACGCGGCATCTCCCACATATTCCTATATACCAAGCCCAATGCCGTGGAAAGAATTGGCGCACTGGGCTTTTATGAGATCGCGCGCGTGGGGCAGCAGGTGGTGTTCATGGAAAACAAGCGCAGCGGCTTTAAAGACTATTTGGAGAAGCTGGCGCAAAGCCGAAGAACGGGCGACACCATTGGCAGCATCATCATGAACGCCAACCCCTTTACCTTGGGGCACCAATACCTTGCGGAGACCGCCGCAAAAAAGTGCACGTGGCTGCATCTGTTCGTGGTGTCTGAGGATCGGTCTTTTTTTCCGTTTGAGACACGCAAGAAGCTCATCATCGCGGGCACGCGGCACCTAAGCAACATTGTCTATCATGATACCGGCAATTATCTCATTTCGTCTGCCGTATTCCCATCCTATTTCATCAAGGATGAAGAGGACGCTATCCGCGCCCAGGCATCGCTGGATGTTACCCTATTTGGCAAAGTATCAGAAACCCTCGGTATTTCCGACCGGTATGTAGGCGACGAACCCTTTTCCCCCACGACCAATATTTACAATGAAGAAATGGCGCGGCTGCTGCCGGGGCACAACGTGCAGCTGCACATCGTGCCGCGCAAAAACGACGAAGGCGATGTCCCTGTCAGCGCCACGCGCGTAAGGGAAGCTCTGAGCCTAAGGGATGAAGATATCCTAAAAAAGCTGCTGCCCCCCAGCACCATGGCCTTTTTGCAGTCGCAGGAAGGCAAAATGCTGGTGGAGCAACAGCTAAAGAGCAGTCAGGGGATCACTAAGGGGTAAATTTACTTGATTTTTGACATATCCAGCGTGGCGAAGTATTCCTCAAGCGCCGGGGTGATCGAGGCGATAGCGCCCGGTTCAAAGGGGCTGAGCAGCCCGCATTCTTTGGCAAGCTCCTTGAAGGGTACTTGTCCTGCAAGGCGGCAGAC
>LFTR01000218.1 GCA_001513425.1 Clostridiales bacterium DTU024
ACAGATAATCAATATCCTCCAATGCTACGACAGGCACCGGAGGATATTGGTTATTTGCATTGTTCATCGCTGAACACAATTCCGGCACGTCCTGAGTACGCGCGCCAGGCATGCCCATCAGGAGCAAAAAGCTCGCGTACGCTTTCCCCCCGTATCTCTCCCGCAAGCAGCGCACCGCACAGGGAAACCATATCCGCAATCAATTCACGGCAGGGCGTATTGGGCGGCTCGCCCTCTCCCCTGTCCGCCTGATGATAGTGCCCCGCATGCCAGGTATAATTCGCCCACGGCTCGCTCCTTTCGAGAAACGCCACCAGCGATCTCTTATAATCCGAAAGATCATACGCCAGCGGCACGCTCATCAGCACGATATCTCCGCTGCCCACGGCGTCGCCGCTGAAGATGCAGCGCTGCGCCTCATCGACAAACACAACCGATCCCGGCGTGTGTCCTTTCAGCGCGCATGCAATGAGCGTTTCTCCGTCGAGATCAAACACATGACCATCGGCAAAAGAATGCAGCTTTTTCCTGTCAAGCGGCCTCACACCCATCACGGAGAACGCCTCCTCAAAGACAGGCAGCGCGCTTATATCGTCTTCATGCAGCCACACCTCGTCAAACTCCGCTGCAGAGCCATAGTGATCGGGATGCGCATGCGTGAGCAGCAGGATAACGGGCAGATCCGTAATCGAGCGAATCCATGACATGAGCTGCTTACCTGCGCCGCCGCAGTCGATCATCGCCGCGCGCGTCTTTCCCACGACCAGATACGACGTGGAGCCCATTTCATCATGATAGCGCCAGATGAAATCCGTCAGCTGTGTAATCATCGTTCAGTCCTCCCGGAAAATCATCGGCAGGAAATCATGCAGGCAATGCCGCCAGACCTGCCATCCATGGCCGCCGTCGTACAGCTTGCGCGTGATTGACGCGCCGACTCCCTTCTCCGCGATCAGCGCATCATCCCCCTCAAAATGCGCAAAGAATGGATCATCTGTACCCATCGCACGGAAGAACACACGGTAATCCGCTGCAAAGCGCTCGGGATCATCCAGCGCCTTGAGATGCGGCTGATCCTCCTTCCAGAGATGATGCATGAATCCGCTGAACAGGCCTGCATAGCCAAAGCGCTCCGGATAGCTGAGCGTCGCCATGCTCGTATGCATGCTGCCCATGGACAATCCCGCCATCGCGCGATGCCATTTATCGCCCATGACGCAATAGGTGCGCTCGATAAAGGGGATAACGTCCTCCACCAGCAGCAGCGGGAAGACGACATAGTCGTATTCGCCCTGCATCTGCACCATGCCGCTGCACATCACAACCAGCATCGGCTTCGCTTCTCCGCTGCCAATCAAGCGGTCAAGAATGAAATTGGCGCGTCCCTGATGCACCCAGCCCGTCTCATTTTCGCCCAGGCCATGCTGCAGATAGAGCACAGGATATTCCTTGCTCGGGTCATACTGCGGCGGCTGATAGACCAGACAGCTCTCCAACTCACCCGTCACCCTGGATTCAAAGTAATGGCGCACGACCGTTCCATGAGGACCATCATGCGGCTGATAGAAATCGTCGCCTTCTCCCGGCACGTCGATATAGTTGATCGGCCGGGAAGCGCCAAATCCTATCGGCAGATAGGGAGAGAGTACCGCTTCGCCGTCAACCATCACGTCGGCATAATGAAATCCCATGCCCGGCGCAAACCGGCCGTTCCATACCCCATGCCCATCCTTTTTCAGATCAAAGCTCGGGCCGTCCATGAGCTTGATGCAGACCTTTTGAGCTGTTTGCTGCAAAAGCAGCTTCACCTCAACACTTCCGTCTTCCATATAGCAGATTCCTTGCTCAGACAAAACAGGATAATACGCCACAGCCTGAGATGCACAACGTCTCGCCATTCTCTTTTCCTCCATATGTGAAATGATCCGTGAACGGAAAACCTTGTTAAGCGCTTGACATTTATATGCTGAATTATAGCATCCGGCAAGTTGATCGTCAATTTTATTTGCTTTCAAAACCAACTGCTGCCGGCAGTCTCAAAAGAATTCGGCTGTTCTGCAGGCTCGGCTACTGCTATCATCGTTGACGAAGCTTCAAGATCAGATTGTTATTTCCAGCATTTAGATAGCGTGGACACGAGTTTATGCAAGCACATTTGCCCACAGAGATATGCACCTGATTTGAACAGCAGCGACAAAGGATGAGGTATTCTTTGCGTACCGAGTGGCAATTCCACGCCAGCGCTTGAGGTGTAGAAAGGCGTTTTCAACCAGGTGCCGCAAGCGATAAAGGTATTTGTCGTATTCTCTTTGGACACGCCTGTTCCTCTTTGGGGGAATGACAAGTTGCATGTTTTGCTCAAGAGCTTTTGCGATAACCGTGTTGCTGTCATAACCCTTATCCCCCAACAACCACCCGGCAAGGATTCCGTCAATCAAAGCGCAGCCTTGTGTGCAATCAGCAACGGTACCCGCTGTAACAAGTACTCTGACCGGCATACCATTCGCATCCACGGCCAAATGTATCTTTGTGTTGAGCCCCCTTTTGTACGTGCCATATCCTGGTTTCCACCGACAGCTCCCGCGGCATGAGGATGAACCTTGATGTGGCTTGCGTCAATCATTAGCCACTCATAGTCAGGATCATCAATGATGCACTCAAGTGTCGCTTCCCACACGCCTTGCTCAACCCAACGCCGGAATCTTTTTGCCACACTATTCCAATTGCCGTACTCAGTGGGTAAATCACGCCAAGGAGCGCCTGTGCGCAGAATCCAGAAGACCGCATTGATGAATCGTCGATTATCCTGTGCAATTCCACCCCATTGTCCGCGCTGCCCAGGCAAGTGTGGTTCGAGCAATGCCCAAACCTCGTCTGACATGTCGTGTCTGTGTATTGCTGTGGACATAGTCATACCTCCGTTTTTCAGTTGGTATGACCATTATCTCAGAAAATTTATCTCGTGTCCACACTATCTAGTATAAATTATTTTCTTTTCACCATCATGCTGCCCGCAGAGCATATTCCACCTAAGGGAAACGTCCCGAGTATAATTTCAAGGCCTTTGCGGAAAAACGTGACAATCTATTGATGGTCAGTTATAATTATTTATGATTGATTCTTTATCTTGCACCGAAATATAATAAGGCGCTGTCACTCGTGGCTTTGAGAAC
>LFTR01000099.1:0-4414 GCA_001513425.1 Clostridiales bacterium DTU024
CGTTTTGCCCACGGCAAAGGCGGCAAAGGCTTCGATCTGCTCGAACCATTCCTTGCCGATCGCACTGGCGCCACGCATATTGTAGGCATCGCCCTTTTCCAATTTGGTCAGGAATTCTTCGGGGACGGTGACTTTGCCCTGGGCGTCAAACTGCACCATGGTTTGCTGCACATCCCAGGTGACGGACCGTATCTTGCCCTGGGCATCCAGCGTCAGGGAGCATACGGTTGTGTTGACCTGGGCAGTACCGTTCTTTTCATCGGTGGCATCAGTCAAGCGCTCCACGCCGGTAACCATGCCAAGACCGTGCTTGACCTCAGCCACGGCAGGCGGGACAGCCGCCGAAGCTTCTATTTCGGCGTTCAGTGCAGCAACTTGGGTCTCCAGTTCGGCAACCTGGGTTTGAAGCATCGCGGCAGCCTCTTCGGGCGCTTTGGCAGCAGCCCGGGCGGCTTCCAGCTGGGCTGAAAGTGCAGGAACCTTTTCACTCTCGGCCTTGGCGGCCTCCAGTTCAGCGTTCAGGGAGGCGATTTGCGTTTCAAGCTCAACGGCCTTGGCGGCCTCTATCCGGGTCGTTTCCAACTCCGCGGTTAGTTGAGCCGTCCGGTTTTCAAGGTCAGCGGCTTTATCTGCCGCCGCGTTCGCGGCATCCAGTTCCGCCTTTAGGGTTTCAGCCGTGACATTCGCGGTTTCCAGTTCAGCCGTCAGTTCGGCTGCCTGTGTCTCATAATCAGCAAGCCGTGCGGCATCCGACTTGGCGGCTTCGAGTTCTTTAGCCAAGTCCACCGCTTGTTTTTCAAGATCGGGCAACTTCGCGGCTTGAGTCTTGGCAGCGTCACGCTCGCCGGTCACGGCAGCAAGCTGGGCGATCAAATCGTCGATATCAGCTTGCTTCTCGGTCAGGGTTTTGTCTGCTGCCTCCGCAGCCGCCTTGAGAGCATCCATGTTTGCACTGAAGGCTGCGATCTCAGTATTGGCAGTTTCGAGATCTGTACTCAGGGTGGCGACTTGGGCTTCCAGTTCGACCACTTTGGCGGCTTCAGTCTTGGCGGTGTTCAGGTCGGTGGTTAGGGTAGCGACCTGCGCTTCCAGTTCGACCACCTTGGCGGCTTCAGCCTTGGTGGCCTCCAGGTCGGCTGTCAGGGTGGCGACCTGTGCGCCCACCTCGGGTACCTTGGCTGCCTCGGCTTTGGCGGCCTCCAGGTCGGTGGTCAGGGTGGCGACCTGTGCGTTCAGCTCGCGCACCTTGGCTGCCTCGGCTTTGGCGGCATCCAGGTCGGTGGTCAGGGTGGCGACCTGTGCGTTCAGCTTGGGCACCTTGGCTGCTTCAGCTTTGGTGGCCTCCAGGTCGCCTGTCATGGTGGCGACTTGAGCTTCCAAATCAACCGCCTTGTCGGCGACTGTCCGCACTTCCTCCAACCGAGCGGTCAGGCTTTCCACCTGCGATTCAAGTCCGGCCCTGGCGGTTATTTCCTTGTCCAGTTCTGTGACGATCGCGGCTTTTTCGCTGCCGGCGGCATCTATCTGGCTCAGCAGCTCTGCCTTCTTGGCATCCGCCTCTGCCTTAGCTGCGTCCAGTTCACCCTGGATCGCTTCCCGGTCAGCTTTGGTGGTTTCAATGTCTGCCTTGAGGCTCGCCAATTCTGTGTTGGCGCTGTCCAGCAGCCCCTGATACTCCTCTTGAGCGGCGGCGGCTTTTTCCACCGACTCGGCCAGTTGGCTTTCAAGATCCGTGGCCTTTTTCTGTGCTGCATCAGCGGTTTCGTTTGCGGTTTTCAGATCGGCAGCAGTTCGGTTGCCGTTGCTGACTAACACGCCGATGCCGATGGCGGCACCAAGCACCACAATTGCGAGGATGATAGATAGTCTCTTCATGCGAACCTCCTGTTTTTTGTTGTATCTGATACGGGATCAGGCCCCGTTATGCAGCGGTTCCCGAGAACTCATTCCAAGGTCTTTTGACCCTTGCCGAGAATGGGATCAATTCGCTCCCCCAATAGATCATATTGATTGTTTAGCCGCAGGTTGTGATTGCTGATGACGTTTCAGACAGAAACATCGGCAACTTTCGGCTTTCCCGAAACAGCTTTGTACCTCATGAAACAGGTGGGATGAGAGCGTCGGTACGCTATTGTGTTGCACACTCAAATAGTGTTCATACAGGTATTGTACTCCATAAACCTGAATTTGAACACCCTTTGTGCACACCTGTTATCCATGACACCGTCCTTGACAAGGCAAGACGTCAATACAGGCTGATACAATCGTGCCATAAGCAGAAAAAACCTCAGCATCCGCTGTTTACCCAAGCCCATGGAAATCTTCAACGAGTTACCTGCCGGGGCGCCTTGCACAAGCGGATCCCATACCTATCAGCATCTTCACATCATCAAGGCTTCTGATAAAGAGGTTGTCGCATTTTACGGTGATACCGAATGGCTCGCTGTGAAGGTAGATACCGGATCCGGTCGGGCAGCCGGCAATAAGGGGGAACAACTCTTTTATTATTGTGTCGGCGGATCCCGGCGATTTCTGGAAAATGAGGACGGCGTTTCCGGGGCCTAAATTCGTGTAACTTGCCATTTCAGCGGTATATTTCTCGCCGCTTTCATCTGCCAGCGCTTGCGCCGCAGAATCCCTGATCCCAGGGGGCAGATGATCCCAACCCGGCGATGCGGATACACTTCCTATCAGGAAGGAAGGGCGCTCAGCATCAAAAAGATCCGTTCGCCAGATGCTGATTTTCTCCCAACTATCTGAGCCGGTTTGGGCATCATGATACTTCGACACCATGGTACTGGTCAGAAGAAACGAATGGCTCCTGATATCGATTGCTTTTCGCAAAGGTCCATTGCTCTTGCTGAAATGATAGCCATTTGTTTGGCAATAATCCCTGATCTCACGTTCTCTTTTGTCCCTGCTTTTCGTGATGAAGAAGAACAGCAACGCGATGAAACCGCCTGTAAAGGCTATCACAATGAGCGAAAGTACAATATCCGTCATGATATACCCCTTAGCGTTGAGAACAGCTGATCATGCTGCTCCGGATCACCTGGAAAAGTACAATTCTTCGCCGTCATCGATCCTTGCGTACAGTGCAAGGATACAGGCCATGTCAGCGATTCCGTCCGGCGACAGACCCGTCTCCTTTTCGAAAAGTTCAACAGTTGCCCGCGTGGCACCGTCAAACTCTCCGCTTGGCTGCCCCTCAAGATAGCCTGCCTTTTTGAGCCAGTTTTGAAGGCGTAAGACCTTTTCGCCGCTGTCCCCTTCAGACAGATCAGCCATATCATCCATCAGCGGCGAAGCTAAACGGTCATAATCTGCTTTGGCAAGTACAAAGCCGCTGTTCAGGGCCTGCTTATAGTCATTGATGGCAAGGGCACGCCAGGAAGGGTCACCCGTATCTTGGAAGGCTGCGGCATAGCACGCGCCGCGGATCTCCAATTCATATGGATTGGGACCGTTCATGTCAAAGCCGCGCGATATCGTGTCCGCTATCAAGCGTAAAGCACGCCTCGCATTATTACGGTTCGCCTCGGAATACTTGGCATCCGAAAATATATCGCCGGGCAAATAGGCGTTACGAAGGCCGACCAGGTAACCGTAGACCGTTTTGCCCTCAAGGTCTTCAGGGAGTTGGAGCGGCACCGGCGAATCGGGCAAGCCCGGATCGAATTCCCGGCGGGGCATGATATCAACGGGCGCAAAAGCGTCCATCGCCTGCACCTTGCGAGACGGGTCAACCAAATTGCTCAGGAATCTATGCGCCAATCGTGTCGCGATCTCAACGGGATCGACGTCAAGATCCGCGTTTCGCCTGATACGATCAGGCACGCGGACCTGCAGCACCAGAGGGTCCTTGAGAACCAATACCGTGGTGTACAGCGACGGGTCATTGTACATATTCCGCAGTCCCATGGACACTGATTCGTTTCCCAGGTCAGGAATATCCATAATTTGGTTGAGAAAAGCCAGCCGCTTGAGTACCTCATATCTGCCTTTGCCTCCCTGAGGATCGGCCAGGACGAAAATAGCGCTGTCCGCGGGGCCGGAAATAGCGCGGTTTGCATATCCCACCCCCAGTCTGCTTCCATCCGGTATTTGATAGGCACTGCTGACAAGGAACAGGTCATCTCCGTCGATTTTGAGGATCTCGCCGACTTCCTTGGGCGTCAGCAGCTGCGCTACCTGCCAGTCAAGCGGCGCGGCCTGGATTTCCATGGCCGCCAGACGGTCATGGTCTGCCTGAGCGTATGCGCCGCCCAACTCAACCGTTTTCAAGTAATCCTCCAGCGCTTGCACTTTCAAGACCGGGTCTTTGCTATCCTGAAACAAAAGGTCATTCGCGTAAGCGCGAAGATACAGGTTGTACTGGTCCGGTGTTCCCGTTTCCTCCATCTTTTTTGTGGCG
>LFTR01000099.1:4431-7264 GCA_001513425.1 Clostridiales bacterium DTU024
CGGCATCGCTGAACACCTTTGACGGGGCATAGGTGGTTTTCAGGTCCATCAGATAGCCATAGAGCGTTTTGCCTCCCAGATCATCGGGGAGTATGTCCGGAACCGGGGATTCAGCCACTGTACTTATCCAGAAGGCCAGGCTTAGGACGAGCAAAATCATGAGAAGGCGTTTTGCTATAAATTCCATACATTTTCCTCCTATTTTGTTATGGGCGAAGTGCTGCGGGGGATAAGTAACGATCATCCGGCGTTTTGGGCAACAAGGCAGGCAGGGTTTTCTGATGGTTTAGCTTTAACGATTATACCAAACGGTTATTCTCCTGAAAAGAGGGAATTTGTTGAAGGGAAATGCTATGCAAGCTGAAACAGTCTGTATCCTGATTCGATGCACATTCGTGTATACAAGAAGGGTCGGCAGACAATGTGAGTATCTGCCTTCGCGTCTCTAGGAAAACTATATGTGGTAGTTTTTCTCAAAATAATTTCACTTTTGCACTATATTTTGTGTGGAAGTCTGTTATAATAGGGCAAGTCTCAGTGACCTGACACCGAGGACTACGCGTTTATAACAGATTGGAGCACTATTCATGAGAGTACAAAAACGAAACAACATGATCGTCGACTATAAGGAAGCGACCATTGCCAGCGCCATCCGGAAGGCTATGTCAGAAACGCTGGCCGGCGTGGATGAACCCCTATCTATGAAGATCGCCTCCGAGGTGACCCGGCTTCTTGAAAAAACAGAGCAGGAAATCGTTACCGTCGATGAGATCCAGAATCATGTGGAAGACCTGTTGATGCAGCACCGGCGGGACGCCGCCAAGGAATACATCATTTATCGGTATGAACGGGATAAGGAAAGGAAAAAGGAGGCCATCCAAGGAGCGAGCCGGGAGGAAGATGCCGGCCAGCCCAAGCTTCGGGATGAGTTTATCACCAAATATAAACATCTGCCCAATCCCATGGGGCCTCTGGGCAGCTTTGTCTATTATCGGACCTATTCCCGTTGGCTGCCTGAGGATCTGAGGCGGGAGTACTGGTGGGAGACTGTTCGCCGGGCTGTGGAATACAATTGCAACATCGTTCCGGGGACCCCTCGGGGCGAAGCTGAGGAATTATTCGACAATGTTTACAACATGAAGCAGTTTCTGTCCGGCAGGACCTTCTGGTCGGGGGGCACCCAGGCCAGCCTGCGTTACCCCATGAGCAATTTCAACTGCGCAGGTCAAGTCATCGATGATTTTACCTCCTTTGATGAACTCTTCTATTTGTTGATGGTGGGTGCCGGGGTTGGCGTGCGGGTCACGCTGGAGGATGTGGCCAAGCTTCCGTCCATCAGGACCAAAATCCAGGTGGTCCATAGGGCGTACGAACCGGTGCCCAAGGACGAACGTGATGACATGACCACGCTTGATTTTACCAAGAAGCGCAATGTGGCGGAGATCATTGTGGGGGACAGCAAGGAAGGGTGGCAGGACTCGCTGAACTACTTTTTCAAGCTCCATTACGCCAAGCGATATAGGGACATCGATACGATTTACATCAACTACAATAACGTCAGGCCCAAGGGAGAGAAGCTCAAGGTGTTTGGCGGCACTGCCAGCGGCCACGACAGCCTCAAGAATATGTTCCTCAAGATCAAGGGTGTCTTTGACCGCGTCGGGGAGGACGTCTATCACCTCAGGCCCATCGACTGCATGGATATTGCCAACATCATCGGCGAAAACGTGGTGTCCGGCGGGGTCCGGCGGACTGCCGAAATGGTCCTTGTCGATCCCATGGATCAGGAGGCTATCAACGCCAAGAGCAATCTGTATATGAGGACCGAAGACGGCAGTTGGGTCATCGATCCCCAGATCGCGCATAGGCAGATCAGCAACAATTCCATCTATTTCAAAAAGAAACCTTCCCGTGAGGAACTCCGGGGAATGCTTCAGGCAATGCGCAATTCGGGCGAACCGGGATTTGTTAACCAGGAAGCAGCTTCCAAGCGGCGGGACAACTTCAACACCGTCAATCCCTGCGGCGAGATCCTTTTGGATTCCAGCGGGCTGTGCAACCTGACCACCGTCAATATCATGAGTTTTGTCAAGGATGACGATACCTTGGATATGAACGGGCTCCTGAGAGCGATGTGGCTTTCCGCCAGAGCGGCGCTGCGGATGACTTGCCTGGAGCTGGAACTGGATCGATGGGATACGGTCCAAAAGAGAGACCGGCTACTGGGCTGCTCCATCACCGGCTGGCAGGATGCCATGAATGCTATTGGTTACGGGGTCGCGGATCAAACGCGACTGCTGAGGACATTAAGGGAAGCTGTCCATGCCGCAGGAATCGGATACGCCAAGGAACTTGGGGTCAATTCTCCGTTGCTGATGACAACCGTCAAGCCCGAGGGAACGCTGTCACAGCTGCCCGGGGTGAGTTCGGGTGTGCACTTTTCCCATTCTCCCTACTATATCCGCCGTGTCCGCATCTCCGCGGATGATCCGTTGGCCAAGGTAGTCATGAAGCTCGAGTGGCCCGTATACCCGGAGGTTAATCAAACCTGGGAAAACGCGAAGACTTATGTGGTGGAGTTCCCCATCAAAGCGCCCTCCGGCAAGACCAAGTCCGATGTTTCGGCCATCGAGCAGCTGGAGATCTACAAAATGTTCATGTCCAGTTACGTGGATCACAACTGCTCCATTACGGTGCATGTGCGGGATGACGAGTGGGCACTGGTGGAGGAGTGGCTCTGGAACAATTGGGATGACTGCATTGCTCTTTCCTTCCTGCCCTACGATGACAGTTTCTATGAGATGCTTCCCTACGAAGCTATCAACAAGGAGGA
>LFTR01000203.1:0-243 GCA_001513425.1 Clostridiales bacterium DTU024
GATCAAAGCCCTTGGGTACAGCGTGAAATTGGATACCAACGGCAGTGATCCTGACAAGCTTGGCCAATTGCTGGATGAGAACCTGCTGGACTATGTTGCGATGGACATCAAAAACACACCGTTTAAGTACCCCGAAACATCGGGTACACCAGCCCTTGATACGGGCGCGATCATCCAAAGCGCGGAAATATTGATGCAGGGACGTATCCCATATGAGTTTCGCACGACTGTGGTAAAGGAATT
>LFTR01000203.1:296-6199 GCA_001513425.1 Clostridiales bacterium DTU024
CTGGAAGAAATGGTAAAAAGTCTCAAACCCTATATCAAGGAAGCGCAGCTCAGGGGAGCCTGAACTGCAAACAATAACACGCACAGGAGGCCCTTTATGTACCAGGTAAAAAAGCGCAACGGAAAGACCGCGGAATTTGATATTGCCAAAATTTCTTCAGCCATAAAAAAGGCCTTTGATGCGCTGGAAAGGAACCATACCGATAACATCATCGATTTCCTCGCGCTCAAAGTGACGGCAGATTTTGAAGAAAAGATCAGGGACGGGTTCATTGCCGTTGAAGATATCCAAGACAGCGTAGAAAACGTTTTGTCCCTGGCCGGTTACGCCGATGTGGCCAAAGCCTACATCCTCTACCGCAAGCAGCGCGAAAAACTGCGCCAGATGAAATCCACCTATCTTGATTACAGGGACACCGTCAACAGCTATGTTAACGTTACAGACTGGCGCGTCAAGGAAAACAGCACCGTTACCTATTCGGTAGGCGGACTCATCCTCTCCAACTCCGGCGCCATCACTGCCAATTACTGGCTGAGCGAGATCTATGATGAGGAGATCGCCAATGCCCACCGTAACGCCGACATCCATCTGCATGATCTGAGCATGCTGACGGGCTATTGTGCCGGCTGGTCCCTCAAGCAGCTGATCAAGGAGGGGTTGGGCGGCATCCCCGGAAAAATCAGCAGCAAACCGGCCAGGCACCTGGCGACATTGTGCAACCAGATGGTGAACTTTTTAGGCATCATGCAAAATGAATGGGCGGGCGCGCAGGCGTTTTCATCCTTTGACACCTACCTGGCTCCCTTCGTAAAAGCGGATGATTTGAGCTATGAAGAAGTCAAAAAATGCATCGAGTCCTTTATTTTCGGCGTGAACACGCCCAGCCGCTGGGGGACCCAGGCGCCGTTTTCCAACATCACGCTGGATTGGACAGTGCCGCCGGACCTGGCGGAGCTTCCGTGCATTGTGGGCGGCGTGGAGCAGGATTACTGCTACAAAGACTGCAAAAAAGAAATGGACACAATCAATAAAGCCTTCATCGAAATCATGATCGAAGGCGATGCGGACGGGCGCGGCTTCCAATACCCCATCCCCACCTACTCCATCACCAAGGATTTTGACTGGTCGCCCACGGAAAACAACAAAATACTCTTTGAAATGACCAGCAAGTACGGCACCCCCTATTTCAGCAACTATATCAATTCCGACATGGAGCCAAGTGACGTAAGAAGCATGTGCTGCCGGCTGAGGCTGGACCTGCGTGAACTTCGCAAAAAATCGGGCGGCTTTTTTGGAAGCGGTGAATCGACCGGATCCATGGGTGTGGTAACCATCAACATGCCGCGAATCGCCTTTCAAGCGGCGGACGAGGACGATTTCTACCGCCGCCTGGACCGTATGATGGACATTGCCGCACGGTCGCTCAAAATCAAGCGCGACATTATTTCAAGGCTGCTTGAAGAAGGCCTTTACCCCTATACCAGACATTATCTGGGCAATTTTGACAACCATTTTTCAACCATCGGCCTGGTAGGCATGAATGAAGCCACCCTCAACGCCAAATGGATCAAGCAAGACCTGACCCACGACAACGCGCAGCATTTCACAGCACAGGTACTGGACCACATGAGGAACCGCTTGAGCGATTATCAGGAACAATATGGGGATCTTTACAACTTGGAAGCTACGCCTGCCGAATCCACCTCCTACCGCCTGGCCAAACATGACGTTAAGCGTTTCCCGGAAATAATCACCGCGGCGAAGGACGCAGGAACACCCTATTATACAAACAGTTCCCACCTGCCTGTCGGTTTCTCTGAAGACATGTTTTCCGCTTTGGACATCCAGGATAAGCTGCAGCAAAAGTACACCTCCGGCACCGTGTTCCATGCTTTCCTGGGCGAGAAGCTTCCTGACTGGCAATCAGCCGCGGCTCTGGTCAAGCTCATCGCCGAAAACTACGGTTTACCCTACTATACCCTCTCGCCCACCTACTCAGTGTGCCAGGATCATGGCTATATCGCGGGGGAACACTTCCTCTGCAATCAATGCGGAAAACCGGCTGAAGTTTACAGCCGAATTACCGGCTATTACCGGCCTGTACGCAATTGGAACGCCGGTAAGACGCAGGAATACAAGGAGCGCACAGAGTATGTCCCCGCCGCTTCCCATCTTCCCGGGTCAAACAAGGCAAGCGCAATAAGTCCGCTTGATGCAATCAAAGAAACCGCCAAAGGCGGGGAGCATCTGCTGTTTGTGTCGCCTACCTGCCCCAATTGCCGCGTCGCCATGATGCTGCTGGACAAAGCCGGTATAGCTTACCGAAAACTCCATGCGCAAGAGGAAAAGGAAACAACGCTGCGGTATGAAATCAAGCAAGCGCCCACGCTGGCTGTCACCAATGGTGGGGTGACCCAAAAATATGTTGGCGTGTCAGAGATCAAACGGTTTTTGCAGACCCAGCAAGTGACAGCCTGAGCGGGGAGGAATTATCCGGTGTATGATATCGTCATAATCGGGGGCGGCGCCGCGGGCATGACCGCCGCGCTGTATGCCCTTCGCGCAAACAAAACAGTCATGGTGCTTGAAAAGAATTCCTTTGGAGGGCAGATCGCCTATTCACCCAAGGTTGAGAATTTCCCGGGCACAGAAAGCATGTCGGGCAACGATTTTGCCGACCGGCTGCTTAGCCAGATCCTAAACCTGGGCGCGCAGTTCGATATCGTTTCTGTCACCGGCATCCGGGACCACGGCACGCACAAAACCGTGACGACCCTGGACGGAACGGCTTACGACGCGGGCAGCGTTATCATCGCTGTCGGCGCCAAGCACAGGCATCTGAGTGTTCCCGGCGAACTTGAACTGGCGGGTAAAGGGATTTGTTACTGTGCTGTGTGCGACGGGGATTTCTATCGCGGCAAGAAGGTGGCAATGGTAGGCGGCGGGAACACCGCGCTGCAGGAGGCCATCTTCCTGGCGGATGTGTGCGAAGAAGTGACCATCATCCAGAACCTGGATTACTTTACGGCCGAGGAAAGGCTGCTCCATTCGCTTAACAAAAACAGCAATGTCAGAAGTATTTTGGGATGTCAGGTCAGCGCCATTCAGGGGGCGGACGACGGACAGCTTCTTGTCCATGTTCGCCCTAACAACGCGCAGGAGGATCTTAGTCTCCTGCTGGACGGGCTGTTTGTCGCGATCGGGCTTGAGCCGGAAAACGACTTCTTCAGTGATATTGCGCAGTTGGACGCCTACGGCTATATCGTGTCCGATGAGAGGTGCCTCACCAAAACGCCCGGCGTATTTGTGGCCGGGGACTGCAGAAGCAAGGACATCCGCCAGTTGACGACAGCCGTTTCGGACGGTACAGTAGCCGCTGTGGCCGCCTGCCGTTTCTTGGCCTGTCATTGAACTTGGATGCGAAAGTATCTTCATCGCACCCCTTACTCTAAAACGCTGTTCGCACAATATACGCCTGCGGGGGGTGTTGCCCTCTTGACAGGGTGGCCGGCTGACGCTCCGCGTTTTCACTTGATACACCGAACACTCGTTTTTCCCGAAAACCGTGACCCGGGCCCTGCCATTTTCCCGTCCCCGCTTTGTACGGGACCATGGCTTACACGTCATACCTTCCGCCCCTGAATAGAAGGCGGCCAAAAAAGCAGAGCAGCAGACTGCTTTTTTTATATGTTTTTGACATATGCCGCTTGACAGAAGCCTTGTAGCGGGAGTAGAATCGAGGAAAATCGAAGGAGGCTCTTTTATGGCTCATCTACAAACACGGCGTGAATTCCTCAAAACATCCGGTAAAGTCCTTGCAGGCGTTGCTCTTTCCAGCGTATCCCTGCCCCTGCTGAATGTCTCGGCAGAAGCGGCTCCCGAGCTGGCACCCGTCGTTTACCCTTTTCCCTATGTGAAGCTTGACCCTCAGGCTACTTTGGAGCGCGGATACAAGAGTTTTTACGAATTCGGCGGCTGCGGCATGGGTGCGTTTGATGCCATTATCGGCCAGTTGTCGGACTTGGTGGGTTATCCCCATGACCAGATGCCCATCCAGATGCTCGGCAGCGCATCCGGCGGTTTTGGTGCGGGAACCCTGTGCGGTTCACTTGCAGGCGCGATCATGGCAGTTGGTTTGATTTGTGAACCCGCCGACGCGAAGAAAGTGACAGCCGATCTTTTTAAGTGGTATAAAGAACAGCCTTTCCCAGGCTATCAGCCTGAGATCAAGAACCCTACCACCGTTGCCGGCTCTATCGATTGCCTGGATTCCTGCAGTGAGTTCATGACGGTCGCGAACGTCAAAATGGGTGATGACGCACGCAAAGCAAGATGCGCCAGTGTGACGGGCGAAACCGCGGCAAAAGCAGTGGAACTCGTTAACGCGCTGAAGGGCCTTTAATAGCTAGACTAATCCGTGATAATTCTTTGCTGCACCCTAATCCCTCTTAATCGGTGCCTGTCCCATTCATTTGAAGCCCAAAAAACTTTTGCCCACGTTGTTGACAAATGTCAATAACGTGGTATTATGTCATTAGTAGCTGACATATGTCAGAAACAGACACGAAAGCCGGCATCTTCAGCCGGCGGGCAAATGAGGAGGTCAATATGCCGGGATACGATGGAACAGGCCCCGCGGGTGCGGGAAATGTGACGGGATGGGGACGCGGTCCCTGCGGTAACGAAGGAAACACAGACGCTATGGATTCAAATGGACGCGGAATGGGTTTCCGCCAGGGAATGGGCATGCGTTGCGGCATGGGGTTTGGGCGTGGTCGCGCCAATAAGATGCGCAGAGGAAATGGGCGTGGTTACGGCCCGGGATTTGCGGCCCTTGACTTAAAGGGTAAGGAACCCAACGAGCCGGACTTCAAAACAGTTCTAACTAAACAAAAAGACTATCTCCAGTCCCGCTTGGACGCAATTGACAAACGACTTGAAGCTCTGTGACAATGACAGTTTACCCGGGGCGAACAGATAGCACGCCCCGGGTAAATTATACGACAAGACGAACGTTTCCAAGTGATTGACACACCGAACCGAAAAACCATTCGTTCGTAAAAGAACAAAGGAACAATAACGAGGTGATACGATGCCACGTCCAATAAAGGGGAGAAATGTATGCTGCCTTCCCCGCAGCGCCCGCTTTGGTCCGCTGGGGCAACGCGCCGCGATGCGCGATGGAGTCACAATGACGGTGGATGAGTTTGAAACCATCCGTCTGATCGACTATTTGAACTTCACCCAGGAGGAGTGCTCCCAACAGATGAGTGTTGCGCGTACCACCGTTCAGGGTATATACGATCGCGCGCGCAAGAAGATCGCCGCAGCGCTGGTCGACGGCGTACCGCTGACGATCAGCGGCGGTGAGTATAAACTGTACGGCGGCCGCTGGGATAGTGAAGCATGCGGACGGGGCGCCTGCAACCGCCATCAACGTGGCAAGAGGGAGGCGCAAACTGCCGATGAACAAGCCAAGGAGGCAAATGGATGAAAATAGCTGTTCCTATTGAAGAAAACGGGCATGAAACGATCGTGTCCATATCCTTTGGCCGCGCTTCAAGTTTCCTGATTTTCGATCAGGAGACAAACACAAGCCAACTCCTGAAAAACACAGCCGCACTCAGCGCGGGCGGCGCGGGTATCAAGGCAGCCCAGGTGATCGCGGACAGCGGCGCAAAAATACTTTTGACACCGCAGTGCGGCGGAAACGCAGCTAAAGTTCTGTTGGCGGCCCGGATGAGACTGTACAAAACCGAACCCGGCAAGCGCGCAATGGACAGCATCAAGCAATTCCTTCAAGGTGAATTGGAGGAACTGACTGAGATCCACGAGGGTTTTCATGGGCACTGAAAGATGAAGGCGCGTTCGGTCGCGATCCTCAGCGGCAAAGGCGGCACAGG
>LFTR01000203.1:6259-6745 GCA_001513425.1 Clostridiales bacterium DTU024
CTGTGCGACGGGTGCCGAAAATGTGTTGATTTCTGCGCTTTCCATGCATTGGCTTGGGCAAACGGAGAGTTGCTGGTGTTTGAAGAGCTTTGCCATGGCTGCGGCGGCTGCCTGATGGTGTGTCCGAAAGAAGCGCTGAGGGAGATCCACCGGAAAATTGGAGAGGTGCGGGAAGGTACATCCGGGAGGGTGCGCGTGCTGTCGGGATTTATGGACACGGGTGAGGCATCGGGGGTCCCCATCATCAAAGCGCTTCTGGGTATGAAAAGCAGCAAAAGCGACAATAATGTGTTTATCGATTGCCCGCCCGGCAGTTCCTGCATGGTTTCCGAAAGCATAAAGGACGCGGATTACTGCGTGCTGGTGGCCGAACCAACGCTCTTTGGCGCGCATAATCTGAAAATGGTGCACGAACTGGTCCAACTGTATAACAAGCCCTGCGGCGCGGTGCTCAACAAGTGTCTTGCCGAAGACGATCCCTCGCTT
>LFTR01000102.1:0-188 GCA_001513425.1 Clostridiales bacterium DTU024
CCTTCCACAGACCACATGGGTGTTGCCACCCCTTCACTGGCCTCATAGAACAGGTCGATCGCTAGTGGAAATACCGTTACATAAGAGAATACGATGCCAACGGTAAACATAATGACCATCAGGATAAACAGTGCGCGCACAATTTTCTTTTCACTGGGATAAAGCGCGGGACCTGCAAACCGCCAAAT
>LFTR01000102.1:400-525 GCA_001513425.1 Clostridiales bacterium DTU024
TCGCCTAATCCCAGCTTCTTTTCGGGTGTGCTTATTTCCTCGGATTTTATTTTTTTAGTCTTCTTCAAGGATTAGCGTCAAGCCTTGTGTTCTTCTTTGTCTTCGGGGGTTTTGTCGTCCGGCGC
>LFTR01000204.1:0-17189 GCA_001513425.1 Clostridiales bacterium DTU024
CCGATTTTCCTGGCACTCAAAGGACTTTCCCTTGGTAACGTCGCATGCTGAACCTACAACATTTTGACACCATCCGCGAAGGCTGACGTCTTGACACAGTACCTGCATTTGCCTTATAATAGCGCCGTGATGAAGGGACGAGTATCCTGTTGTCGGTTTGAAGAGAGCCTTCGGTCGGTGCAAGAAGGCAACTGCTACAGGTGAAGTACCTCCCGGAGCGCGGTATTGAAGGCTTAGCTGTGTAGATAACCGACGGTGCGCCGTTTATAGCGCAGGGACTTTGGTTCTTCAGAGAGCGCATCTTGCGCTAAATGGAAGTGGTACCGCGGCTTTCGCCTTCCTCCAGCCTTGCTGGAGGTGTTTTTTTGGAAAGCGGAGTAAAATTCAAATCGGATTTTTGTGATACCATGGCGAACACAGGAAAGTACCTAACGGCGATACCGGGTTTTCAGTGATTAACGCTGCTATGTATGAAGAAGGAGTGCGTGCAATGCATATTTTGGACACCCTCAAGGAGCGCGGCTTCATCGCGCAAGTTACATTTGAAGAGGAGCTATACAAACAACTCGAGAAGGAAAGCACAACGTTCTACGTTGGGTTTGACCCCACGGCACCCAGTTTGCATTTTGGACACTTCATCCCGATTATGGCAATGCGCCATATGCAGCTGGCAGGACACCGCCCCATAGCGTTAGTGGGCGGCGGCACGGCAATGGTCGGCGACCCAAGTGGCAAAACGGACATGCGTCGCATGATGACTGTTGAAACAGTTGAACAAAACGCGTTGACAATAAAAAGACAGTTGTCTCGTTTTTTGGACTTTTCAGCCGGCAAGGCGATGATGGTGAATAACGCGGATTGGCTTCTCAATCTCAATTACCTTGAATTCATCAGGGATATTGGCGCACACTTTTCCGTCAACCGTATGCTTGCCGCCGATTGCTACAAACAAAGGTATGAAAGCGGCCTTACTTTTCTCGAATTCAACTACATGCCCATGCAGTCCTATGATTTTCTGATGCTGTTCAAAAAGCACAATTGCCGCCTTCAAATGGGCGGGGATGACCAATGGAGCAATATGCTGTCGGGTGCCGACCTGATACGCCGCAAGGAGCGCGAAGCCGCTTTCGCCTGCACCTTTAAACTGCTGCTAAACAGCGAGGGCGTCAAAATGGGCAAGACAGAAAAGGGCGCGCTTTGGCTGGACTCTGACATGTGTTCGCCGTATGATTTTTATCAATATTGGCGCAATGTCTCTGACTCCGATGTAGAAAAGTGCCTTGGTTTGCTTACGTTCCTTCCAATGGATGAAGTGAGACGGCTGAGCGCCCTGGAGGGCAGCCAGATTAACGGGGCGAAGAAAGTGTTGGCCTTTGAATGCACCGCCTTGGTTCACGGAAAAGAAGAAGCGCAAAAGGCACAGCTTGCGTCCGCCGCGCTATTTGACAACACGGGCGAAAGTCTGGAAGACGTGCCCACCTTTGTGGTGACGGATCAAATTTTGGAGGAAGACAACCGCTTGACCAGCCTTCTGCATCTATGTGGGTTGTGCGCCTCACGCACTGAAGCCCGAAAAATGGTGGGACAAGGCGCCGTACAGGTCGACGGTGACAAGGCGACCGATGTCGAAATGCGCATATTGCGCGACGCGTTGGATAAAACTGACGGGCTCCTGCTTCGCAAAGGGAAGAAAAGCTATTGTCGACTGATACTCCAATAATTGACAGCGCCTACAGGACCATTCTCGCCCCTGCTCGAATCGAAATAGTCGTTCACAAGAGCAGGTTTGTTGGATTGGCCTTGCCCGCACACTCCGAAGAGGATGCGCTTCGGTCCATCCGGGATACAAAAAAGGCATTTCGCACGGCGACACACTATTGTTACGCCTATGTTATCGGCGCAAACGCGGGCATTATGCGATACAGCGATGATGGCGAACCTTCAGGTACCGCCGGACTGCCGATCATGGGAGTACTGCAAAACAACGGCATAGTCAACATATGCGCCATGGTAGTGAGGTATTTTGGCGGTACGCTGCTGGGTACGGGCGGCTTGGTGCGCGCATACGGCGGCGCTTGCGCGCTCGCGGTGGAAAAGGCCAAAATCGTCGTCATGGAACCGACTCGCCGCATGACAGTACTTATCCCCTATCCAATGTGGGGAAAAGTCCAGCACGCACTGAATACATCCTCAATCGTGCTCACAGAAGAAACGACCTATGGCATATCAGTGGTTGTCACGCTGCTGGTTAGGGACGAAAACATTGGTGCGGTGAGTATCTCTTTGCAGAATCTGCTAAACCAAACGGTTGATTACGAATTGTCAGACATCTTCATGTATCATTGGCCGCCCGCTGAGGACTAAAAACCAGGCGCAAAATCGCTTCCGCCACGCCATCATGGTCGTTATCCAGCGTAATCGCATCGGCTTCCTGCTTGATTTTTGGGCTGGCGTTGCCCATCGCCACGCCAAAGCCCGCCGCACGGATCATGGGCAGGTCGTTATCGTGATCGCCTATCGCCATAACCTGGTCCATCGGCATTCCAAGCCATGCTGCCAATTGCGAAATGCCATACCCTTTGTCGATGCCCGAAGGCATGATTTCAAAATTGCGGCTGCTGGAGCGGGTAAATTCCGCACCGCCGATGGTCTTTACCGCCTCCCACGCAGCTTCCAGCGAACAACTGCGGGAATCCTGATAAACATAGAACTTGTACATGGGCTTGCTGATTGCCTCCAAGGCGGCGTTTGAGCCGGTTACAAAGGACACTCCGTATTTTGCAGTCAGCCTTTCCGCGTATTTGGCTTCTGAATGGTGCATGATTTCTGCGCGCCTTGTAATAACCATCTTGGGAGAAAAAATGTAATACGAGGCGTGCACGCTCTCCAGCGCTTCATATATCGCTTTTCCCGCTTCGGGCAATAGATGAGATTCCCTGATTCTGTCGCCGTTTACTTCAATAACGCACCCGTTTAGCGAAATAATGGGCACATCCAGCCCGGCGTCATGCAGCATCATACTGACGTTTTCGAGGAAACGGCCCGTACAAATAGAAACAATGATTCCCTCATCCTTGGCTTTCCTGAGAATATCGCCGGTTCTTTGCGTAATAATTCCCTGACTGTTAAGTAATGTGCCATCCATATCGATGGCAATCAGCCTGATTTGTCTAAACACTATATGCTCCCTTGCTTTTCAAAATGGTGCTTCCAGAGAAAATGCTTTCTCATTCAGGTAGCTCAGCGTGCCTTCACATTGAAAGGACAGTTTTGTGGCACTGAGATTGAGGCATCGCGCCTTATATCCCTTGTTAGCTTCGCGGTTGCCATATTGGTCATCTCCCAGCAGTGGAAAGCCAAGGTAAGCCATGTGCGCACGAATTTGATGCGTGCGCCCCGTGTGTGGGGTAACCTTGACGCGGGAAACAGCACCTGCCTTGACAACTTCATACGTCGTGCGGATGGGTTTGGCTCCCCGGCGCTCATCAGGACAAACGAAAACGCGCGCTGTTTTGGCATTCTTTACCAAGTACGCATCGCATGTGCGCTTCAAAGGATAGGGTGAACCCACCACCAAACACACATATTCCTTATTCACCCAATGATTGCGAAAAGCGGCAATCACTTGCTCATGAACTGCCTGCGTGCGTGCCAAAATAAGCAAACCACCGGTCAGGTAGTCCAAACGATGGCAAACGCGCACATCCTCATTTGGATACTGCGATTGCGCCCACGTGGCCACGCTGAACTCATCCTTCAGAACTGAAACCGAACTCAATTCTGCAGGTTTGTTGACGATCAGTATATTATCATCGACGAAAACCACCTGCGGCAATTTTCTTTCAAAAGAAGTGAAAACATCCAGCATGTCGCCGGAGTGAAGAACAACATCATCCCTGACGCGCTCACCGTTTATCAGGATATCCCTTTGTCTGAGCGCGTTGCTTATGGCACCGGAAGATATGCCGGGCAGCATCAATTTGAGATACTCCTTCAGGCGGTAGCTTTCGCGCTGCCCGGACACCATCTGCGAGTAACGATTCATCCGCCTTGCCCCTCCCATTTCCAACCAAATCCATTATAGATTATATGGCGGGCAAGTCAAGTATCGTCCCCCATTTCATATGTGCTAAACAGCGCCGTTAAAACACATCAAAAATACATATCCCATGCTTGCATAATACACACTTTTCGAGTATAGTTATCAGAACTTGCAGCCCAACCTGTAAGATAATAGGAGGAGAAAAGGGTATGAAAACAAAACGGATTTTGTCGCTTATCCTCGCAGCCATCGCCATCTGCGGCATGACTATTCCCACGCTGGCTGAGGACACCATCAAGATTGGCGGAATCGGCGTACTTACGGGCCCTGCGGCTCTCTATGGGCTATCAGTGCAAAAAGGCGTTGATTTATACATCGAGCAGCTGAATGCTGCGGGCGGTGTCAACGGCCAACAAGTTGAAGTCATCTGGGAAGACAGCCAGGGCAATCCCACTGTCGGGATCCAAGCTTACAACAAGCTGGTCGAAAATGATGGCGTGGTTGGTATTCTGGGCGCAGTACTGACCGACGTCACCAAAGCAGTTGCGGAGTACGCAAACGATATCCAAATTCCCATGATCACAGCTTCGGCGACCGCGTACGAAGTAACGACCGGTCGGCCGAGCGTGTTCAGAACATGCTTCCTTGATCCCTTCCAGGCAGTCGCTGTTGCGCGTTACGCCGCTGAAGCGGGCATCAAGAGCGCGGCCGTTCTTTATGATAACGGGGATGAGTATTCAACCGGTCTCTTTAACGCTTTCAAGGATGAAGCTGAGGTCTTGGGCATCACCATCAGTGCTGCGGAATCCGCAGGCACTGATGATGTGGACTTCAAATCCCAGCTGACCAACATAAAAAGCGCCAACCCGGAAGCCATATTCCTTCCATACTACGGCGCTCCCGCCGCACTGATCCTGCGCCAGGCAAGCGAAATCGGGCTGGATGTGCAATTCTTCGGCGCTGACGGTATCTCCAATATTACCGATTCCATCTCTGACATGAAGCTATTGACCAAAATGCTGTATACAGACCACTTCACGGTGGATGCAACTTCGCCCATGGCTACCAAGTTCAATGCTGATTACGAAGCCAAGTACGGCGAGAAGCCCAGCGTATCCTTCTCCGCAACGGCCTATGATGCAGCGCTGGTGCTGACCCAAGCCATGAAAACAGCGGGCACCACAGAGTTTGGCCCGGTAGTGGACGCCATCAAAAACTCGCAGGTCGAAGGCGTGACAGGCGTTATCAGATTTGACGACCACAACGACCCTATCAAATCTGTTTTCTTCATTACCTTTGACGAACTTGGTAATAAAGTGTTTGTCAAACAATTGGATCCGTAAGAATACACAATGCAAGAAAGGGGAGGAATTTCTTCCTCTCCTCTTTTGCGTTTGATGACCGGGACGGGGGATTTTGCCGGTGATATTGTTTCTGAATCAGCTCATTAACGGTCTGCACGTCGGCAGCATCTATGCCCTGATTGCGCTGGGCTACACGATGGTATACGGCATCATAAAGCTCATCAATTTCGCTCACGGCGATATTTTGATGATAGGTGCCTATACCATTGTTGTTACGATTTCCTTCATGGGATGGCCGATAGCCGTGGCGATCATCGTATCGATATTGGCATGCGTGCTGTTTGGCGTTGTCATTGAACGGTTCGCTTACAAACCGCTGCGTTCATCTCCCAAAATATCATCGCTTATCACGGCGATCGGCGTCAGCATGCTGCTGCAAAATGGGGCGCAATTGATATTCAGCCCCAATCCCAAGCCTTTCCCCATCCTGCTCAATGCGCCCCCACTCAATTTGGGGCCGCTGCAAATCAGCTTTACCACCATATTGACGTTTGCGGTCGCAATCATCTCCATGATATCTCTGCAGGGCTTTGTGTCCACATTCAAGATGGGCAAAGCCATGCGCGCCGTGTCGGAAGACATGGACGCGGCGCAGCTGATGGGCATCAACGCGAACCATACCATTACGGCAACCTTTGCGATTGGCTGCGGTTTGGCAGGCGTGGGTGCTCTTTTATATTGCATGGCTTATCCCACTGTATCCCCGACTCTTGGGTCTTTGCCGGGCATCAAGGCATTTATTGCAGCCGTTCTGGGTGGCATCGGCATAATGCCGGGAGCTATGTTGGGCGGCTTTATTCTGGGTATTGCTGAGAGCCTTACGAAGGGCTACATTTCCTCACAACTCAGTGACGCCGTGGTTTACGGCATATTGATAATTGTACTGCTGTTCAAACCGGCGGGCCTGCTTGGCAAAAGCGTGAGCGAGAAAGTGTGAGGGGCGAAGCATGACAACCAAAGCAAAATCATATGCCCTTAATATCATCGCTCTCATCATTCTTTTTGCCCTGCTTTTTTCATTGACCGCGAGCGGCAGCATCAACAACTACTATTCCGGCATATTGGTGACTGTCGGTATTTCCATTATCATGACAGTCAGCCTTAACCTGACTACCGGCTTATTGGGACAATTGGCATTAGGTCATGCGGGATTTATGTCTATTGGCGCATATACCTCTGCCATCATCACCAGAAACCTTCAGGGCATTCCCTTTGGATGGTCGCTGCTCATTGGCCTTATTGCGGGCGGATTATTCGCGGCGGTTTGCGGATTTATTATCGGCATGCCTGCGCTGCGATTGAAAGGCGACTACCTGGCCATTATTACGTTAGGCTTTGGCGAAATCATCCGCGTAGTGATTGAAAACACATCAATTACGGGGGGCGCCGCAGGCCTCACGCGCATCACGCGAATGTCTCGCGCTTTTTCACCGGATGCGCAACTATCCAGCGCTGTTCAGATGGGGATCGTGTTTTGGATCATGGTTGCCGTCATAGCGAGCATCTTCACTTTAGGACGTTCGCGCCACGGGCGCGCCATTATTTCGATCCGCGAGAACGAGGTGGCGGCGGAAGCCACCGGTATTCCCACCACGCGATATAAACTGCTGGCATTTACCCTGGCGGCTTTTTTTGCGGGCATCGCGGGTGGGCTTTATGCTCACCAGACCGGCATACTGACTGCGCGCTATTTTGACTTCAACAAGTCTATTGAATATTTGGTCATGGTCGTACTGGGAGGTATGGGTTCAATAACCGGCTCAATACTTGCGGCCAGTGTTCTTGTGGCGCTTCCGGAAGTGCTGCGTGGGTTTGCCTCTTGGCGGATGGTGTTGTATTCGTTAGCACTCATTACCATGATGATCTTTCGACCCATGGGGCTTCTGGGGACATGGGAGTTTTCTTTGTCGCGGGCTTGGCAATGCACGGGTGACTTTCTCAAACGCACCTTTATGCGAAAGGAGAGAAAACCCAAGTTGCCTTTTGTCCCTCACTATGACGTATGGGAAGATGCGCCGGTTTTGGAAACGCATGACCTGGGCATCGTCTTTGGCGGGCTGGTCGCGGCGGAGAATATCAATATTCGATTGATGAACAACGAGATCGTGGGGTTGATCGGCCCAAACGGTGCGGGCAAGACCACAGTATTCAACCTTCTGACAGGCGTATATTCTCCCACCAGCGGCGACATCATCCTGTTGGGGAAATCCATTGCGGGCAAGCCCACGCACGAGATCACCAACAATGGCATTGGCCGGACTTTTCAGAATATCCGTCTTTTCAAATCCATGACAGTGCTGGAAAATATAAAGGTCGCGTTTCACACCAGGATGCACTATTCCCCTGCCAGCGGCATTTTCCGTACCGCGCAGTACACGTCGGAAGAGCGCGGCATGGATATTCGCGCCCGCGAACTGCTGCGCGTTTTTGACATGGAAGATGTGGCGGATGCCAACGCCAATTCCTTGCCCTATGGCAAACAGCGCAAACTGGAGATTTGCCGCGCTCTGGCGTCCAACCCCAAAGTGCTGTTGCTGGACGAACCCGCTGCGGGCATGAATCCAATAGAAACGCAGGAATTGATGGAGACTATCAGAATTATCCGCACACGATTCTCCGTCGCCATTTTGCTCATCGAGCATGATATGAGATTGGTCATGGGCATTTGCGAAAGAATCTATGTCATTAATTATGGGCGGGAGATTGCGGAAGGTCCACCGGACGTGATCGCCAATAACCCGGATGTCATCACAGCCTATCTTGGCATCCCCGAAGATGTGCACGAGGAGAGGGCACAACATGCTGAAAATTGAAAACGTTAACCTGTTCTACGGCGCGATCCATGCGCTCCATGACATATCTTTTCACGTGGCGCCAGGCGAAATCGTCACACTTATCGGGGCTAACGGCGCGGGCAAAACGTCCATCCTCCACGCGATCTCATCCCTCATTCCCTATCGTGACGGCGAGGTCATCTTTAGCGGCAAGAAGCTCAAGAAGCTGCCTGCCTATGAGATCGTCAACATGGGGTTGGCGCATGTGCCGGAGGGAAGACGCGTTTTTGGCCGCATGACTGTCAAGGAGAATTTGGATATGGGCGCGTATACAAGGCACGACACAAAGGAAACGCACGCTGATATGCAGCGAGTATTCCAGCATTTTCCGCGCTTGAAAGAGCGGCGCGGACAATTGGCCGGCACTTTGTCAGGCGGGGAACAGCAAATGCTGTCTATCGGACGCGCGCTGATGAGCAGGCCGAAATTGCTCATGATGGATGAACCCTCCATGGGCCTTTCCCCCATATTGGTCAGCGAAATATTCAGCATTATCAGGGAAATCAATCAGGAAGGCACAACGGTGCTGCTGGTAGAGCAAAACGCGCACATGGCGCTATCCGTGGCCAACCGTGGTTATGTCCTGGAGACGGGTCGGGTCGTGCTGGAAGGCGCGGCAAAAGCACTCTTAAACAACAGCGAAGTCAAGCGCGCATACCTGGGGACTGCATAAACGGCAAAAAAGACCGCTGTCAAAAAAAAGACAGCGGTCTTTTACGAACTCCTATTTTGTGATTGAATGCAGCATGTCTACCAAATCCGTTCGTTCCCAAGACAAGTCCAGATCATTTCTACCGAAATGACCATAGCTGGCAACCTGCCGATAAATTGGCCGGCGAAGGTCCAGGCGTTTGATGATGCCATCGGGGCTGAAATCGACATGCGGAATGATAAGCTTTGCCAAAGCGTCGTCATCCATTTTTCCGGTACCGAATGTATCAATATCTACGCTGACGGGTTGTGCCACGCCTATTGCATATGCCAACGCGATCTGGCAGCGTTCCGCAAGCCCGGCCGCGACGATGTTTTTGGCCAGGTGTCTGGCTGCGTAAGCCGCAGACCTGTCCACCTTGGTGGGATCCTTGCCGCTAAAACATCCGCCGCCATGGGGTGCAACGCCGCCGTAGGTATCCACGATGATTTTGCGTCCGGTTAGACCGCTGTCCCCCGCCGGGCCGCCAATAACAAACCGCCCGCTTGGATTGATAAAGAACTTTGTTCCTTCATGTAACAGATGCGCCGGTATTTCGTGGCGGATAACATACTGCATGACGTCACGGCGAATGGTTTCCTGGTTTACCGCATCCACATGTTGGGTGGACACCACCACCGCGTCGACCGCCACGGGTTTGCCGTCCTTATAGGCGACGGTCACCTGCGCCTTACCGTCCGGTCGCATCCATGGACAGATGCCGTTGCGCCGTACGTAGCTCATTCTCCTTGTAAGTCGGTGACTGAGCGCGAGCGGCATGGGCATCAATTCAGGAGTATCGTTGCAGGCGTATCCAAACATCATTCCTTGATCCCCGGCACCCGTTTCACAAACGGCTTTTGTATCTTTACGCTTTTCCAGTGAGCAGGAAACGCCCTGCGAAATATCTGACGATTGGTCGTGCAAGGCTGTCAGCACTGCGCAGGATTGTCCGTCAAAACCCATTGAAGAATCGTTATAGCCGATATCCAGCACCACGCCGCGAACAATGTCGGGGATGGAAACATAAGTGGATGTGCTGATTTCGCCCATGACCAAAATCATGCCTGTAGTAGTACAGGTTTCGCAGGCTACGCGGGCATTGGGATCTTCTGTTAGGATAGCGTCCAATATTGCATCTGAGATTTGGTCGCACATTTTGTCCGGATGCCCCTCCGTGACCGATTCCGAAGTAAAAAGTTTTCGCATATGACAGTTCTCCTTCCATAAAAAAACACTTATCAGCAGATAAGTGCACCATTCTTATCTGTCAGCGTGGCCGCTGCTGGATTTGGCACCTTGCATATGCCGGTTGCCGGGGTTCATCGGGCCAGTCCCTCCCCCACTCTTGATAAGGAATATTCAGTTCGAACAGTATAATAATTCTTCGTGGCGAATTTGTCAATCAAAAATGCGATTGACAACCTTGATCCATTAAGCTATCGTGTTTTTAGGAGGGCACTGTATGCTATTTATTGGGATTTGCGGAGCCAGCGGGTCGGGAAAATCAACATTATCAGATGAGCTCTGCCAGGCAGTAGGCGTTGCCAAGAGCATCGTAATTAACCAGGATTCTTACTATTATGACCATTTGGAACTGTCGCTTGAGGAAAGAACAAAGCTCAATTACGATGAGCCTTTTATTTTTGACCACGATCTTTTGTATGAAGACATAGCCAAGCTTCTAAGGGGCGAGCCCATAACAAAAAAGGGATATGACTTCACACAGCACCGGCGATGCGATTCGTATGAAACGATCGCGCCCGGTGACATTCTTATTCTGGAAGGTATCCATTCCTTCCACGATGAGAAGCTGCGGGAACTAATGTATCTGAAACTCTATATCAATGTGGAGCCGGACATCTGTCTGCTGCGTCGCGTGAACAGGGACATCAAGGAGCGTCGCCGCAGCATTGACAGTATCACCACGCAATACTTGTCTACCGTCAAACCCATGTACGACCGATATATTCGCAATTACATCGAACACGCGGACGTGATCGTCACCAGGGGCGGTAAAAATGCCAGAATCGTCGATATATTGGCGGGCTATTTGCGCAATGCGCTGTCCGGCGTCCAAAACGAAACTTGGGAATGACTTCTTTGATCGTCACAGCAAGCTCCTCCAATCTATACGTGCATTTCCGCCGCGCACATACGATATGCTTGGATACTGGGCGAAGCTGAAAGATGCGGCTGAATTGTCTGTCCAAGCCAAATTGTAGGCCGTATTTGCTGGAGAGGTACGCAGCATTTGACAGGCCAGACTACATATTGCTCAAATGCTCCAACAGTATCTTGACGCCGATGCCGATGAGGACAAGTCCGCCTGCAAACTGTGCCTCATTCCTGAAGCGCGTGCCCACTTTGTTGCCAATTAGAGACCCTGCCAAAGATAACGCAAAAGCTATAACGCCGATAATGAGCGCCGACAGTGCAATGGGCGTTTTTTCTATCGCGAACACCACACCTACAACTAAAGCATCAATACTGGTGGCAACGGCCAGCAGCAGCAGTTCCCTGAAGGATACTTTAGCGTTTGCTCCAGGGCAAGCGTCATTTGTAGTAAAGACTTCATAAATCATCTTGCTGCCAATGAAAGCAAGCAGCATAAACGCGATCCAGTGATCGAAAGCAGCAATATGGCGTTGGAAACGGGTACCAATAAACCAACCGATAATCGGCATCAGCGCTTGGAACACGCCAAAAAGTGCAGCCATCGTCAAGCGCTGTTTCCTCGAATCCTCAATCATGCAAGCACCCTTGCAGATAGCAGCAGCAAAGGCGTCCATGGATAAGCTGACTGCAATAATGGCTGTTTGCCAAAAAAACATGTACGTTCCTCCGAAAAAAAGCGGATGCACTTGGGCATCCGCAAAACTGTGGTGCATTCGCCTTAAGAACCGATTGGGAAATTCCCTTCAAACAAGACACGCTGGGTCGCGGGGCCAGCTATGCCATCCTGTGACAAGCCCTTATCTTCCTGGAAGCGCGTGATGGCGTCCACCGTGCCCGTTCCGTATCTGCCGTCCACTGTGCCGGATAAGTAGCCCTGATCTTTCAGCGCCTGCTGCAAGTTACTTACCAAGGTGCCGCTGTGGCCCTCCCTCAGGGTCACGTATTGTCCGTCGGGACTGGCCGTTACATTGACCCAGTTGGTGATGGGCGTGCTGGCAGGGATCGGTGTAACGCGAGGTCCGGTGCCCGGGGTAGGCGTACGCGCAGCTGTACGGGCAGAGCGCGCCGTATCGCTGTACAAAGCGCTCAGCGTACCCGAACCGGCGATGCCGTCAGCACGCAAATTGTTGTTTATTTGGAACGCTTTGACTGCTGCTTCGGTACTTGCGCCAAAGTCGCCGTCGATTGCGCCTGTGTAATAACCAAGCTGCTTAAGGCGCGACTGGAGATTTCGTACTTCCGCGGAATCCATGGTACCGCGCTTGAGCGATACCCCAATAACGCCGCGGGCAGAGGATGTCCTTCGCGCGTTGGACGAATAGAGGGCTTGCAGCGTTAACGGTCCTGCAATGCCGTCGGCGTAAGAAACGTTCCTTTCCTGGAAAGCGTAAACGGCTTTCTCGGTTGCGCTGTCAAATCGTCCGTTGGCTTCACCGGACAAGTACCCCAAATCAATAAGCCTTTCCTGCATCCGCGTTACATCCCGTCCGCTGTCGCCGAGTTTGAGATAAAGATTTTCGCTGATGCGGGGTGTAGGCGTGGCACGGGGCGTAGGCGAATTAGTGGGTGCCGCCCGCCTGGCATCATTAGCGTATAGTTTGTTTGTCGTTGCGCGGCCGGCAATTCCGTCTGCGGTCAAATTGTTGCGCCTTTGAAATTCGCGCACGGCAGACTCTGTGGCAGGGCCATAATCACCGTCTGCACTGCCTCTATAATATCCCAGATCGCTCAGACGGCGCTGTAGGTTGCGTACTTCATCGCCCGTGCTGCCAATTTTGAGCGCAAAAACTGTCGCCGTTACAGAAGGCGTAGCCGTAGGAATTTGTGTAACAATGGTAAAAGCAGATGATGTGGGTGTAACAAAGGCATTGGGGACTGCCGTGCCGCCCCAAGGCAACTGCTGTCCTCCCTGGAAGGCGGGCGTGGGCGTTACGACAGGCGGGATGGTGTTTGTGGAAGGCGCCGCCGTGGTTGTTTCAGGCGTCAAAACAGGGAAAGGCAGACCGCTGCCTTGCATGCCGGCGCCCCCTTGGTTCCCTTGATTGGAGGGGTCCGGGTTAGCAACGCACCCGGACAGGCTGATTGCCGTAATCACGATGGCAATCAGCACCATGTATCGGGACAAGCGTTTCATGTTTTTCATAGGTATCTCCCTCGCTTGAATCAACTTCAACCATATAACGCATTTTCGGGGTGCTTTCATGCAGCCCGGATCTGCCGTTATGTCCATTGGCCACCACTGGTACCGTTTGTTGCGGATTAACTAAAGACGCGCAGCGTATAACATACATGTACACCTTTCATCCGTATTGAGAGAATACCATATTCCCTGGGAATATTCAATGCTATCTTGTGTAAACACAGCAACATGGGCTGGACATTCTTTACGAATACTGTATAATTGAAAAGCACTAAATTATCTATGGAGGCGCGCAGATGATGACACTCGCCCAACTGGCGACAAACCAGATCACCAATAAAGAACAATTGATTTCCAGTCCATGGTGGGCGGAGCAGTTTTCCAAGTTCACACCGGTGAATATTGCGCTTGTGCTGCTGTGTT
This sequence comes from Clostridiales bacterium DTU024, assembly GCA_001513425.1. Classification (GTDB taxonomy): domain Bacteria; phylum Bacillota; class Clostridia; order Christensenellales; family Aristaeellaceae; genus DTU024. The sequence goes on from LFTR01000204.1 coordinate 13,673, forward strand.
CGCTTGCCGCCAGCATCATCATAGCGCTTGTCTACAAGAAGACATTTCGCGGCGTCCTGTATAACCCTTCTTACAGCACCACACTGATTTTGCTTACCATGGTCACGTCATCGGTCGTCATGGCCATCGGCAGCAACGTGGCGCTGTCCATGGGCATGGTGGGCGCTCTGTCTATTGTCCGTTTCCGCACTGCGGTTAAGGATCCTATCGACACATCCTACATGTTCTGGTCCATCACCATGGGCATTCTAATAGGTTCCGGCTACTATTTGCCTGCCATGGTTGTGGTGCTTGGCATTTCGGTTATCATGCTGGCGATGTCCTTCCTCAAGATTCGTTCCAGCGATAGCTACTTGCTGGTGGTACATTTTGATCCTATCGCCGAACAGGAGATCGATGCGGAACTGCACCGCAGTGTGAAACACTACCGCGTGCGTTCGAAAACCATCACGCGCTCCGGCGCGGAAATGACGGTCGAACTTCAGCTTAGCCAGCGCTCTGACGTTGTGGGACATATGCTGGATATCAGCGGCGTGCATGATGCCACGCTTGTCTCCTGCCAGAACGAAACGGCCTACTAACAGGGGCCGCGTCAATGGCAACACAAGTTCGTCATGAACTGAAATACTATATCAGCCCTGTGCAATACCAGGTTTTATCGCGCGTGCTCCTCAAAATGCTGCATCCGGACCCGCATGCGGATGAGAACAACGAATACCATATCAGGTCGCTTTATTTTGATACCATTTTTGACGATGCGCTTAATGAAAAAATAAGCGGTGTCAGCAACCGTGACAAATACCGCATCCGCATCTACAATATGTCGCAGAATCTCATCCGCATGGAGTGCAAAAGCAAGTACAACCAGTACATAGCCAAACGTTCTGTGCCCGTTTCCCGGGACCTAAGCGACCAGCTGATGGCGGGTGATCCGACGGGACTGGAAAATACGTCTTCGGGGTTGCTGCGTGATGTGTATCGGGAGATGCGACTGCGCCTGTTGCGCCCGGTGGTTATTGTTGATTATGTGCGCGAAGCGTATCTGCACCCTGCGGAGAACATACGAATTACATTTGACAAACAGCTGCGCTCCGGGCTGTTTTCTTCCGACCTCTTCAATCCCCTGCTTCCGACGATTCCGGCGTTGGACAGGGAAGAGATCATTATGGAAGTCAAGTTTGATCGCGTAATGCCTGCCTATCTTTCTTCCGTGTTGTCCCAGGCTGCCGGATGGTCGACGCACAGCGCTATTTCAAAATACTGCATCTGTCGTCGCTACGAGGGAAAGCAGTTCTGACGGGAAGGATTACATTTGTTCAGAAAGAATGATGTGGTGGACCTTCGGGTTGATGCCCTGGGCGTAGATGCGCAGGGCGTTTGTCGATATGAGGGCATCGTGGTGTTCGTTGCGGGCGCGCTGCCGGGTGAACATATCCGCGCCATGATTCTCAGCATCAAGAAGAATTATGCTTACGCAAAATTGTTGGATGTCCTTGAGCCGAGTCCTCACAGGGTAACGCCCCCGTGCCCATATTTTGGCAGGTGCGGCGGCTGCAGTTGCCAGCACATGGATTATGCGTATACGCTTGAATACAAACGGGGCGTAGTTGCGCAGGCGATGCTCAAGATCGCCGGCGTAGATAGCCCGGTGGACAACACGCTGGGCATGGAAGACCCTTGGCAATACAGGAACAAAACAGCCACGCCTGTGCAATGCTCCCAAGGACAAGCGGTCACGGGTTTTTATGCGCCAAGGAGTCACCGGCTAATACGCATTAAAAACTGCCTAATCGCCATGCCGCCTGCCGATGATATAGCGGCGGTGGTAAGAAAGTGGATGGAGGATAACGGCGTTTCAGCCTACGACGAGGCGACCTGCAAAGGGGATATACGCCATGTCGTCAGCCGAGCAAACAGGCAAGGCGAAAGCATGGCACTCTTGGTTGTCAATTGCCCAAAGCTCCCTTTCGAAAAGGAGCTCATCCGCGCCCTTATTGAGGGAGTGCCGGGCATTCGTTCTATTTCGTATTCAGTCAATACTAAGCACGGTAACACTATTTTGGGAAGCGATTCTGCCGTGGTCTGGGGCAGCGAAACACTGGAGGAGACGCTGTGCGGCATCACTTTTCGTGTATCCCCAATGTCTTTTTTTCAGGTGAATCCGTGGCAAACTGAGGTATTATATAAAAAAGCGCTGGAGTTGGCTGCGCCGGCGCCGAATCAAACAGTGGCAGACGTGTATTGCGGTGCAGGCACGATTGCGCTATGCTTTGCGCCCTACGTAAAAGACGTGGTTGGCGTCGAAATTGTTCCCGAAGCTGTCTCGAATGCGCGAGTGAATGCCGTAGCAAACAGCATCACAAACGCCTCGTTCATAACGGGGGATGCAAGTCAAGAGCTTCCAAAGCTTGTTTCAGAAGGCTTCCGCCCCGACATCGTACTGTTGGATCCGCCCCGCAAAGGAGCGCCGCCGGAAGTGCTAAATAGCATTGTGCAAGCGGGACCCGAGAAAATCGTCTACATCAGCTGCCACCCCGCAACGCAGGCGCGGGACGCGGCGTTTCTGGTACAACACGGATATCAAGTGAAGTCCAATTCGCCGGTAGACATGTTTTGTTTCACATCCGGTATTGAGAACATTATGCTCTTAACAAAGGAGAACTGATATGCAAGGAGTTCTAGAAAGATTTCTGCGTTATGTGAAGATCGACACCACCAGCCGGGAAGGCTCGGATATCACGCCCTCGTATAAGGGAGAATGGGAATTAGCCAAGCTCCTCAAAGAGGAAATGACAGAATTGGGACTGTCCAAGGTGCTCTTGGATGACAACTGTTACGTTTACGGATGCCTGCCCGCCAATTGCCCCAGTCAACCCGTTACCGCGCTGATTGCACATATGGACACCGTAGACGCCGTACCCGGCCGTCATTTTGCGCCACGGGTAGTTGAGTATACCGGTGACCCGATCGTACTCAATAGGGACGCTGATATCATCCTGTCTGCGGTTGATTTCCCCCACCTGCACCGCTGGCAAGGTGAAAGCTTGGTGGTGACGGACGGAACGACGGTACTGGGCGCGGACGACAAGGCGGGCGCAGCCGAAATCATGGGCGCGATGGCTCATTTGAGTACTCATCCTGAAATAAAGCACGGCGAGATCTGGGTCATTTTCACGCCCGATGAAGAAATCGGCAGCGGCGCTGACTTGCTGCAGCTTAATTATGTCAATTGCGATTATGCCTACACCGTAGACGGCGGCGACTTATCGGAAATATCATATGAAAACTTCAACGCCGCTTCCGCAGTGGTTACCGTAAAAGGGCGCAATATCCATCCGGGCTATGCCAAAAACAAAATGATGAACGCTGCCAAAATGGCCATGCAGTTCCATGCTATGCTGCCTGCAAATGAAGCGCCCGAACATACGGAAGGCTACGAGGGGTTTTTCCATTTGACGCATTTGGAAGGCGATGAAGAAAACGCCTCCCTTCGCTACATCGTCAGGGATCATGATGT
>LFTR01000204.1:17237-36934 GCA_001513425.1 Clostridiales bacterium DTU024
GCTATTCGCGATTCGTACCGAAACATGCTGGAAATCCTTGATAAGTGCCCGGACGTAATCGACAGAGCTAAAAGAGCGCTGGAAGTCTGCGGATTAACGCCGAAAGCCATTCCTATCCGGGGCGGTACGGATGGTGCGCGTCTATCTTTCCGCGGTCTCCCCTGCCCCAACATCGGTACAGGAGGCGAGAATGCTCACAGTGTTTATGAATATGTCCCCGTCAGTGCCCTAAACAAGGCGACGGAGATACTAGTGGAACTGGTCAGGGCAAAGGACTGAATAATTTCTGTATCAGCGGAAAGTAATGGTGTTGATATCGTGGATATTCTCCACCGTTCCCTCGCCAACGAGTCCCGCCAAAATGTACTGCTTGCTTAGAACGTCGTGATGGATCTCTTTGAGGAAACGGAAGTTTTCTATTCTACCGGTTGTTGATACGTGATTGCGCGGCCCCGTACATACATGCAACGATTCACCGATTTTGATGTGATGGTCGTCTACGTAGGACATGGGTAAATCTCTGCTGATCAAATCCAGCACATAGTCTTCCATCTCCTGTAGATCGATATCCGGCCGATCGTCGAATTTCAGAAGAAAACCGTGGCGGATATCGCCATGCGCATAACGCATTTCCGGCGGAATGTGCTCGTGCAGATAATGCTCTGTTAAATCCTCCGCGGAATGCGCCATTTTGCGGAATCTGTTGGAAGCCGTGACGATATTGGCGACGTCAGACGGCTCGGGTCCAAATAGCGTGGGTCTTGTGACAATGACTTCTTCCCCAATGCCTACCAGCAATTCCGCGTTGATGCCCAGCATGGGATAGATAAGATCAAAGTGTTCCACCACTACACGCCGGCCGCTGTTAATAGCAGCTTTTATCGCGTCTGCGAGCACATGCGGCTGCGTGAATGCTGACTCAAAGCGGATATCCAAATGGAAGGTGTGCGGCTGATAGAAGCTGTCTTCATCAAGATCAAGCAGCGGCAAAGGACGCACATTGACACCGTTGTCGTCGTTGGTGAGCTCGAGTCCCGGAAACATTCCCCGGATGATCAGACTTTTTCCCGACCCTGCTTCGCCCATGATACCTATCAGGCGATCAAAAGCGCTTAAGTGTTGCTGCGCCAACTGTGCTCCCAGCTGTGTCATACGGGCAAATCCGCGCGGGGCAAAGTAAACGCTGTAGAAAGGGTTTACCGCAGTGACGAACATGTGTACCTCCTAAAAGACCGCGCCCAAGACATGCCCGGGCGCGGCTTACATTTACTCATCGGCGGTTATTAAACGCCAATACCTGCCTTGCGAAGGGCCAATATGCGGTTCATTTCATTATAGACGATCATATAGCCTTCATCCACGCCCATACCGGGCTTTGCCAGTACTTGGTCAGCATTTGCCGCCATAGCGCAATGGATGCAAACCTGCGCAGAGCGGTCTGTTTCGTTGCATGTACCGCCCTGGTAAGCGCCCACGCCCTTTTCTTTACAGTACAGCACCGCTTCCACTGTATTGTGTATGCTGCCAAGATCAGGCGTCTTGATCTGAATCATATGGCCGGACTTGTTGTCAGCGAAATAAACGATATCTTCCAATGTGTTGCACCATTCGTCGGCCACCAGTTCGACGTCTATGCCGCGGGCATCCACTTCGGCTGTGAGACCCGCCAGGTCGCGCATTTGAGCTTCGCGGCCATCCGAATCCATCGGGCCTTCGATGCGCAGGTGGAAAGGCTTTGCAGCCTCAACCGCTTTTTTGAGGAAGACGGCCATGTCAGCGTAATTGGAGGGGCCGAACACCATACCGATGGTGCCATAACAGTCAATATGGAAAATGGGATGATAGTCCTTATGGGGCGCGAATTTTTGCACACGATCGCGCAGCCATTCAATGTATTCGATGAGTTTCTCGCCCTTCTGGCCGAGTTTTGCTACGCTGTTGAACAGACCATGCGGAAGCACCTGTGCGCCCTTCATGATCATCTTATCGGCGTTGGTGTAACGCTCATCGCCCGATTGGGTGAAAATGGGCAGCATGCCGTCGTTGATTTTGGTGCCATATTCCTTGGCGATCACGTCACACATATTGAGTTTGTTGGCTTTTGCCACTGTGTCAAGGATTGCCTGGGAGACGCCATAGCGAATGGCCGTATGCAGGCGCTTTCCGTTAAACTCCATTGTGTCGATCTCTTTGGCCAGGCGCTTGAAACTGTCTGCCTCTTGACCTACCAGGTGTTCGGCGACAGCTTTCTCAATAATGGGAATAAATTTTTCGGCCAGGAACAAGGGATCGCGTCCGCCGGCGCCGGAATACTGCACCGCGGCGCAATCGCCCCAGCCGATTTCGCCGTTTTCCAGAATCAGCATGACCGAGATAGCTTCGCCTGCCTGACGAATGCTGGTAAAGCCACTGGTAGCGGGATCGCCCACGTACATGTTGCCATCCACCACTGCGCCCTTTTTGATGGCTTTCTGATCATCAAAATAGAAACCGGTGCGCCCCTTCGCACAGACAACCTTCGTAATTTTCATATCAAGAACCGCCTTTCATTTAGCAAGTTGTAGTAGATCTCGTCATTTTCCCGGTCTGCCGACAAGCTGGCCCTTGCTGATGGCATAGATGTCATCGACCACCATCTGGAAGGACACTTCGCGTTTTTCGCTTTCGCCGCGCTGTTTGAGTTTGTTTTCATGGAACTTGAGGATGTCTGCATTAAAGGGCAGATTTCCACTGTTGAGGAAGCGCACTGCGCCCATATTGTCCCTGGCCGGAAGCATTTTGCCTGCGTTGCAGCGACTGGGTGCGAACGGTACGTCAATGACGCCGGCTTCAAAAGCTCTGACAGTGCCCACAGCCATGTCACCATCGCCAAGTTCCAGTGTGCGGTCCAGAATGGCGCGCGTTTCGCGGTTGATCATGTCGATTTCTTCTTCCAGCGCGCTGTCGCGCGCCATCTTCTGATCAGCCAACATGGAGATGACCTGCTTGGTTGCGCGAAGACCTGCAGCGTTGGCTTCTTTGGTGGGTACGCCGAGCGCTTCATGCGGAGTCTTGACGATGACCTTGGTTGCCTTGGCAAGCGCGGCCACGGCAGACCCCCAACAAATGACGCCGAATGCCTTGGCTTCGTCGGCCGGGAAACCGCCCATCCACTGGTGCAGAACGGTGCTTATGACACAGTCCCTGTAGCCGAATTTTTCGAGATATTCTTCTGTTAACAGCTTGACGGATTGAATGGCTGCGACGTCCTGCACGAGATTTCCGCATTGGCCGTAACCCACAGTGATGTTCTTCGCGCCCTGTTCAGCTGCCAGCAAAGCTTCGATCACCGCCACCGCACTGGAAATGGAGGGTGGCACCAACGTACCCGTCAGAGGTCCGAATGGTTCACGGTTTATGGAAATGCCGCGTTCTTCGTAAATTCCCGTCAGGCGGTCAACATATTGCCACGTGCGGATTGTTTTCTCCATGGAGATGTTTTTGGCATATGGTACATTATATGAGATACCGCCGCCTTCAAAGCTGGTGAAACCACCCGCTAAACCGACTTCGCAAAGAAGCCTGGCATCAGGTGTGCCGTGACGCACTTGCACCGGGTTTTTAACGCTTTCGGTTACTTTGCGGCAATTCTTTACGCCGTGATTGACAGCGGGGAAGCCGTTGAGCATGGATTTGCCCTGCGCCTGAGATTCTTCCACACCATGCTGCGCGTCCTTGTAACGGTTGAGCCTGGTATAGCTGTCAATCGTGGTGGGGAGAAGGTCGGCACCGCCTTCTTCTTCCAGAAAACGGAGCAACTCAATGTGGGCGTCAACAAGTGCCACACCGGCACGGGGCTGGATGAGGGTCGTACCATTTTTGAGGCTTTCGTTAAGTTTGTAGGCGAAACGTTTTGTAGGTGCAATTGTTTTGTGGTAGGCAATGGCCTCATCAAGATCCACGTCCGCGCCTGTCGGCCAAGATGCGAGCACCTCCTTGCGCTCTTCAAAGAACTCCTGCTCGGACCATTTCTTGTTACTCAGTTGCATAGACTTCATCCTTTCCAAAACTTTTATAGAGAATATCAAATGCGGTATTCTGATCGTACGACGCCAACAATCCCATGGCAGACAAGATATATCGGGCGTCTCGCGCAACGCGCGCTTTGCGTGGTATCAGCGCCTGTTCATCTGAAACACTGACAGCTTCGCGGATAATATCGGTATATTGGGCTGAGTGGATGAGCGCGCCGCCCGTAATTATGATCCTGTCTATTTCGGTCAAGTCCTTGCCGGTTTGCTGAAAAACAGGACCCATCGGCGTGTAGATCTGCTGGATCGTTCCAGCGTGGCGGCACAGTCCAATCCTGACTGCCAAAGCAGCCAGTGCAAAATCAAACGCTTTCTCTTCTTCCGTCTGCGGCAACATGGATTTGTCACGGTTGATTCTGTCCAGCATAGCGTTCACCGCTGAGGAGTCCAGCCCGCTGCAGCGGCACGTTTCGTCCATACCGGCCGCTTCAACAATGCCGTGTGCGCTGTAACGCATCCCAATGTCACCTTCCACGGTGCGCTTGGCATATGGCTCCTGCAATCCGTGAAGAATGGTAGCGGGATTGGACGGAGCGCCCTTGGCGATAGAGTAAATGTCTGTCGTGGCACCGCCCAAATCAACTGCCATCAACTCTCCGATCCCGCGGCGCCCGTTGGTGCCCTCAGATAGCAGCGTCAGTGCAGAGAGCACGGCAGAGGGTGTGGGCATGATAATGCCCTCAATTAGGGCCTTCTCCCGACTGAGTCCTTTACCCGAGATGATTTTTTCCAGGAAAATTTGCCTTATTATGCTTTGTGCGGGCAGGATATTGAGCTTATTGAGCACCGGCATAACATTTTCCGTTGCGTACACAGGATGCAGTTCGCCGTCAAGCTGCTCTATGCAGACATCCTTGGATCCCCTGTTTCCGGCATAAACAATGGGAAACGCGCGCTTGCTCCTCGCAAGCATGTGGGCGTTGTGTTCGATCACTTCACGGTTGCCGCCATCCGTTCCGCCTGTCAACAGCAAAATATCAGGAGCGATGGCATCAATCTGCGCTACATCGTCATTGGTCAGTTCGTAAGCGAATGTTTGGATAACTTTGGCGCCTGCACCAAACGCCGCCAATTTGGCTGCCTTAGCAGTTAAAGCGGGAACCAACCCGCAAGCCACCATCCTAAGCCCACCGGCGGCGCTGGAACACGCAAGCCGCTTTTGGTAGGCAATGTTGCCGGCAGCGCTTTGGAGCTTGCTGTATGCCTTCTCAAAGCCTATCATGATGTCTGTATCGGCGGTTGTATAGTCGTCGGCGGTTGCCAGCACTTCCGCCTTTTCTACATCAACGGCGGTCAGTTTGGTGTAGGTGGAGCCAAAGTCGATCAGCAGTACAAATCGCATGAATCAGTGCGCTCCGTACAGGTCTTCCTGCAGCGCTTCAATGGTCGTCTCCGGAGACGTGCCCGGCCCAAAGACGCGGTCAAAACCCATGTCCGTAAAGCGTTTTTTCACTTCTTCAAAAGGCTGTTTCCCAACGACTATGTTGCCGCCAACGTAAAGCAGGATATCCTTCAGGCCTGCTTCGTTGCACTTGTCTCTGAGCCCCTGGCAGTCCAATTCGCCATGGCCGTAGAGGGAAGAAACGAGAATGGCATCCGCCTTTGCTTCAATAGCGGCTTCAATGTACTCTTCCTGGGATACCATAACGCCCAGATTGATGACATTGAATCCTGCTTCGCGAAAAGCGAAATAGAGGATTTGGTTACCCACCGCATGCACATCTGCACCAATTACACCGATGATCAATGTTTTCTTTTCCATATAATAACGCCTCCTAGGTATTTGCATGTTCATAGTAGCGCAATGGCGGAGCTTTGTCAATCCGGAAAGGCCTCAAAAACCTTGAAACAGCTTGATATTCAGCGCACTTGGCAGATGAGTGGAGCTATCCATCAAATCAGAGCAAAGGATGTAAAATCCGTAAGGGGAGATGAATTTTGCAGCAACGTGACTTGCATCCGGATGGATTATTTACGCGTTGCTTTCGTCAAATCCGTCCCCCTTGATATGCACCATTCGACCCACTATAATGGGCTCATCAGAATGGAGGTAAAAATGCACGTTGGCCTGTTCACAGATACATTTCTTCCGATAGTGGATGGCGTAGGGAGGGTCGTATTCGCATACGCCGAAACGCTCTCCGCCATGAAGCATCAGGTGACTGTATCTTCTCCTATGTACGAAACCGGATTTCGCGGAGGATTTCCCTTTGATCTGATCGATTACTCAGCCCTGCGCGTGCCAACTGTACCGCAATACAGAATGGGCAGCCCCGCAATCGACAGCCACTACAGGAAACGCATAGGCATGACCGTGCTTGACATTGCCCATGCACACAGCCCCTTTTCTGCCGGTTCTGAAGCACTTCGCGCCGGTAGGGATAAAAATATCCCTGTTATCGGTTCCTTTCATTCCAAATATTACGATGACTTTTACAAAGTGACGAAAAACAAAACATTGTCCAAGCTCTTGGTGGGCACCGTCGTCTCGTTCTACAATAGGTGCGATCAGGTCTGGGCGGTCAGCAGCAGCACCGCCGAGGTTCTGGAGAGCTATGGGTATAAGGGACCGATCGTCGTGATGCCAAACGGCGTCATGCTTCGCAGCGTCAACGCATCGGCCCTCGAAGAAGTAGAGATGAAGTACGCGTTGCACGATTTGCCTATGCTGCTGTTTGTAGGCCAAATCGACTGGAAAAAGAATATTCTCAGGGTGCTGGAAGCCGCCGCCCGGCTTAATCAGGAGGGCTATCTCTTTAGACTCCTGTTGGCTGGTCAGGGGCCGGACGAAAGGGAAGTGTCGAAGAAGGTCGCGGAACTCGGACTCGGTGATATCGCGTTTTTGGTAGGGCACATCACGAGCACCGAACTGCTTGATGCGCTCTATTCGCGTGCCAGTATCTTCACCTTTCCCTCTCTATATGATAACGCACCCATGGTGGTCAGGGAAGCGGCGGTGATGGCTACTCCCGCTGTGCTGATCCGTGGCAGCAGCGCGGCGGAAATCGTCAGTGATGGCAAGAACGGCTTTTTATGCCGCGATGATTCGGATGATTTGTTCATGGTGCTCAAAGAAGCGCTGGATGATCCCGACCGAACAAAGAGCATTGGCCGCGCGGCACAGGAGTCCATCCCCATGGCCTGGCAAGATATTATGGTGCGCGCACTGGAGCAATACCAGGCACTGATAGACAGCTTCAACTACCGAAAAAAACGCAGGTGAGTCGTTGGCAATCCCGTCCGTGTGAATAAGAGCCGGCCGCAGCATCTGCGCAGCATGCAAAACCGTTTCCGCATGGTGTATATGAGAGGTTCTTGAGTCCAACGCGGCACCCCTGATACCCTTTACCGTTTCATTGCGGCGGCTATCGGCTTAACCGCCGCGGTGGCACGCGTCCAGGAATCTGCGTCGCTGGGGCGTTGCTGGTCCAAACAGCCAGGCATCAGGCACAACAGTGGGGCCGTAACATAAGTTGTTTCTCTTGTATATATCGAACAAAAGCCACTCGCAATGGCCCCATTTTGGGTCAAATTGCGAGTGGCTATTCACTCGTTGATTATCTATTCAACGCATAGGGACTTTTGTTACAGCGCCCTGTGATTGATCAGACTCAAGCGTTACTTGGTCTTCGCCTGCACCTCGCGAGCGGTCAGTGGTTTTGCCTTCTTGCCGCCCTTCCAGGCATACATGACAAGGGCGACTGCAATGACGCCGTAGGCGACGAATACGCGGAAAAACTCGCCGATGTTGGCATCACCAAACAGCGTCTTTCCAGCGTCTTGGGATACGGTGAACAAGAGGTGAAACAGAAGGCAGCCCACAATGGCCTGGGTGTTGGTTGCCCGGTTGAGGGAAGCCCCGCCCACCAAGATGGCCGCGCCCGCGTAGAGGCCTACCATTTCATGGGCTGCGTATGTCTGCAGCGTACCCAGATTTTGGATGAAAATGATTTGCCCCCAACCTGCCAGCACTGTGGATATCATAATGGCAATAACGCGAGTGCGATTGACGTTGATGCCTGACGCGTTAGCCACGGAACGGCTCTGCCCGACCGCGCGGAATTTCTGGCCTAGACGGGTGCGCATAATAATGACGTTGAACACACAAAGCACCGCCACCAATAGAAAGGTCACCAGGGGTACGGAGGTACCTTTGACGATCTGGTGAACAGATGGTACCAGCAGCACCAGCAAGGAAAAGAACACGGAACTGCCCACCAGTATGGACAACTGCTTGAGACTCATCTTCTTGAGCACGTACAGGATGATGGCAGCAGCCGTAATCAGTGCGCTGACACCGTACAGCGCAGTCGTGAAGGGAATGGAAATAAGGCTGTCAAGCGCCATGTACATCCCACCACCCATCATGTTGAGGGTATTGGCTACACCGGTGGCGCCAATGATGGTCACCCTGTCAGACAATGGTATGATTTTGCCAAAGATGAACAGGAACAGCAATTGGTAAGCGCCATTGGCGAAATATCCCAGGATGAGGGAACCAATTGTTTCCTGCCCTTTCATTTTGTTGAGCAATGAGCCGATCAGAAAGCCAAAGAGGGCTGCCAAAGGCAGCGTAATGCCCGCAGCTGCCAGCAAGCCCGTCATGCCCTCCAATTGCCAGTTGATGGCGAGCATCATTCCTACTTGGGCGGCCATTGCGCCGATGGTGATGGCAAAATTAATGCCCATCCCCGCGATGATGGGAATGATCAGAGCAAGCACGATGAACAGGTTGCGCGACATACGCCCCATCAGCTGCGAAAAAATGTCGCTCAGCGGCCTGCCCGAAAAAATAACAAACAGGATAGACAGCGCCAGGAACACATAGGTAACGATGTACTCGCGCACATTGGCGCGCACGGCAGACGCAAAGCTTTTGCGCTGTATATTCAACTCAGCCACGCGTATCACCTCCCGACTGTGTCAGGGCATACAGAATGATACCGTTGGAAATCAAGATTCGCATGACTTCGGACAAACCTCCTTCTGAAATAGCGGCGTTTGCCACCTGAATGCCAAGCGCCAGCACCCCTTGAAAGAGGAAGGTGCCGATGATGACGTGGGATACCTTGGCACGGGAAACGGTCGCTCCACCGATCAGAATAGCGCTGGCCGCGACAAAGCCCATCTGCTTAGGTCCGTTGTAGAGCTGCATAAATCCAAAAGACTGCGAGTAGACAATGATGCCCACCGCGGCAATCACTGTGGAAATGGTCGTGCCGATGATGCGCATCCGGTTGACGTTGACACCGGCCGCTTCCGCAAAACGATGGTTGGCACCGGCTGCGATCATTGCAATGCCGGGCTTGCTGCGAGAGAAGAGCCACATCAGCAAACAGCACAGCAGGAAAAACAGAAGCAGGCCTGTGGGCACATGAACGCCCAGCACGTTAAAGGACATAAATTCGTCCAGAATCTGTCCAAAAGAATCGCCCATATTATGCATGGTGCGTAGTCCACTGCCCAAAGCCCAGGTCAGTTTCGGATTTTTGAAGGGCAGCAGCATCCACGCAATGCAAAACAACGATACGAAACTGAAGCCAACATAGGTGGACACAGTCATTTCACTGCCCTTGAGGCGGTTGAGCAGCTTGCCGTAGAGCAAGCCAATGGGAACCGCCAGGACGATGCCGCCGACAACGGAAAAGAAGAAAGCACCCCAACCGGTCATGTTCATTTCCAATGCGACCAGCGTGGAAATCAAGCCGGCAACGATGCCGACGGTCATGCCCATGTTCAAGCTGATGCCTGATTGGATGCCAGGCAGCATGGCCAGGGCGAGCACGCCGTACATGCCGGTACGCCACAGAACGGTGGACAGCATACCCGGCACGTTGATGTTATACAAGGCCGCCATCACGCACAGCAAAAGGAAGAACAGCGTGATCACCAAGCGGGGCATGCCCAGCGAGCGTTTCAGTGGCCTGTAATAGAACACCGTAAGGGCCATAATCAGTGCGGCGGCCGCCAGCACCGCGATATTACCGGCCTGGCGCGTGATAGTCATGCGGGTCTTCTCTTCCCCTATGAAGAGTCCATCAGCGCCCTTGCTTGCGTAGCGGTCATACTCGACAGCGAAACTGCTGTCTCCACCCTGAACGACCGATAGCAACGGCTCGCGGAGTTCATCTCGCGTTTCGGGCCGTAGATCCGGCAGAGTTAGCGCCAGCACATTATACATGGTATCGTAAGCCGGTGTCAGTGAGTCAGCCAGCGCGCTGAGTTCCTGGGAAGGAACAAAGCCCGAGTAGTCCACTTCATCGCCGGATTCTGCCAGCATGGCCTCCTCACTTAGCCCCTCGCCCTCGGCGCCGACAGTCTCCTGAACTGCTGCCTGGGCGGCCAGCACCGCCTGGCTCTCGCGCCAGGTTTCCGCGTAGGCAGTCTTTTCTTTCGCCTCCAGGCGTGAGTAGTCGCTTAGGGAAAGCTCAAGGCTTTCGACGGCTGCGCTCAACTCCGCGCGGTCCAGGCCATCCGTCTTGTAATACTTCTCTTCCGCGGCGGCCCGGGCAATCGCGCCCTGCTCCTCCATATAAGCGCTAATTTGGTTACGGCTGAAGTTGTTGGCTCTTCCGTAATCACGCGCATCCACTTTGGCCTGGAGGGTGAGTTCATTGACAATGGCGCCGGACGCCGTGCGCAGCACAGCGTAGTTGCGCATGCGAAGCATGGTTTCCCCGGTTTCGGTGCCGCCCCGCCGGGCAAAGCCCCAGATGCTCACCGCCAGCAGCGACAGTGCCAGCACGGCCAGCAAGATGCTTGTGGTCCACTGCATTCTCGTATGTTTCATACATTCTGCCCTTCCTGGGTGCTGATGCCGCTCATGGCCAAGCCAAAGGCGGCGTCCGGACTGTCGGGCGCCAGAATATCCGCCACCTGTCCTTCCGCTACGATAACGATCCGGTCACAGATGGAACGCAACTCCATCAACTCACTGGACACCATCACGATGGTTAACCCCTGCTCACGGTTAAGACGCACCAGAGTATCCAGCACCAGCGCCTTGGCGCCGATATCAATACCCCGGGTGGGTTCGGAGACAAAAAGGAAATGGGGGTTCATCGTCAGCGCGCGTGCGATACAAACTTTTTGCTGATTACCGCCCGACAGTGTACCCGCCGTCTGTGCGGGAGACTGGCAGCGAATATCCAAGTCGTGGATCATTGTATTGGCATGGGCGCGTACCTTACGAGCAGAGCGGATTTTGAAGGGGCCCTTTCCGGTGAAAAACTCCCCCTTGACCTGCATTGCATTAAAGCTGATGTTATCTTCAATCGACTCATCCAGCAGAAGCCCAACGCCGCGCCTGTCCTCAGATACCATGCTCATACCGTGTGCCAGCGCTGATTCGGGTGAGTTAAGCGGCATCTCCTGCCCAAACAGCCTGACGCTTCCTGACGCGGGGTAAAGCCCCATGACACCGTTTGGCAGGCCGACCTTGCCCTGACCGGCCAGACCGCCAATGCCGACAATCTCCCCTTCCATCACATCCAGGTCCAGGCCATGCAGGGATTCCCCTGGCATATCTACGTGCAGGGTGCGCACCTCAAGCGCAACGCGTCCGGAAAGAGGTTGTTTCCTCGCGGGTGGGCCGGTAAGTTCCTCACCACCCCGGCCAATCATCATACCGGCCATTTCCACCAGAGAGGTCTGCGCGATAGGCTTGCTCCCCACGAGTTTGCCATCACGCAGCACGGTCACCGTATCGGCAGCCTTCATGACCTCATGCAGCCGGTGGGTGATAAAAATGATGGCAATCCCGCTGGCTGCGATGGATTTCATCACAGAAATCAGTTGGTCGGCCTCGCTTTCGGTCAGCACGGCGGTGGGCTCGTCAAACACCAGCAACTTCACACCGGTTTTGTCAATCTCGCGAGCAATCTCCACAAACTGCATGTAGCCCACCGGCAGGGTGCGCACCAGCGTTTCTTGCGCGATGCCCACGCCTACGCTGGTTAGCGCTTTGTGCGCGTCCGCGGCCATTGCGGCATGGTCCAGGGATTCCAGTTCATGCCCCAGGATACGGCTGATGAGATTTGGCTTGCTCAGTTCGCGATTGAGCTTGATATTCTCTGTGATAGTGAAGCCGGGAATCAGCATGAACTCCTGATGCACCATACCGATGCCAAGCGTCATGGCATCTTGGGGTGAATGGATGGTGACCGGCTGATCACTTATGCGAACCTCCCCCTGGAAGCCACCGGTGCCATGGATGACCGGCATACCAAAAAGGATGTTCATCAGCGTGGACTTGCCCGCGCCATTTTCGCCCAGCAGGGCATGTATCTCCCCCGGGCGTACCTTCAGGGTGACATCCCGAAGCACAGCGCTCTCGCCGTATTGCTTGGAGATATTGTTCATTTCTAAAATGTGGTTCAGTGACAAAAGCAAACGCTCCCTTCCTTGCTGCCGCGCGGCCCGGGATAGGCCGCGCGGCTATGTGCGTGCCGGGCGCAGACAATGTGCCCATGAAGACAAGGGATCCTGGTTCCGGCCGGCAGCCGGGCAGGATGCAAATGAACAGACCCTTTTGGCCGCCCAGTGAAAACCGTTGTAAGGGGCCTGCCGGCCGAGAAAGCGGGCAGGCCCCAAGTGTCTTGATGGAAAAGTGGTCTTATTTCAGGTAATCCCTGAAATCCACATTGTCAAACAGCAGCATGAAGTAGTTGGATACCTCAACGCCGTTGGCGTCGACATAGCTGGAGACCTGGGCTTCGGCGCCGGCCACATTGGAGAGTGCCTCGACCAGTTTCGCCTTGTCTGTCATCTCGCCGCCATTCTCGATGTAGTTCTTGGCATACTCATAGCCGCCCAAGATCATGCTCATGTTGACGGGAACCGCCCAAGTGGATACGCGATCAACAGCGTTATACTCGTTGAGCTTGGATGCCATCTTCTCCAGATAGGAGGCAATGTTGCCGTAGTCTTCCGGCGCGACACCCAAGCCCAGGGAGGCTGGGAAGCCGTGGAAGGGACTGGGACAGCATGGCAAAGGATAATAGGCATCAGCCTGCTGGAGTACAGCTGCCTGCAGGGCTTCCTGCATGCCACAGTTTGTGGTGAAGAAGGCGACCTTCTTGCCGGCGTACTCTTCCATAACCTTGGGTACGTCAGAGAGGATAAAAGTCTGCGCACCTGTCATGCCTGCGTCACCGGTGGGGTCAGGCGCGTCACGGAACACCAGCTCAATGCCGGCCAGTTCGGTTTCCTCTTCCATGATGTTGTAGCGGGCAACGATGGTTTCATAACCCATGTGGCGGGCGAAGGAATAGTGGACCAAGACTTCGGCGCCCCACTCCTTGGCGGTTTCTACGATCTGGAAGCCGCCGTTGATTTCGTCAACGCCCATGACCACATCTGCCGCGCCTGCGATGTCAGAAGGATCTTCCGCGGGTACACCCGCAATCAGCAGGATGTCCGGGCGGGTTTCGCGAATCTTGGTGAAAGCAGCGGTCGCGCCCTGAACAGCCTGGACCATGATGATAGCCTTGACATCAGGATCCTCGGAAAACTGTTGCAGTTTGCCCATAGTGGTCTCCACTTCGGAGGAGAAGTTGTCCGGATAGGTATCCGTGATGACAACACCGGGATTCTCAGCAGCCAATTTCTCAGCGGCGCGGAACTCTTCCTCTCCCTGGGAGGTGGTGCCGGTGAGGATCGCAATTTTGTAGCCTTCCGCCATTGCGGGCAAAGCCATTGCCATCACCAGTGTCAGAGCAAGCAGAGCCATGAGGAATTTCTTCATACGTGGGACGCCCCCTTTTCATTTTGGCCAGGCATGCGTCGATCGACGTCTGACTGGTTTATGAGCTGTATTTTCGCATACAGGCCATGTTTTGTCAACATGATAATGAATGAATAATCGAAAAAACTCTCATTTTGTGCATAACTAGGAAGACAAAGCAAACGCCAGATTCTGAAAAAGTGCAGCTGCATTGAATCAGATAGACTCAGAGCTTGCATTTAGTGCGATGAATTGTTTCAAGGTGTCATCTCGGCTCTCCGGGGTACTCCCCCAAGGAAGAGCGATGACGCTTACTTTTGCGGCGGACTGCAATCGTATTTGCATGGGCATTTTTCGGCTTCTGTCTGGCAGAATGACGGCACATTTTCGGCAGGCAATCCGATCCTATTACTCTGAAGCAGGAATCAGCAAAAACTCGCATATCTCATATTGCGCCATGAATCTTTCAAGGCAAGTGCTTCGAACGGTTATGTAGAGATCCTTCCCGCACGCAAGAAGTATGGGAAGAATGTCAGAAAACCCTTCACCCCGAAGTTCGAGCGGACCTGCCTCATCCAGGAAGATAGCGAGTGTGGCATCGTCCACAGTAAGGCGCAGCAATATCTCGCGTGCGAACCGCAAAGCCTCGCGAGAAAAAACATAGCGTCCAATACGGCATGCTTCAGCAAATTGACCTGAGTAGAATTCTTCAAGGAGCGCGAGCTCACGAGAATCTCCGGTCGCAGGATGCGTCACGCGATAGCCGTGAAAGCACGCCCCATCGAATAATTTCTCGCTCAGTATACCATCTGCCCCGGGAATACTTTGGAGTAATTCCCTCATCCGGGCTGTTTTTCCGGAGTTTACCGATCCCGTCATAATATGAACCATTTTGGTCACAACAACAATTCCAGACTGACCGCAATGACGGTGACCGTGACAGCAGCTACCGGGCTGATCACTCGAATGTTCTTAAAAGGACGCGCAGGCACAGCACGCAGCAGCAGCAGCAGCAGCAGGGAGATAATAACGCTATTGATGAAGCTCTCCATTAGAACAAAACGCAGCAATGTTCGCACACCGCTGGTAACAAGCGCCGCCGGCAATGCAAAAAGGGAAATGATACTCAGGTACGCCGCGAACATTGCGCGCCACACAATACCCACGCAAAGTACTCGGATGAACTTGAGCACAAATTTGGGTGAAGATTGCGCAGGTTGCGGGATGCTCAGGGCCGTGACTGCCAGCCCTTCCAGAAGAATGGACAGCGCGGGGTTCACTACGCGGATCGGGTCCATTCCGGGCAGGATGAAATTGACTGTTTTGATGGAAGCCGCCACTACTGCAGCAAGGAAGGGGGCTGCCCTCAGTCCCGTTGCCCTTTGCGCGGCAACCATACAGAAGAAGCCAATTGGAAACATCAGCGCTCCTGGAAGCCCCGGCAGAGCAATCGCAGCGCGATGCAGAACAAATCCGAATGAGGCTTCGCATATCCCCCATACACTTCCCCAAAACAGCAACGTATACTTCTTCATATCCTCATCACCTCGGTAAGGAAATTCTCCAATAGCCCAAGGGAGACAGTGCGGCGATAATCACGGCAGGAGCGGGAGTCGTCAATAGGGCTAATAAGCGCATCATACAAGGCAATTATTTCCGTGCAACGCTGAGAGGGTTTACCGCGGTAGGCATCCAGAATTATCCTCTCTGCTTCCCGGCTTCTGACAACAGTGGGCGCAATGGCCCCCAACGCGATGCGAACGTCCCCAAGACCCCGGCTTGTCCTGTCTATTAGTGCATAAAAGGACGTTTTGCTCACGCTGTTTGCGCGCCGCCCACCAACTTTGCGCCAAGTGCAGCGCCATGTTTGACGCAGCGGTATTCTAATCTCCGTTAGCATCTGTCCGGCTGCTATCCGTATCAGGCCGGGGCCTTGAATAAAATCACGAATTTGCATCTCGTGCTGATCACCATGGGACTTAAGGACAAGTGTGGCGTCCAGGGCGTACAGCATGGGCAGCACGTCTCCGGCCGGCGATGCATTGCACACATTGCCGCCGGCAGTCGCGGCATTGCGAATAGCAGGCGAACCAATTTCCGCGATAGGCAGCTTTAGGAAAAGCGGTACGAGAGGACTTTCCAGTATTTCCGAAAGCGTGCAGACAGCACCGAGGGACAACACATTTGCAGCATCGATGGCTATTCTTTTGAGTTCATGAAGGTGACCGATACTTAATACGGCAAATTCGGCCCCGGGGTACCTTCCCGCCTTCAGCATAAAATCAGTACCACCCGCGAGTACGGCGGCGCGCTCGGCGTCCAGAAAGTGCAGGGCCTCCTTCAGATTCCCGGGTCGAAAGACGCGGGCCATAGTCCCTCACCCTCCTTAGCAGCAGTCATTATGGCGGCAACGATAGCAGAGTAACCGGTACAGCGGCAGAGATTGCCGGATAAGGCTGTGCGAATATCCTGCTCAGTAGGAAAAGAATTACGCATCAATAGCGCTTCGGCCGCCATCACCATACCGGGCGTGCAAAAGCCGCATTGGACGGCACCGGCTTGCGCGAAACATCTGCTCAACTCTTGAAACCGCGGAGTTTCCCGGAGGCCTTCGATAGTGAAGACTGTTTTCCCCTCCACGGCAATAACAGGCGTTATGCAGCTGTTGACCAGCCGCCCATCCACCAGCACGGCGCAGGCGCCGCATTCGCCTTCGCCGCAGCCTTTCTTAGCGCCTGTCAGCCCGAAATCTTCGCGAAGCGTATCAAGCAGGCTGCGAAGCGGATCCGCCTGCAAGGTTACCGATCTATTGTTGAGCAAGAAGCATATCGCATTATCCATGCCTTGATAACTCCATGATGTACTCGGAGGTCACAGGCAGTTGCGTTACCGGTTTTCCGATGGCATTTTCGACAGCTGCGGCCAGCGCGGGCGCGGCGCCAACCAAAGTCAGTTCCCCCATGCCGCGTGCACCGTAGGGACCCAGGACGGATTCACTTTGAACAAATCGGAAATCAATTTTACACACGTCAAGCGAAGTGGGGATCATATAATCAGTTAGACTGCACTGTAAGGGTCTGCCCGCTTTCATATCCAACACTTCCATGCAGCCATAGCCCAATCCTTGCGTCATACCGCCGTGTACTTGCCCTGCCGCAATGGTTGTGTCGATGGGCGTTCCTATGTCAAACGCTGCCCAAGCGCCAAGAATATTGCAGGAATAGGTGATCGGATCCACCTCCACCTCCACAACGTTTGCACCCCAGGCGTACTCAAGATAGGCATCCCCTGTATGCAGCTTTTTGTCAAAGGAAAAGCCCCCAGGATAACGGAAATGCGATTCTGTTTCGCAAAAAGCTTCATCCCAGTGTTCCTTCATCTTCAGAGCTGCTTCCTGTACCAGCCTTCCGACAACAAGTATAGTACGTGAAGCAACTGTGGGGCCTGAATTCGGGCAGACGCCCGTGTCAGGGTAACCGCAAAGCACTTGGGAAAGCGGGATATCCAAGGTTTCGGCTGCAATCTTGCTGAGTGTGGTTATTGCACCTTGCCCCAACTCGGCACTGGAAACGTATAGATTGACCGTTTCATCCTCGCCCTTGCACAGACGTACACGGGCACTGATAATATCCCGTTCATCAGCGCCGGTGAATCCGCAGCCATGAAAGAACGCCGAAAAGCCGATGCCGCGCAATTTGCCCCCCGGTTCTTTGGGAGTGGATCTCTTTTCGTAATAATCCGACAAAGTGCACACTGAGTCGGTTATTGCTTCCAACTCTACCGGGCTACGCAAACGTCCGCCTGTTGCGGTCAAATCACCCTGGCGTAAGAAGTGGGTTTTCCGAAACAGCAAAGGATCAACGCCAATTTCCCGGGCAACGTGTTCCATGTGCATTTCGATAGCGAAAAAAGCCTGCGGACCCCCAAATCCACGGAAAGCGCCGCTTGGTACCTTGTTGGTGGCGCAGGCACGCCCGCTTACGCGAAGATTTTGCACCTGATATACACCCGGGACCGAATAGATCATTCGCTGCAATACCACGCCCGACAACCCACAATAGGCTCCCGCATCTGAAAGCACTTCTATCTCGCGGGCGATAATGTGATTGTTGGCGTCCAGGTGACTCTTCACACGGATGCAAGAAGGATGACGTTTGGTCGTACACATGATGTCCTCACCTCGGTCATACACCAGCATGACCGGCCGACCCGTCTTTATTGCCGCCAAGGCCGCGTGCACTGCGGGAATAGAAGGATAATCCTCTTTGCCGCCAAATCCGCCTCCGGTCGGCAGTTGAATGACCCGAACGCGGGTTCTCTCCCATCCGAGGGCTTGCATCAAGGCTTCCTCAACGTAAAACGGACATTGCATGGAACCGCGGACTGTCATGACGCCATCCTTTTGTTCGGCCAGCATACTTTGCGGCTCGAGGTATGCCTGCTCCTGGTAACCGGTATGGAACTCATCCTCTACCGAAATTGCGGCTTCATGAATGGCCGTATCAGGATCGCCCTTGAGATACTCATAGGATACGAACCAAGGATGATCCCCATAGATGATGTCGGAAGTACGTGACAACGCTTCTTCGATCGTCAAAACAGCAGGAAGCTCCTCATAATCGACTTGGATACTGTCAATGATCTTGCGCAGTTCATCCGGATTAGGACCCGTGGCGACCAGAATAGGCTCGCCTATGTAATTGACCTGATCTCTTGCAAAAAAAGGCTGATCATCCGTTACAATGGGGACGATATTCTTTCCCCTGACATCCCGCCAATCAACGATGACAACGTTGTCGGGCAGCAACGGCAAGCGCACCGCCCTTATCTTCGCTCGCGGTTTTGAGGAGCGCAGCGTCTTTGCATAAAACATCCCATGAGGCCGCAGATCTTGGCAGAACTTCGCCGCCCCGGTCATCTTTTCGCTAAAGTCCAACCGGCCTGCCGGTACCGATATTGATTTCATCTCCAGCATCGCCTGCCTTCAAGAGTATCCATGTGCCGGACTTCCTGCAAGTACATGTCTAGAGTATCTATGTCTTTTAGAATACCCGGGCAGTCCACTGCAATACGCATAGCGGTCTTTGTCGCGATGAATTCCCGAAGGGTGTGCCACTTTCCGCCGCGAAGCAGTACATCGATCGCCTCCCGCCGCAAAAGCACCGGATGCCCGTCACGACCGTAGCACGTAGGTATGACAACACGCCCTTGTGCTGCAAGAAGCGCTTCGTAAACTTCAGGGACAGCAAAAGGGCAGTCGCCGGGCAATATGAACACGCCATCGGCAAGAGTATGCCGCAGCCCCGCTTTAGCGGACGTGAACATTCCGCCCGCATAGGCAGGATTATGGACCAGTGTAACATAGGTGTATCCATTCAGAACGCGATTTATCGTTTCATCGTGTGCCCCTGTTACAACAAATATGCGTTTACAGTATGGACGCATCCCGGCGATGCTTTCCTCCAATAGTGTCCATTCCCCAAACTTGAAGGCAAGTTTGCAGTCGGGAGAAGTCCGCTTAGATTCTCCCGCGGCCAAAACGACGCCTTCTACCATCATTTCACTCACCCGCTCTCGACGAAAAAGTGGAGCAGTCGCAATGTTGGATGCAATGTCGAATCGAACGCTTACAGTGATACCGGGAATGACAGGCGACTCAGCCGGGGAATATGTTTCACCGCAACAGTTGAATTTGTATCATTGTGATTTTCAAATACTGTTTTGTCAATAGAGGATGGCGTCAGCTCTCCAGGACGATTTGTGAGGTTGCAGTGGAATCATGTCAAAATAACTCGCTCATCTTTTCGGGCTGAACTTTTTTTTGCGGCAGCACCGTCGCGATGCAAGGATCAAATCCTTGCAACGCCCGATGTACGTGCCGCTGCGGATACCGACTCGGCCAC
>LFTR01000115.1 GCA_001513425.1 Clostridiales bacterium DTU024
CTGGCTGTCAGCGCCAACCGTGCGGGGCTAAGAACAGCCATCCTGGACGCGGATATCACCGGTCCCTCTATCCCCAGAGCCTTTGGCATCCATGAAAAAGCAAGGAGTGACGGGCTGCACATCCTGCCGATCAAAAGCCGGGACGGCATCCAGATCATGTCGGTCAATATGCTGCTCGATAACGATACGGATCCGGTCATCTGGCGCGGGCCGATACTCAGCGCAACGGTGAAGCAGTTTTTCAGCGAAGTATTCTGGGACGACGTGGATGTTATGTTTATCGATATGCCGCCGGGAACCGGTGATGTGCCGTTGACAGTGTTTCAGTCCCTGCCCCTGGATGGCATCATTGTGGTCACTTCACCGCAGGACCTGGTGGGCATGATCGTGGGCAAAGCAGTCAAGATGGCACAGATGATGGATGTGCCGATCCTGGGTCTGGTGGAGAATTTTTCCTATTTCCTCTGTCCCGATAACGGAAAAGAGTACAACATCTTTGGAGAAAGCAAGGCGTCCAAGGTGGCGCTGGCGTTTGACCTGCCCCTGCTTGGCAGACTGCCGGTCGACCCTGCTATTTCGGAGGCTTGTGATAATGGCGAAGTCGAAAACCTTAATACCGACTGGTTGAGGCCGGTAACAGAATTGATCAATGATATTGGAGGAGAAAAGGTATGAGAATTGCGGTTGCATCTATGAATGAGCAGGTAGCAGAACACTTTGGTTACTGTGAATCCTTTCTGATCTACGATTCAGTAACCAAGCAAGCTTACGTCTTTCCAAACCCCGGCCATAAACCGGGATTCCTGCCCAATTTCCTGGCGGACAAAGATGTTGAAGTGCTGATCGCTGGTGGTATAGGCAGCAGCGCGATTCAGATTTTCAAAAATCGCAACATCAAGGTTGTCACAGGCGCTCAGGGAGACGCCAAGGCTGCTGTTGAAGCCTTTATCCAGGGTGAATTGAAGGCAACGGGTAATGCTTGTCAGGAGCACCGTCATTGACAGTATGCAGCGTGATTTCGCCGGGTGTTCCTCTGCGAAAAGGGTATTCGGCATCTTGTGCAATTGAGATCAAGGGAGAAATTCTGCTTCAGTGAAGAAAACAGCGTCGGAGACAAAAAGGAAGAGAATTAGTGAAGAGACCTGGGGATCTTCCGGTCGTTTGTCTCTTTGAGAAACCGGGAAACAACGTCCTGAAAGAGCTACTCTTCCCATCATATGCAAAACAACGTCCCGTTGCATGATTTGTTCCAAGGGGGGTGAAGGAGATGTCAAGAGAAAGCGATATGGGACTGGCCTATTTGGAATCGCTTCACATATGTCCGGCCAGGGACACAAAGGAATTTCACGCCAAAGTCAGCGACGCTCTTGGCAAGGCGGTTTATGAACAATTCACCAAAGTCTCCGGCGAAGTTGCAAGTGTACCCGGCAGCGGGAAAAACAGTGCCTATTATGCATTTAAGAACCAGAACGAATACTTGAACCATACGATATCAGGGCTATGGGATGGTGACATATACCGTGCGATTGTCAACTGGCTCTTTGAGCACCGGGAATATTTCGGCAGGGATATCCTTGATATCGGATGTGATAACGGTATCCTGTCGTGCTTCATCGCAAAAATGCTTCCCAAGTCGCAGATAACAGGTATTGATAAATGCTGGAAGGCAATGAAAGTTGCTCGAAAAACAGCTGTTTGCCTGGGCTTGGCGAATGTTAAGTTTTTTACGGCTGAGGCTGGGCGGTACGATCCGAGCGCATTGTTCGACACAGTGATCTCCATTCGGACTGTTCATGAGAATTTCGCTGTGCGACACAGTGTATTTCCGGCATCCCATTGTAACGCAGTCGACGAGGCGTCCGGACAGTTGACCCCGTATGCCAGATGCATGGCCGGTCACGTTGCGCCGGCTGGAAATCTGATAACAATTGAAAGATTTGACCTGGAAACCAACAAGTCAGGATGGCTTAGGGCACTTTATGAAGAACGCTTCAGCCCGGATAGCAAGGGGTGTGAAAAAATCACTGTTCAGGAAGTGGGAGTATACAGCACCCTGGATGCATGTGCATTCGTCAGGAGAGGCGCCGGTCAGCCATCGCAATCAAGGTTGTGGTCAGGTATGCGAGGAGACCCTTTGCGGGTATGAAGGGCGAAGCCAAATAACCTCTGGCTTGTTCGTGTGTTTTGGTAAAAGTATCCAATTAGGCTCTTTTTTGTGATTGATTCGGAGAAAGAAATATGGCTTCACGTAGAATAATGCGTTATCTTAATGATGACGTGTTGAGAAAGAGATCAAAAGCAGTTGAAGATTTTGGCGATAGAACGCTGATGCTGCTCAGAGACATGGTAGAAACAATGTATGCCGCAAACGGAGCCGGTTTAGCTGCCGTGCAGATCGGCATATTGAGGCGCATTGCCGTAATTGATGATGGGACGGGACTCATCAAACTCATAAATCCTCTTATCGTTGAAGCTACAGGTGAACAGCAGGAATTAGAAGGATGCTTGAGCATTCCGGGTATCTATGGAATCGTCAAGCGTCCGCAAAGCGTCGTTGTTCATGCTCAAAACGAACACGGATCACCGATGGAATTGGAAGCCACGGGTTTTTTGTCCCGTGCCCTCTGCCACGAAATTGACCATCTGGACGGCGTATTGTTCGTTAGCAAGGTGATACCGGGTTCCATCATAAATGAGAAGGACTTGGAGGCATGGATTGATTGATCATACACGAGTCTACACCGTTTGGATACGCAACAGGTTGGTATGGAAGATGTGGTCCCTTCCATACAAAGCCGCACGAGCAAGTGTGAGTATGAATAATATTCGCATGGCATACACCATTTGGTCGAAAACGCGTTCCTCCAGCGTCGACGTGTGATCGCTGTTCATTACGTGAAAACCCGCGATACCTTTGTTACTGCGATACAGAAAGTCGAAATGATATTTGGTCAGGAGTGCTTTCTCAAATCGCGAAGTCACTGGCTTGCGGCTCGCTGATGAACCGGAATAATTCGGAGTTGGAGGACATGTATCTATGATTGTATATGGGCCCATACCGTCAAGACGTTTGGGGCAAAGCATCGGAATTAACAATATACCGCCAAAGGTCTGTTCCTACTCCTGTATCTATTGCCAGATTGGCAGGACGAACAAAATGCAGATGAGCAGACACGCGTTCTACAGGCCTGATGATATTTGCAGCGAAGCGGAGGTCAAGTTAAGACAGCTGAAGGCGGAAAATAGGCAGGCCGACTATTTTTCCTTCGTTCCGGACGGTGAACCGACGCTTGACCTGAACCTTGGGAAAACCATCATGCTTTTGAAGCCTTATCGCGTTAAAATGGCCGTTATCACTAACGCCTCACTTTTGTGGATGGATGATGTGAAGGAAGATTTGATGAATGCGGACTGGGTGTCTGTCAGCATTGACGCTGCTGATGAAGGCACCTGGCGCAAAATTGACAGGCCGCACGGGATGTTGAATCATCATGATATTCTTAACGGTATCGTAGAGTTTTCCAAATCATTTCACGGAACACTCGTAACCGAAACGATGTTGGTAGAAGGCGTCAACGATCAGGAAGCGTGTATTGAGAGAATCGCGGAACAGATGGCACTGATACAGCCTCAAAAGGCATATCTTCTTG
Organism: Clostridiales bacterium DTU024; assembly: GCA_001513425.1. Lineage (GTDB taxonomy): Bacteria > Bacillota > Clostridia > Christensenellales > Aristaeellaceae > DTU024. The sequence goes on from LFTR01000115.1 coordinate 3,651, forward strand.
TTCCTAGCCGTCCTCCCGCAGAATCTTTTGTGAAGAGAGCATCAGCTGATAGCCTGCGAAAAGCCGTATCTATCGTTCGAGCAATATCTGCCGTGGATGTAGAATGCATTACGGGCGATGAAGCAGAAGAAGGATTTTTCTTTACCGACGAAATTTCAGATGATATTTTGAGCATAGCCTCGGTACATCCGATTCGTGAGGATATCTTGAATGCGCTTCTGCAAAAGAAGCGCACTGACAAATCCGTTCTTACTGAATTGGTGAAAAGCGGTAGACTGTCTGACTTCATTTATGAAGGGAAAAGGTTCTATAAAACGAACATTCTTGGCGATCTATCCTGATTCATGCTACCGGGTTAGTCTGCGATCCTTGTTGTTGATTTATTCTGATGATTTTTCTGAGCTTATGCTGAACGCAGTTATGGCTTTGAAGGCCTGACCCGCCCCCCAATCCTTGTACCAGTCGGAGAGTTAGTTGAGATATAATCAACAAAACA
>LFTR01000068.1 GCA_001513425.1 Clostridiales bacterium DTU024
CGGAAGGCTCAGAACCGCTAGCACGTCCTCGAAGCCTTCTTCCAACGTGTTCACGGCCTTGGGAGCGCTTTCAAGGAAACGCTCAACGATATGGTCCTTGATGAGGACAGCCGTCTTGTAATCATCCGCGCTGTACAGACTCTTGAGCGATTCATGAAGCTCCGGTTTTAGTCTCTTGGGGCAGGCGTCCAGAACATTCCTGGAGAAGTGAGTCTGGCAGCGTTGCCAGGCCGCCCCCTGAAAACACTTCCTCACTGCCTGCACCAGCCCTTTGTGGGCGTCTGACACCACTACATCAACCTTTGACAAACCGCGGTCTTTCAACGAACTGAAGAACTTGCTCCATCCGGGCTCCGATTCGCTGTCCTCACAGCGAAAACCCAGCACTTCCCGCCTGCCCTCTTCATTCACGCCCAGCGCGATCATCATCCCCTTGGAGCGCACCTGCCCTCCTTCCCGTACCTTGGTAAAGATCGCGTCCACCATGACAAAGGGGTACCATTTCTCCAGAGGCCGGTTCCGGAAGGCGTCGATAGCGGGATCCAGCGCCGAACACAGCGCGGAAATGGTCGATTTCGAAAAGCTCGTTCCACAGAGCTCCTCTGTGACGGCTTGCACGTTCCGGGTGGATACCCCTTGCACCACCATTTCCATCATGGTTAATACCAATGCCTGTTCACTGCGTTGATACCGCTCGAACAGATCCGTGCTGAACTCCCCGTTCCTCAGCCTGGGCACCATCAAACGCAGCTTTCCTACTCTTGTGTTAAGTACCCTCTCCCGGATTCCATTGCGGTAGTTCTGCCGGTCCTCGCTGCGCTCATAAGGCTCCGCACCGACTTGCTCGCTAGCCTG
>LFTR01000019.1 GCA_001513425.1 Clostridiales bacterium DTU024
CGGGCGCAGTACTTTATCCGGGCGGCTGACTGGCTGCCGCCCCTGCGCCAGAACAAAAAGGAGACTGTGCGCGCTCTGATCGATCCGGGCATCCACGGGTTCGGGATGGAGCAGGTATCGATGTTCCGCGATTCTGGCATGCTGCCCGGCGGCGGGGACGTCAGGAGCCTGGCCGAGGCGGTGGAGGAGACTGTACGATGCCTGGCAGCGGGGATGTGAGCATGGGCGTGCCGGTAGCCTATATGTATGACGGCAGCTTTGAAGGTTTTTTGTGCTGCGTGTATGACAGCGTCTACCGCAGGGAAATGCCCCTGTCGGTTACGCGGGAGGAGGACGCGCCGATGCTGCTTGATCAGGCGCGTTTTGTGGTCACCGATCAGGCGCGGGCGGCGCGGGTGAAGGCCTCCATCCCCGAAAAGATATCCGGCCGGGCGCTGGAGCTGACAGTCACCGTCTTTTGCAGCTGCCTTGATAACAAGGAGCTGATGCTGCTGCGGTTTTTGCTGCGCGGCTACAAGGAGGGCGGAAACCTGTGCTACAAGCTGGGTGACGAGCTGGTAGCAGTACTGCTCGCCGCCGAGAGGCACCTGCTGCACGAGGCGCATCTGCTAAAGGGCTTTACCCGCTTCATGCAGGCGGAGGACGCGCTGGTCGCCCAGATCACGCCGAAGAACTACGTCCTGCCCTTCATTGCCCAGCACTTCAGCCTCCGGCTGAAAACAGAAAACTTTGTGATCATGGATAAGACCCATCATACAGCCCTGGTGCACCGGGAAGGCAGGACGGAGCTGCTGCGCGTGGAGCGCTTTGAGCTGCCCCAACCCGGCCCCCGGGAAAAGCACTGGCAGGAGCTTTGGAAGCGGTTTTACAACACCATCGCCATTG
>LFTR01000105.1 GCA_001513425.1 Clostridiales bacterium DTU024
ATAACGCGGTGCGGTACCAAATGGAGGGCATAGTATGAATCACATAAGCACCTACAAATCGCCTCTGGGCGTGATTACCATTTTGAGCGATGAAGATCACCTTACGGGTCTATGGTTCGAAAATGAAAAGTACCGCAAAACACCTATCGGGCAAGAACTGACCAAAGAAAAAAGCGACGTCTTGCGCCTGACCGCCGCTTGGCTGGATATCTATTTCGCCGGCCGCGATCCCGGCTTTACGCCGCCGCTTAAGTGGAAAGGCTCACCCTTTCGCATGGCGGTATGGGAGATATTGAGCACCATTCCCTACGGCACCGTGATCACCTATGGCGATATCGCCAAGCAACTGGCCAAGGGTGGCAGGATGTCCGCGCAGGCAGTGGGCGGCGCGGTGGGGCACAACAACATTTCCATTATTGTCCCCTGTCATCGAGTGGTGGGCGCCAACGGTAACCTCACGGGTTATGGCGGCGGCATGTCCAGAAAGGTGGCACTGCTGACACTGGAAAAAGTCGACATGTCAGGGATGCGTATCCCCACAAAAGGGACAGCGCTGTGAGCACAAAAAAACAAGGCTTCCGCCCCGCTTTTTGTGGTTTCAATACGCGACTTCTTCCTTGAGAAAAGTACCTTCACGAAGATCTTCGAACGCCTGGTTCAAGTCTTCCTGCGTGCTCATCACAATTGGACCGCGCCAATAGGCGGGTTCATCCAAGCGCCTGCTGCTGGCGAACACAAGTTCTACCGGCGCATTGCCGGCGGACAACGTCAGGGTATCGCCCGGGGTGGTCAGTACTGCCGTTTTTTCCCTCACGGATGTCCCCGCTACAACGGCGTCGCCCAAGAGTGTGAAGACAAATGCGCTGTTGTCTATGGGCACGTTAAGCGTGATGGATGCACCGGCATCCAGCAGAATGTCATAATAGTCCAGCGGCTGATAGTGCCCGCGATAGCCTTCTCGACCTTCATATTCCCCGGCAAGCAGGCGCAATTTGCCGCCTTCTATCGGGATCTCCTGAACATCTTCCCGCTTGATGGCGTGATAATTGGGTTTCGCCATTTTATCCTTAGCGGGCATATTGAGCCACAATTGAAGGCCCAGCATGCGCGGGCCGGCGGGCAGCTTTTCTTCGTGCATGATGCCGCTGCCGGCGGTCATCCACTGCACTTCGCCGTCGCTTACGGTGTCTTCATTGCCCAGGCTGTCGCGGTGCGTCATGCTTCCTGAAGATAGAAAACTGATGGTCTCAATGCCCCTGTGGGGATGTAACGGAAAACCGGCCGTGTAGTCTTCAGGGCGGCGGCTGTCAAACGAGTCCAGCATCAAAAAAGGGTCGTATTCTTCTACGGTGTGGTGTCCCAGCACTCGTACCAAATGTACGCCTGCACCATCTATGGCGGGCGACCCCTGTACCTGCTGCTTGATTCTTCTCTCCATGTTAGTACCTTTCTTGCTTTTGTGCTGTCAGTGATTCAGGCCAACATGATATCCTACCCCAAAAAAGCTGCTGCAAAACGCCATTCAAAGGGCAGAAAAGTCCATAGAAGCGTTTGCGCAGACGCTTGACAGAGCGCTCTGTTATACACAAAATGTGCCGGCAGAGGATAGTACCATCCGGGGGCAGGCCAAAGCGATCGGCAAATATATGGTGGTCCTGTTCTCTCGAGAATAGACCGATGATGTTCCCTGCGGTTTTTAGGCTCGCGGATAAGAGAGCAGCAAATGGTCGCCCGTGAGCGTGAGGCTGTATCCGTCCGCCGGCAGAAGGGCGGTGTCCCCGGCATTCAGTTTCAGTTCGCCCGTTTCCCAGGATAAGGTGGCGGGCTTAATGGCGGTCGCGATGGCGAAGCTTTGCATCGGGCTCAGTTCCGCACCTACACAAGCCCCATATTGCTCAATACCAAAGTAGGGACAGGAGAGCAGCAGCTCGCGCTTGCCTTTGCCTGAAAGCTTAAGCGGACAGGGCGTTATCGTGTCCATGCGCGCAACCACATTTGTTACGTCAAGCGCTTTTTCAAGATGCAGCTCACGTTTTTGGCCCTTATCGTCAACGCGCTCCCAATCATAAAAGCGGTAGGTGACATCGCTGCTTTGCTGTATTTCGTACAACGTAATGCCCCCGCCAATGGCGTGGACGGTGCCCGCAGGAATATAGAAAACGTCGCCCGGTTTGACAGGCACGCTGCTAAGCAGCTTTTCCACTTCGCCGCCTTTTTGAGAAGCAATAAGCAGCTGCTCCTTGGTGACATTTTGTTTGATGCCGTTTACTAATCGGGCGTTTTCCTCCGCCGCCAGGATGACCCATGCCTCACTTTTTCCCAGCTTGTTTTCGTGTGACCGTGCATAGTCGTCTCCCGGGTGCACCTGCACGCTGAGTTGCTGACGCGCAGAGATCAATTTGAGCAACAGGGGAAAGGGATGCGAAAAACCTTCCCCCGTGAGCCTTGCGCCATACCTGTCAATAATGTCGCTGAGCGCCGTACCCCGGTCATCCCGGCTGTTGAGATTTTCGATGACGCTGACTTCAAGGCTCTCGCCCGTTCTTTCGTCCGGAATATCCCTGCCAAAAAGCGCGCGCAGTGTTTCGCCTCCCCAGGGGGTGGCGTCGCCGAAGCGGTAGGCCGGGTGCATGCGGATAGGCGCCAGCGGCATTGGACTCCTCCCTAGATGATCGATTTTGTGGCAATGATGTTGACGCCGGTGCCGGCGACATTTTCTATCAGCACATCACCCATCAGGATGGGCATTCTAAAATCACGCGATTCAATCTCCCGCATGGCGGCCATGATCTTGTCTTTGGGGACGGGTGATTCCGTCTTGACGCTGACGGGGACGCTGCTGCCAATAACCTGAGCAACTGCCGTCACCATGCGCAAGGGAGCCACGCACTCCTGCCTGGCATAGGTTTCTCCGCGGCGGCAGGCGTTGCCTGCCACGCCGGTGACTTCCCTGTTGGTTAGTGTTACTGTCATGCGGCAACCCACCGGGCAAGTAATGCACGTGATCTCTTGTGTGTCTTCCATAGGTCTCTGCATCATTTGCCCGCCAGCTTCACGATTGCATAGGCGAAAACCTTCATGCTGTCGTAAAGGGATTTAAGCGCGATATGTTCATCTGCCTGGTGTGCGACTTCGGGTTCGCCCGGGAAGGATGCGCCAAAGGCCACACCTTCTTCCAGCGCCTTGGCGTACGTGCCGCCGCCGATGGCCAGCACCTTTTTCTCCAGGCCTGTCACTTCATGGTAAGCTTCCAAAAGAGACTGAACCAGTTCGCTGTTCTCCGGCACCATGTGCGGTGCCATGTCGCGCGTCTTTTTGACTTCAAACTCCGGCAGATTGTCCTTGATGGATTTTTCCAGTTTGGCATGATCCGCCAGCACCGGACAGCGCAAATCCAAAGTGGCATAGACGCTTTGTGCATCCACACGGATGATTCCCAAATTACAGGTGAGCGGGCCGCTGATCGCATCGTGCACTTTGGCGCCGATCTTCTCACCGTCATAGCTTATTCCGATGGTGTCCGCCAGCGTAGCCAGCGCCCCTTGCGCGCCCATATCACGCAAAATAACCAGCATCTGGCCAATGGCGTTGCGTGCGCCTTCAGGCATCGCGGCATGCCCCGGGATACCTTGCGTGGTTACCAACAGGCCATCAGTCTGCATTTGCGTGTGGACAGGCCAGCCGTGTTCTTCGCCTATGTCCTTTATGCGCGCGGCGAAATCTTCATTGCCTTCGATCAGTGCGGAAGCGATGCCGGGGATGACATTGGTGCGTTCGCCCGTTGACCAGCTGAGCACTTTCAAGCCCTCATGCGATACGGGGGCAGACAACTCCAGCCCCAGCATCCCCTTTTCCACGTTGATAACGGGGTACTCGGCATCCGGGCTGAAGCCCGAGCGAGGCATGGTCTCGTGTTGTTTGTAGTAGGCGATGTCCTCCCAACCGCTTTCCTCATCGCAGCCCAAAATCAGCCGCACCTTGCGCTTCAGAGGAATACCCGCTTGTTGCACGGCATGCATCGCGTACAGCGCGGCCACCGCGGGGCCCTTGTCATCGCTGGTACCGCGGCCAAAAATCTTTCCATCTGTGACTTGCGCGCCGAAGGGTTCGCGCGTCCAACCATCGCCCACCGGCACAACGTCAAGATGCGCCAGGATAGCCAGTGCGTCTTCGTCTGCGCCTTCGCCCATGTCGGCGTGTCCGGCATATCCGTTCAC
>LFTR01000124.1:0-9366 GCA_001513425.1 Clostridiales bacterium DTU024
GCTGAGCCTTATTTTTTCGCTGGTCAGCGCGGGCAAAGCGCGGGGAATATAGGTTACAAGCATCATCAGGAAGATGAGGATATAGATGTTCATGCTTGCACCTTCTTGTCTTCGGGCAGCAGCGTTCCAAACGCTGCGCCCACCAACATGCTGATAACAGTGGAAATGCCGCCCGGTACGCTGCCCGCAAAAATGGTGTTGACCACAGCGGTAAAGAGCACGATCACCAAAATGCGCGTACTGGCTTTAAGCGACGGCATCAGCATGGATATAAACGCCGCATAGATGGCAATGCCCATCGCGTCTGACAGCAGCGGCGGGATGATATTCATCATCAGGCCCCCCAAGAGGGTGCCGCCCGCCCACGTCAAATGCATGATAATATTCAGGCCGCCCAGGTAAGCCGCGTCGTCGTCTTGTTTTTTGCTCAGCGAAAAAATGGTGAAACTCTCGTCACACACCACATAAGACAACAGCAGTTTCTTATATAGCAGCGTCCCCTTCAGACGGTTCATCACATAGGTGCTCATCACCAGATGGCGGCTGTTCATCAGGAATGTCGCAACGACGATCACCAGCGGGCTCGCGCCCCGGGACAGCATATTGATGGCCATAAACTGGGACGAACCCGCCACGACGATCAGGCTCATCATGGTGGCCTGCATAGTGGTCATGCCGTACTGACGTGCCGCCAGGCCAAAGGAAATGCCCACCGAAAGCATGCCGATGGAAACGGGCAGCGCTGCCTTCACGCCCTTTTCAAAAGATGCCAACACCCTGCCTCCTCACAAAAAGATGCGCCCATTATAGCACAGGCGCCAAAAAGATACGGAACTGATTGTGTTTTTATTCTTTCAGGAAGTAATGCGCGTGCCCGCATCGCCCTTGAGCGCCACCGCCGCCTTTTCCAGGGATGTTATGATGGCGACGCGTCCTGCGCGGCTCCCGGCAAATTGCACAGCCGCCCGTATCTTGGGCGCCATGGATCCGGGCGCAAAGTGGCCTTCATCCAGATACTGCGTGGCCTGCGCGACGGTGATCTCATCCAAATGCCGCTGCGTATGCTTTCCGTAATCCAGCGAAACCTGTTCCACCGCGGTCAGGATCAGCAGGATATCCGCATCGATATCTTCCGCCAGCTTCTCGGCGGCCAGATCCTTATCAATCACGGCGGCGGCGCCGCGCAGGTTGCCCTGCGGGTCACGAACGACCGGAATGCCACCGCCGCCCACGGTAATCACGATGAAGCCGGCATCAAACAGCGTTTTGACGGGCTGGATCTCGATGATGCTGACGGGCGCAGGGGATGCGACCACGCGCCTAAACCCGCGCCCCGCGTCTTCCCTGAAGGTATATCCCTTGATGCTGCTGATGCCGGCCGCCTCTTCCTCGCCATAAAAGGGGCCGATGGGTTTGAGCGGGGTTTGGAACGCGGGATCATCCGCCGCGACCTCGACCTGCGTAACAATGGTCACAGCTTGCTTGCGGATGCCGTGATTTTTCATCACCTCGCTGAGACCCTGCTGCAGTTGGTAGCCGATGGCGCCCTGACTCATCGCGCCGCACACATCAAAGGGCATGGCAGGCGTCACATCCGCCGCGTGCTCGTTTTGAAGCACGATGCGCCCCACCTGCGGCCCGTTGCCGTGCGCAATCACGACATGATGCCCTTGCGCGATGATATCCGCCAGAAACTCCGCCGAATTCTTAATTGTCACCAACTGCCTTTCGGCAGTAGCCGGGCCGTCAGCGCCCTGCAGCGCATTGCCCCCCAGGGCTATGACGATTCTCTTCAAATCATTCATCCCATTTTTTCCGTCAATTGCCGTCCGCCCAGCAGGTGGAAGTGTAAATGCTGCACGGATTGGCAGGCATGGGCGCCGCAATTGCAGACCAAGCGGTAACCATCCGCCAACTTTTCCTGCGCGGCAATGGTCTTGGCGGCACGCAGGCAGGCGGCCAGTGCCGCATCGGGCAAGAGTTCCGTGTTATTGAGTCCCCCGACATGCTGTTTGGGAACAATGAGAATGTGGGCGGGCGCCGCAGGGTGTACATCGCGAAAGGCAAAGCAATAGTCGTCTTCATGCACCTTGGCAGAAGGAATCTCCCCCGCGATAATCTTACAAAACAAGCAATCCGTCATACTGTCCTCCCTATACTATATCTCGCCTAGAAACAGTTCATGTTCATAGTGTGTAAGCTTGACGTTCAGAATATCACCCGGCCGGGCGCCCTGCGCCCACACGCGCATATACTGCGGTGTATAGCCTTCCGCGCCGTCCCGCTGCGCTGTCTCAAACAACACGTCTTGGCGGGTGTTCAGCAAAGCCTTCGCATAATCGACCGCCATGGTGTCGCCAAGGGCTATCACTTCGTTGGTCCTGAGTGCCTTGACGCGCTTATCCAGCTGCCCCGGCATGGAAGCCGCCGGAGTGCCGCTCCTTTTGGAATACGGAAAGGCGTGGATGCGGCTAAATGCCATCTCCCGCAAAAAGGCAAGAGTCTCCTCATGCTCTTCTTGCGTTTCGCCGGGGAATCCGCACAAAACATCCGTGGTCAGCGCGCAGCCGGGAAAATACCGCCTCAAAAGGGCGGCGGCGTTCCTGAACGCCTCCACCGAATAGCGGCGACGCATGCGCTTTAGGACCGTGTCGCTGCCCGATTGCAGCGCCAGGTGGAACTGCGGGCACAGTTTGGGCATTTCCTTTAGGGCACGGCAGAAACCTTCATCGACTATGACCGGTTCGATGGATGAAAGACGCACGCGTGTGATGCCCTCCGGCTCGCATGCGGCGCGCAGAGCATCCAACAGAGTGACTCCGATCAGGTCGCGTCCGTAACTCGCCACGTGGATGCCCGTTATCACCAGTTCCCGGAAGCCGGCTGCCGCCATGCGCTCCGCCTCCTTGGCGATCTCCTCCACCGGACGGCTGCGAATGCCGCCCCTGACGTAAGGAATAATGCAATAAGTGCAAAAACGGTCACACCCTTCCTGTATTTTGACAACAGCGCGGGTGTAGCCCGTGTGTCCCGACAGGTTCAACGTTTCAAAGGGTACCCGGCGGATATCCTCCACCGCGGCAATACTCAGGTTTTCGCCTGTAGCCTTATGGAGGAGCTCCACCACATCGCCCCGGCGGGCGTTGCCCACGACCAGCCGAACGCCCCAGGCAAGAAGCTTTTCTGCGTCCCGCTGCGCCATACAGCCTGCGATGACAACGTCTGCCTGCGCGCTTTGTTTCTGCGCACGCCGCACCATCTGGCGGCTCTTCTTTTCGCCGGTGCCCGTCACGACGCAGGTATTGACCACATACACATCGGCCCTTTCCTCAAAGGGTACGGGCTGATATCCTGCTTTAACGAACTGTTCCAGCATAGCTTCCGAATCATACTGATTGACCTTGCAGCCCAAGGTGCAAAAAGCGACCCTTTTCATGCGATGTCCCCAAAAAGGGCAAGAACCCCTAGCGCAAATGCCTTAGCCAAAATCAGGACAGTGTTGCCAGAGTATTCCGTGCAAAAGCTTTTTACAGTGTCCATCAAGCCATTTTTGCGGCGATCGCGCACCAGTCGCCTCTTTCCCGTATTTCCAGGGTGATGTATCCGGCGCTTTGAAGACCCTCAAGAACTCCCTCTTTTTTATCCAGCAAAATGCCGGAAAACACGCACACACCGTTGTTGACCACATGGTCCTTGAGCGGCTGCAGCAACATTAAAATGACATCCGCCAAAATATTGGCGACGGCGAAATCATACTTCTCGTTGAGGCCTTTGGTCAAATCCCCCTGTCTGACAAAAATGATCTCGTCCAGCCCGTTGCTGCTGACATTTTCCGCGGCTACGCGCACGGCCAGAGGGTCCACATCCACGGCGGTGATCTTTTCGGCCCCGAGCCGCGCGGCCGCGATAGCCAGAATACCGCTGCCCGTGCCGATGTCCAGCATGCGGCCGCCTAAGTAATATTTTTCCATTAATTCAAGGCACAGCGCGGTGGTCTCATGTGAGCCCGTGCCAAACGCCATACCCGGATCCAGTTCAATAACGAGGTCCTGGGGAGCCGCAGCATACGTTTCCCACCCCGGCTTCACAACAAAGCGCTTCCCGATACGAAAGGGCTTATAGAAACGCTTCCAATATTCTGTCCAGTCTTTTTCTTTCGCAGTGTCGCTGGATACATCCAGCGTGCCCAGATCCATGCCCGACAAAAGAGGCAGCTGCCGGAGGGTTTCCATAAGACTCAACGGGATCTTGTACGACTGGAACCACGCCTTCACGTGTACGTCCTCCGGCATACTATCAATGAGCTCTTGATCGATAAGCTCCCAATACCCGTGCGGCTGCGTGGGATCCGGCACATCGGCGCGGTCCACGATCTGCGTCCCTTTTGCACCCAGATTGATCAGTGCCGCCGACACAATGTCCGCACCCTGCGTCGTGGTTGATACGTTCACCTCTGTCCAGTCCATGCACCCTCCTCAAAACAGGGTGATTATACCGCATTTTGGGATCGTTTACAATTACGGGGTTGACACTGAAGGAGCCGCTCTTTACCATTGCATTATGGATCACATTGAAATCCAAAGCCGTTTGAAGGAGGCAGTCCGATGTCGAAATTCGTACGTTTTTCCCTGCGCACCATGCTGGTGTGGGGCTTGGCGCTGACGCTGATGACAGGCGGGGCGCTGTCGGAGGATTTTACTGAGGACCAGCTGGAAGCCCGGCGAATCGCGGAAAGCGGGGGCGAACCCGCGATAGCGGCGTTTGAACCGCCCCTGACCGCGTGGCTTGATAATATGGAGGGGTTCAGCTCACTGTGCTGGCTGCCCACAGATTATGATATCCCGCAGTCCGTCTACTTTAATGGCGTGCGCGTGCAGGTGCTGGACCGCATATATAAATGGACATATAACGGCATGGAAGAATGGGCCTGCGTTACCGTCACCGTGAGGAGCGATGAAACCGCCATCACGGGTAAAACGCTGTACGCCAACCTCGCGTTTGAGAGACCCGCAAGGCAGTTCCCCGTGGGGATACTCCAAGGGGAATCCATCACCAATATGGTAAGAGTCTACCTTGACAACGGGCATACGAAGGAAACGGTGGACATCCTCAAAAACGGTACTGAAGTTGACGTTTTGGGGCTGATGAAGGGATTCTACCACGTTTTGACGCAGGGCAAGCGCGGCTTTGTGGCGGAAGGGGATCTTAAGCTGTCAAGAGAAAGCAAAGCCGCCGTGCGCGCCGCGACACCGGAACAATATGACAGTATCGGCCCCGGGTATGAGAAAAAGTACAGCGCTTTTTCGGAGGAAGTGGACAGACTGTACGCATTCTACGGTGACCGGTCGATGTGGCCTATGGAACTTCGCGCCAAAGTGAGCCAGATCGAACTGGATTCCGGCTTCATGGATGAGGATCCCCTTACCTGGGTACACATCATGCCCGGTGAAGAGGATCTGACGCCTAAGGAGGCCCGCGGCTTCGCCGATACGGCAATGGCACGTGCGGGGCACCGCGCCAAGGACTTCAGCAGCGTATACACCTATTACTTCGCGGAAATGGGGAATCTCTCTGAGCCCATTTGGCAATTCTACTACGAAGCTGAAATAGGCGGCTACAACTACGCTGTGCGACTCGACCGGCAGGGCGCGGTCACCGAAATCAGAAAGCTGGACTTGACGCGCTTTGACAATGAAGGCCGTGACATTTATGACCTGATGTTAACGGGGCACGAAAAGGAGATCCCCATGGAAGGGGATCTGACTGAAGACCAGGCACGCGACATCGCGTGGGAATACTATGCGCGCAGGACAAATGGCGTAGCCAAAAAGGACAATTGCTTTCTGTCGGCGCATTTCAGGCGTGTGGGACGCCTAAGGTACTGGTTGTAACCATCACCGGGCGGGATGCTGCGGAGGGCACATCGCACGACGCGGCCTTCCATACGGCGCTGGACGCGCAAACGGGCGATGTACTGATAAGCTTCAGCCCGGAAGATGCCAAAGGATAATCAGGCCGTAAAGCGCGCGATGTCCTCAATAAGCCCGGTGACGTCTTCTTCTTTGGTCCCCCACGAAAAGCAGAAACGTACAGCGGCATGATCGTCATCTGTCCTTTGCGTGAACTCAAACCCGTAATCCTTACCAATCTTCTCCAATACTGTATTCGGGAATATCGGAAACTGCTGATTGGTGGAGGAATTGACCAAAAAAGGCACCCCCTGTGCCCGCAGGGCATCGCGAAAACGCAGCGCCAAACGATCCGCGTGACGGCTCAAGCGCAGATACAGATCATCTGTCATCAGCGCTTCAAATTGTATTCCCATGAGGAATCCCTTGCTCAAAAGGCCGCCCCGCTGCTTGATGTGATAGCGAAAATCCTTCTGAAGCGCGGGATCAACTATGACCAGCGCTTCGCCGTACAGCGCACCCTGCTTGGTGCCGCCGATGGTGAAGACGTCAGCAAGTTCCGCCACCTTTTCGAAAGTAAGATCACTATCCTCTGCCGCCAAAGCGTAGCCAAGGCGCGCCCCGTCCAGATACAGGGGCAATTTGTGCTTGCGGCAAACCCGGGACAATTCGGTCAACTGCCTGAGAGTATACACTGTGCCCAGCTCTGTGGCGTTGGCTATTTCCACCATGCCCGGCTGTGGCATGTGTTCAAACGTTTCGCTTGCGTAGTGCTCAGTCACATACTTTTCTACATCCTCAGCCTCCAGGCGGCCGTCATACCCGGGCAAAAAAAGAGCTTTGTGGCCGGTGGCTTCAATAGCGCCCGTTTCGTGGGTAAAGATGTGCGCGGAGTCGCTGCACAGCACGCCCTGATGGGGGCACAAAATGGCGGCGATCACTGTGAGGTTTGCCTGCGTGCCGCCCGGCAGGAAATGCACCGCTGCCCCCGGGCAATCGCAAAGCTTGCGGATCACGTCCGCGGCGCGGCCGCAGTGTTCATCCATCCCATAGCCGCGATTCTGTTCCCCGCTGTGGGCGAGCAGGGCGGCCATAACGCTTTCGTGGGCGCCCTGGGAATAATCGTTACGAAAATCAATCATCGCTTGCGCCCACTTCCGCTTTTTCCTCATCGTCTTCAGGGGGCATGAGGTCTTCCCGGGTAAGCATCATCAGTTGATCCCGCGTGACCTTTTCTTGCTTGGCCAGGCGGTTCGCCTGCCGGGAGATAGCCTGCTCAAACAAATTGCGCACACCGCGCGCGTTGCCAAATCCGATGGCATTTTCGCTTTCTTCCCGGATGACATCACGCAAAGGCTCCGTCGCGTCCTGCGCTAAAGTGTAGCCCGCATTGCGGCAACGCAGCGCGAAGATGTCCATCATCTCCTGCACGGTGTAGTCCGGAAAGTACATGAAGCGATTGAAGCGCGACTCCAAACCGGGGTTGGAATGGACAAAATCATTCATCAAATCCACGTACCCTGCCACGATAACGACCAGATTGTCCCGATTGTCTTCCATGGCCTTCAGCAGCGTTTCCACCGCTTCCTGCCCAAAATCCTGCGGGCCGCGCGTGGTGAGCGCGTAGGCTTCGTCAATAAACAAAACGCCACCGAGCGCTTTTTGCACTATTTCCTGGGTCTTGATGGCTGTCTGGCCGACATAGCCCGCGACCAAACCACTGCGATCAACCTCCACCAAATGGCCCTTATCCAGGATATCCAGGGAATGGTAGATGCGACTCATAAGCCGCGCGATCATGGTTTTTCCGGTGCCCGGGTTACCCGAAAACACCATATGCAGCGAAATATCTTCCGTGGGTAATTGGTGTTCCCTGCGCAGCTTGTATACCGTCACCAGATTGATCAGGCTTTCCACTTCGCGCTTGATAAGGTCCAGCCCGATGTAGGATTCCAGCTCTTTTTTGAGTATCGCGATATCTTCCTTGGGCGGCTTCTCCGTCTGCGCTTTTGTCTCCTGCTTTTTTGCGTCCTTGGCCTTTTTGGTACCAAATACGTCCGGCACTTCGGGAAAACCGGGCGGCGGAGTAAGTTCCGCGTTGGTTTCCTCCTCGTCTGCCTTGCGTCCCCACAAATCGTCACCAACGGCACGCAAATTCTGCCCTGTCATCTGCGCAATGATTTCGTTTTGCAGGCGGATAATCTCCTGCCGCCTAAAATCGTCCTCGTGGCTCATACTGTCCTCCCATTCTCAAAACGCTTTTTCCATTATACAAACAAAAACTTGAAATGTATAGCAGCGGCAACAGAACATCGCGTCCCATAGATGAACCGCGCTGCCAAAGATCAAGGCACTCTCCTGGGCCCGCAAGACGGCCGGCCCCTGACCCGCATCCCCGAAAATTATGAACGAGGGTGGACTCTCCTTATTTCAAGCGCGGCCATCCGGTCATCTGCTTCACTTGCGACGTCTTGTAAAGCGGACTGGCTTCATTTATAATGGGCACGCATTTGAGTGGAAGGAGTTCGCATGAATCGCAAGGATGTACGTGTTATCATCATTTTCCTGGCAGTGGCCGCGGTACTGTTATTCGTCGCCCGAGGGGGCTTTTTTTCGAGAAACGACGCCGTCGTAGCGGACGCGTCCGCCTACGTACGCATACAGGTCTCCAATGATCAGTGGGATCTGGTGCCGCTGACAGAACATCGGATCATTACCATCGACCAAGAAACGGGCGAACAAAACGTAGTGGAGATCAACAAGAATTCCGTTAAAATGCTCTCCGCCAACTGCCACAATCAGGATTGTGTGCATCAAGGCACTGTAACTGAAGACAACCGCGAAACGCGCCTGCTGCTCAACCAGATCATCTGTCTGCCCAACCAGGTTCTGTTGGAGTGGCTGTCAGCAGGTGAAGCCGCGCCTTATCTGGAGGCACAATAATGCGCAGGCAGACGCGCCAATTGGCCCTGAGCAGCATGTTTCTTTCTGTGATGATGGTGCTGGGATACATTGAGACCATGATCCCCCTGGGCGGCATGCCGGGCATAAAACTGGGCCTTGGCAACAGTGTTCTGCTGCTTAGCCTCTATTGGCTGGGCATCCCCTTTTCCGCGGTGCTAATGCTGGGCAAGGTATTTCTATCGGGTTTCCTCTTTGGCAATCCCGCGGCGATGCAATACTCCCTGGCGGGCGGCGTATTGAGCATGCTCTTTATGGTGCTGGCCATTTTCGGTCTTAAGGGTATCAGCCCCGTCGGGGCCGGTGTGGTGGGCGGCGTGATGCACAATGTGGGGCAGATACTTGTCGCGATGGTACAATTGCAGACAGCCAGCCTCATGTATTACATGGCAGTATTGATGATCGCCGGCGTAGTGACAGGTTTTCTGACCGGCAGCGTCACCAAACAGCTGATGAGGCTGCTGCCGCGCGAGCGCAAGAGACTGTTCATGCCGGA
>LFTR01000124.1:9542-22561 GCA_001513425.1 Clostridiales bacterium DTU024
GGCTCAGTCCATACAGACCGATACGTCTTTGGCCTTGTATATCAATGCCGGAGAAGACCGCAGCGTGTATGGGCAAGCAGACACGCAGGGTGAAGCGATCCATATCCTGGCGGCGGGGGAAGTATTCGAACCGATCGCCTTGTACAATGACTCTGCCCAGATCCTGTACTACCTGCCAACAGGGGAACGCGTGCCGGGATTCACATCCCCTGAAGGCTTGCGTCCCAAGGAGCCCCAAGACAACGCGGGAATGGCGATCCTCATGTTGCCTTCACAAGGGCAGCGTGCTGCGCTTAGGAGTTCGTCAAGCGTGAGCGCCCGATCCCTGGGCAAATACTATTCAGGCGTCCTAACGCAAGTAACGGGTGCATCGCAGAGCGAGTGGACGCCGGTTCGCATCGGCAACCTGGAAGGGTATTTTGAGACACGTTTCCTGCTCCGGGATGTTCCCGGCGCTGCCTTGCCCGAACAACTGCCCACAGTGAGCGTGGCAAATCGCGACGCCCCCGGTCTGGCACTGCGGGCAGAACAGTCTTTCCAATCGGAGAATCTGGGCAACTATTCCAATGGTTCCTTTGTGACGGTGCTGGGTGTCACCGAAGATTTTGTCCACGTTGTCACGCCCGACGGCCGCGTCGGTTTCATGATGGCCTGGGGTGTCACGCCGCAGATCCCATTTGCGGACGCCGCAAACACTGGATACATCCCCGAGCCGAAAGGACAGGAGATGGTCATCCATAACACGGGCGGCGAAGGCGCGCATCTGCGCACAAAGGCGTCTGCCTCATCCGATTCGCTGGGCCTGTACCTAAACGGCACGCGTGTCATCCGTCTTGGCGGCGGCGAATATTGGGCTGAAGTCTGGGTGGACGGCGCAACCGGCTGGATGATGGCCAAGCTTCTGGATTAATCATAGCCGCCACAAAAAAGGGGCTGCCGCATGTGCGGCAGCCCCTTTTGCTCGCCGGAAAAATCACTCGATGCCCGCCAGCATGGACACGATTTTACCGGAGCGGTTCAGGAATTCCTTGAGCGCTTCGGCTTCCAACGGCTGGGACGACAGGCGTGCCAAGTCATACACCTGGCGGCACAGCATGCTGCTGATATCGCCGTCTTCCATACCGGCAATGGCTTTTACGGTGGCGCTGCGGCGATTAAGGATCAGAGTATGTTTCTGGGGAATGTCCATCTTTTCGCCGTAGAGCGTGCTCATTTCTTTAAAGCGGCGCATCTGTTCATCCTCGGTGATGACAGCGGCGAGATCCTTGTCCGCCAGCGCTTCCAGTTTGACTTCCAATTCGGGCATCCCCAGCGCTTCCCTGAAGACGCGCTGCAGCTCCTCCTGCTTAATTTCCTTGCCCTCTTCGCTGTCTTCCATGAGGCCGGACACATCGGCGTCTACGCGCATAAACTGCGGAGCGTCGTCGCCCGAGCCCCCCGAATGCTCCATAAAGGACATAAAGTTGATATCGATCATAGTATCCATAACAATAACATCCATGCCGCGTCCCGTGTACAGCGCCACGCCGGCGGCCTGCTTTGCGGAGTCGGTGGTGTAGAAGATCTTTTTGTCTGCTTTGCCTTCATTGCGCGCTTTGTATTCTCCCAGCGTCAGATATTCACCCGCCGTGGTCTTCATAAGAAGCGCATCCTTGATAGCGTCAAAGAACTTACTGTCCCGTATACAGCCATACTTGATGAAAGGGTGAATGTCGTCCCAGTAGCCTTGGTAGGTTTCACGCTCGGTGTTGAACAAACCCATCAGCTTGTCCGCTACCTTCTTCACGATATGGCTGCTGATTTTGCGCACCTGCCCGTCGTTTTGCAGGAAGGAACGCGAAACGTTCAACGGCAGGTCGGGGCAATCAATGACACCCTTCAAAACCATTAGGAATTCGGGGATGATTTCCTTTATGTTGTCTGCCACGAAAACCTGATGATTGAAAAGCTTGATCTCACCCTCCTGGCCCGCAAAATCGCGGCGGATGCGCGGGAAATAGAGGATTCCCTTGAGGTTGAACGGATAATCCACGTTCAGGTGGATCCAAAAAAGCGGATCTTCCCATGTGTGGAACAGTTTGCGGTAGGTCTCCTTGTATTCGTCGTCAGTGCAATCCTTGGGCGCCTTGAACCACAGGGGAAACACCTGGTTGATGGGCTGCGGCGCTTCGGGCTCGCCCTTTTCTTCGGATTTGCCCTTCTTTTCGCCTGCCGCTTTGTCTTCTTCCTTGTCAACAAAGTAGATGGGAATAGCCATGTATCCGCAGTACTTCTCCAACACTTCCCGCACACGGTGGCCTTCCAGGAACTCTTTTTCTTCCTCCATGATGTGCAGGGTAATGGTGGTGCCGCGCACAGCGCGTGTGCCCTGGCTCATGGTGAAGTTCATACCGTCGTTGCTTTCCCACAGCACGGGCTCCACACCTTCCGTGTGGGACAAAGTGTCGATGGTGACGAGATCAGCTGCCATAAACGCACTGTAAAAACCCAATCCAAAGTGTCCGATGATGCCGGCGGCATCCGCATCCTGGTAGTTTTTGAGGAATTCCTCCGCGGATGAAAATGCTACTTGGTTAATGTACTTGCGCACTTCCTCCGCCGTCATGCCGATGCCGTTGTCTTCAAAAACAAGGTTGCCGTTTTCCTTGTCCAGCGTGACGGTGACGCGCAAGTCATCGTCTTTTCCAAGGCCGAGCATTTTGAGCTTGGTAATAGCGTCAGTGCCATTGGACACCATTTCACGGATGAAAATGTCCTTGTCAGAATACAGCCAGCGCTTGATAACGGGCATGATATTGTGTGCATCAATGGAAATGCTGCCGGTTTGCGGCTCGATTTTTACCTTTTTACTCATACTCTCCTCCAATGTCAAAGCGGGACTGAGCCCGAAATTATAACTCAGCCCCAATTATATCATCAAAGGCAGCAAAAGACAAGCGTGTTTTGGCACTCTCGACCAAAGAGTGCTAACACTTCAGAAGTCCCGCCACCCGATCGTTTCGGTTTGGACATTGGTTTTTTCACGCGACGCCAATGAAATGGTCATGCGCAAGGCGGGGGCATCCAAAATGAGATCTTGCTCAACCCGCGCATACAGTCCTTGAGGCCCGAACGCCAGGTCTTCCCCGTACCAGATGGTTCCGGCGGCATGGGACAAGCGGTATTTCCCTGGGCGCACGGCAATAGAGCACTCCCCGGCGGGCTTAAGAAACAGCCGGGCAACAGGGCTGCCCGCGTCATCAACGATTTTGACGAAACGTGCATGCTGCTTGTCTTCCGCCTTGATAAGGATCTCGCACGTGCCGTCTTCGTAATCCTCAATAAAAAGCACCGCGTCATCCGGGTAGGGCGTGGCGCCTTCAAGCGCACGCGCCTTGGCCGCCGCGTCACCCAGTTCCCCTGCCGCTAAATATTGCTGCCGCGCGTCCAGATAATCCCCCCGACCAAGATGAATATCGCCCCGATTTAAAGCGTCCCATTGCCGCAGCGTCTGCGCGGCCAAGGGATACAGGAGTTCATCATAGCTTTGGGCGGCCAGCGCGAAGCGTCCCTGCTCTCGCAAGGCGCGGGCATCCAAAAGGGTAGACAGCTTAAGCAATTCACCCAAATTGCCGGATATGTAGCCGCGCACCGCTCCGGGCAGTTCTATCAAGAGCCAATTAGCATCCGTCCGTTCAAAGCACGCATATTCCTCCAGTGCGTGCGCCATACCGATCCTTTCGGCGGCAGCCGAAGGCTCGCGCCGCACATTGCCATTAACGCGCGGCACAAAGGTGCCGATCTTGTCCGTGACTCGCAGGGGCCGGTAAACGTCAGCGGCGGCAAGGGAGGATAAGGAAGCGCTCAATTTTGAGTGGCCCGCCTCAAGCGCGATGTGCGCGGTGCCCGGTGCCCCTTCCTTCAGAAAGACGGCCAGAGGCGGAGAGGAATTGTCGTCCGATTCATAAGCAATGAACAAATCATTTGCGGCGGCTTCACCCTTTGTCCAGGTGAATGCCATATCATACAGCGGCATATCCACCGATGTTTCGCCTAAGGGCAGAATGACGCTCTGATTGAGCACGACGCCGCCATTTGGCAGCGACAATGCCACATCCATCCGTTTCCCTGCCGCTTCCCGGGGAAAAATCACCCTGAGGCAGCCGGGGCTTTCGAACCATTCACCTAAAATGCTTTCGGCGCACGCGGGCACCAAGAGCCAGATCAAAGCGACAATGAGTGCCATCTGCTTTTTCATGGGTATGCCCCCCTTCTTGATTTCATTATAATGTCGCCGGGGGACACAGGCAAGCGCGGTTTTGGCCCTTGCCGCGCAGGGTAGACTGTAAGGGTATATTCATATTTGAGCCGGGGAGGTACAAAACATGAAATGGATCGGCCGCAGAAAAAGCACCAGTGTGGATGACCGAAGGGGAAGCGGCACGAAGTCTGTCGGAGGCCGAACGTTAGCCGGCGGAGGCATCGTCACGGTAATCGCTGTGGTCATCGCCCTTTTGACAGGGAACCTGGGAAGCCTTACCGATCTTGTGGGCTTGCAGCCTTCCGACGTGATCGAGCAGCCATACATTGAAAGTGAAGAGGACAGGCAGCTTTTTGATTATGCTTCGGTCGTCCTTGCGGATATTGAGGATACATGGAATACGATCCTGCCGATGTACGGGGAAGAGTATGACGAACCAACGCTCACCATTTATGACGGAATGGTCCAATCGGGCTGCGGCACCGCCGACTCGGGCGTGGGGCCGTTCTATTGTACGATCGACAGGGCCATCTATCTGGACCTTAGTTTTTATGACTCCCTTGTCCGCAGTTACGGCGCCTCGCGGGGGGATTTTGTCATGAGCTACGTCATCGCCCATGAGGCCGGCCACCATGTGCAAACGCTGCTTGGTGTAACAAGCCAGATGAACAGCCTGCGCCAACGCGTGGCGGCGGGGCAGATGAGCCAGGCAGACTTCAACGACTACAGTGTGCGCTATGAACTGCAGGCGGATTATTTGGCGGGCGTTGTCGCGCATTTCATGAAAGAGAGAGGTTATCTCGAACAAGGCGATATTGCGGAAGCGCTCTCTGCCGCGTCCGCGGTGGGCGATGACAGCATTCAAAGAAGGGCGCAGGGCTATGTGGATCCTGATACATTCAACCATGGCACAAGCGATCAGAGGCAGGCCTGGTTCATGAAGGGTTTTGAGGCGGGCGACCTGTCCGATTGGGATACGTTTGATACGGCAATCTGATACTCATCCCTGCAGGTTCCAAGGGGGTGCGCGTCGGACTTCATACTCGAAATCGAAGGGGACATCTTGCGAATGAAAGGAATCAAGCCTCTGATCGACAGCAGCCCCCACTTTGGCGCCAAGCCCACTTTCGGCGTATCGCACCCGGCTGTTTTACCGTTGACAAAAGCCGCGCGATAGCGGAAGATAGTGCCGGGAAACCCCTCAGAAGGAGATACCATGAGCAGGCTGGGAGATTTGATTCATCTGGAGCGCACACGCCGCAATTTGACTTTTAGGCAGGTGGCCCGCGTCAGCGGCGTGAGCGAGAAATATTTGCAGGAAGTGGAAGAGGGCAAGCGCATCATAGCCGATGTGCAGGCGCAGCGCATCCTCAAAAACATGGGCATAAAGGAAACCACGCAGGCGGAGTTCTCACTGGATGACATTGCCGCTACCGTGGACCTTCAGTCCGCGGTGCCCGGCGTCGTGCAGCGTGCCGCCGCGACCGGCAAAAAGCGGGAAAACGACAGGGACGACGCCCCCGGCAAGGTGGACGGCTCCATCTGGCTGGATGCGCTGAGCAATGTCCTCAGGCGCGTACCCATCTATAACGCGGTCATGCAGGAAGTGGGTCACCGCCTCTTACCCGTGGAAAACGGCAAGATCGAAGGCGCCAAGCCGGAAAAAGTATTCTATTTTATGGCGCCGGACAATGCGATGCGCGGCTTCCGCATCCACCGCGGCGACAAAGTGCTGATCGTGCCCCAGACACACATGCAGGACGGCGCGCTGATGCTGCTGGACAGCCCCTTTGGCAAGGTGCTTCGCATGGTAAAGGAAATGCCGCGTTTCCAGGTGATGCTGCAAACCTATAATGAACAGTTTGAAAGCGAGATACAGAATATCGCGGAGACGGTTTTCATCGGTCGGGCGGTACGCCTGGAAGCGGACCTGTAAAAGAAAGGGAGGATACAGATGCCTACACCTACATTGCATAACGAGGCCCGCAAGGGCGATTTTGCGCGCACGGTACTGATGCCCGGCGACCCTTTACGCGCCAAATTCATCGCGGACACGTACCTTGAGGATGCTAAGCTGGTCAACAACATCCGAGGCAAACACGGCTACACGGGCACTTACAAAGGCAAAAGCGTTTCGGTCATGGGCAGCGGGATGGGCATCCCTTCCATCGGCATCTACTCCTACGAATTGTACAATATGTACGATGTGGAGCAGATCATCCGCGTGGGTTCCGCCGGCATGATCAACCCCGCCCTAAAGGTGCGCGATCTGGTGATCGCCATGAGCGCGTATACCAACTCAAACTACGGCTATCAGTTCGGGTTCAGCGGCACATTGGCGCCATGCGCCGACTATTTGCTGTTGCGTTCGGCGGCCGATCTGGCAGAAAAAATGGGCGTGAACACCATGGTAGGCGCCATCTTTTCGACCGATGCCTTTTATAACGCCGGGGACCCCCTTCCCGCGCTTCAAAAACTGGGCGTGCTGGCGGTGGAAATGGAGACCTTTGCTTTATACCTCAACGCCGCCCGTGCGGGCAAAAAAGCGCTGACACTCCTGCAGATCTCAGACGATCCCTTCACGGGGGAATCGCTGACACCGCATGAAGTCCGCACGTCATTCACCCAAATGATGGAGATTGCGCTGGCATTGGCGTAAAGACACCAACCGTGAGCCTTAATGAAATGGGGGGAGCGCCGCTAAAAGCGTTCCCCCTATTTGGAGTCGGTGATCTCTACGACTTTTGCAGATGTTTTATGCCTGGTGCCAGGACAGTGTACAACAGGGGAGCGACGATAACGGCAAAGATGCCGTTGACAGAGGACGCGGCGAGCTTCTCCAGCAGCAGCGGGCCGATGGTTTCCACCGGCACCGGCGTTACGTAGCGTATCTGGAAGTAGCTTTTGAGGAGATACAGGGCTATGTACAGGGCGGCGCCCGCGGCGCCCCCCAGGATGAGCCTTAAGCGGGACGGTTCGGGCACGCTGCGAACGATAAGCCCCGCCACCAGCGCCATAGCACCTTTATTGATGAAAGTGATCCACGCTTCGGCAACGTACGCCGGGAACGTGAGGTCAAACAGTGCTGACCCGATGGCCGCTGCCAAACCGCCTTTGACGCCGCCAAATAGCATGCCCGCCAACAGGCACACGGCATTGGCCACGTGCAGGCGCGATGACGCCACGGGGATGGAGATATAATTGGACACAAAGACCAAGGCGGCCATAACGCCCACAAAAGCGATATGGTAAATGGTGCTGCGTTTTTCGTTCACGGGGGTCCCTCCTTGACATGCACATTGCTTATCCTTATGATAACAGCAACTGGCATGGTGTAAATGACCAGAATATGAATATCCTTTGAGGTCAGATTATGTGGGAAATGACACTGACGCTGGAAAACAACGGTATACCGCTGTATGAACAGCTGTACCGCCACATCGCGGAGGAGATCCGCGCAGGCAGACTAACCCAGGGCACGCGTCTGCCCAGCAAGCGTGCGCTGACCAGCCATCTTAGAGTCAGCATGAGCACGGTGGAAGGCGCGTACAACCTGCTCATCAGTGAAGGCTACATCCTCTCCCGCCCCAAAAAGGGCTATTTTGCCCAGAGTGTGGTCATGCTGAAGCCGCCGCCCGAAAGGCCCGCGGCGCCGTCCGCACCGGACAACGCACCCGCGCCTGTTTTTGATTTTTCGACATCGGCGGTGGATAAAGTATTGTTCCCCTGGCGCACATGGAGCCGCCTGTTCAGGGAAACCCTGCGGGACACTCCGCGCCTGTTGGAAAGAGGCGACAGCCGGGGCGACGCTGAACTGCGGGATACTCTGACGCATTTTCTATACCAATTCAGGGGGGTCAGGTGTAAAGCGGACAATCTCCTTGTCGGTGCCGGGGTGGATTATCTGCTCTACATGCTGTTTTGCCTGTTTCCCAAGGGGGTCACGGTGGCAGCGGAGGATCCCGGGTACGACGGCGCATACCGCTTGAAGAAGCGTCAGGGTGCGCATGTTGAGCCCATTCCCGTGGACGCGCACGGTATGGATCTGAACGCACTTTCAGCGTCAGGCGCGCAGATCGCTTATGTGACGCCCTCGCACCAATTTCCTTTGGGATTGACCATGCCGGTCGGCCGTCGCACAGAACTGCTCAGATGGGCGGAAGAAGAGGGCCATTACATAATAGAGGATGATTATGACAGCGAATTCCGGCACGAAAGCCGCCCCATCGCCTCCCTCCAGGGGCTGTCAGGCGGCGACCGTGTCATTTATATCGGCACGTTCAGCCGGAGTCTTGCCCCAAGCATGCGCATCGCGTACATGGCGCTGCCGGATGATTTGATGAACGAGTGGCACAAGGTGTTCAGGCAAGGCGGCGACAGCGTATCACGCTTTGACCAACAGACACTGAACCGCTTTATTGTGGAAGGACATTACAGCCGCCACCTGCGCCGCTCCGGCGCCGCCTATTCGCGGCGCTGCCAAAGGCTGGCCGCGCTGTTTAGTGAAATACCCGGCGCTCTCATCACGGGCGATGCGGCCGGGCTCCACTTTGTATTGACTTTGCCGTCCAAAACGGAAAAACAATTAGTATCTGGCGCGCGGCAAGCCGGTATTTTTCTTACGGGTGTCAGCGCGTATTGCCACAAGGCGCCCGCTGTTCCGTCTTCGGTGGTGGTGGGATTTGCGGGCCTTAAGGATGACCAATTGAAAGATGCCGTACGCACGCTTCGCGCGGCGTGGGACGTATAAGGGCCGCTACATATTGCCCGCGTGCACGTATTTCAGTTTTTCCCGGGCAACTTCCGTCAAACGGAGGATCTTTTCACGCTCCGTAGCAAATTTGTCCGCAGCGTGATAACGCGGGAAGAACCGCGACAGATGAAGGGGGATATCCGGAGAAACACCGGCGATCCAGGAGGATAAATCGCGTATCTCCTGTTCGCCGTCGTTTTCCCCGGGCACGACCAGGGTGGTGATCTCCACATGCGCTTTTTCATGCGCGGACACGATGAAGCGCTTCACCATCTCCAGATCGCCGCCAAGACGGCGGTACCATTCCTTAGTGAATCCCTTCAGATCGATGTTCCAAGCGTCTACCAGCTCTTTGACAGGATCCAGCGCGGCAGGCGTGAAACACCCATTGGTCACGACCACGGTTTTAAGTCCCTGTGCGCGGTTCATTAATCCGGTCTTGCGGATATACTCAAACGTGATCATCGGCTCATTGTACGTAAAAGCGACGCCGATATTCTTTTTTGCCTTCAAGTCAAGCGCCATTTGCACAAGCCGCTCGGGCGGAATGATTTCCGTGACCGCCTCATTTCCGTTCGCCATAGAGATGTCGGCGTTCTGGCAGAAAAAACACCTGAGGTTACAGCCAAAACCGCCCACCGACAGGATCGTTGCGCCGGGGTGAAAATGGTACAGCGGCTTCTTTTCGATGGGGTCCAGTGCAAGAGACGTTACAGCGCCCTCCATCAGGGGTTCGCTTTTCCCCTTACGGTTCACCCGCGCGCGGCAAAAACCGATCTCCCCCTCGGCCATCTCGCAGAAATGCGTACAGTATGGGCATTTCATTCGTAACGCACCACTTCAAACCGCTGAAGTATGTACGGCTCTCCCCGACCTATGCCGGCCTTGCGCCTGGCAATGTCGATCTGGTCTTCTACCGCATCCACCCCCTCCAAATTGGGCAGCAGCAAGCCTCGCCTGCCCCCTGATGATACGATGACGCCGTACTTTTTTACATCAAGTTCCGCGATGGTGCTGATGTCTTCGGCCGGGCTCAGCACATCTACCGAGCAAATGATGTCGGGCAGTTCCTCACTTCTGACGGGGCTGAACCTGGGGTCGCGCACGGCCGCGGACACGGCGTTCATGATTATTTCTTCCGCAATGCTGTTTGTGGTGGGCGATATGGTTCCGATACAACCGCGCAGTTCCCCGCCCTTATGCAGCGAAACGAACACGCCCGCACGGCCGGCAGTCCACTCTTCCGGAAGGTCCTCAGGGATACCGATGCGCTGCCCTTCCTTCACGTAGGCTTCAAACGAGGCACGCGCCAGGATTACCGGCCAGCTCCCCGCTTTTTTGTTTTCCATTCTTCATTCCTCCTTCAGGCGAATGTACGCTTCTGGCCGCGTTCCCCCGGCAAAAAAGTGCACACGCCGTACCCCACGCCCGTAACGCCTTCATAGCTCAGGCACTGCGCCTGTACCATCCTGCCGTCCAGTGCGCCCGCCATGATTACGAAGCTCCTTTGCCCGCATTCCCCCGCTCCTTCGCAAAATGCAGGGGGTAATTGGAGAAGCTCCCCAAAGGCGGTGCGTCCCATGATGTCCATGATTATGGCATCATACTCCGGCCCCTGGGGACGATATCCGTAAGGGCCTGTATGGGTCAGGTAGTGGGACAAATCTCCGCTGGCAACAAAAGCCACGCGGCGGCCGAGGTTGTCCGCGGCCTTGGCGATCAGCTGTCCCAGCCTGTAGTGGTCCTTGTAAGGAAGCCCGCTCAAGCTCACCCGTACGACGGGGACCACGAGATCCCCTTGGGCCGCTTCCATCAGGAAATGCAGTGGCACCATGGTCCCATGGTCAAGAAGTGCGTCTTTTCCACCTTTGGTGCCGGCGGGAAAACGCTCCGCTGCCGCGAGTCTTTGGATTTCGTCCGCGAGTGCGGGGTCGCCTGCCACGCTCTGACGATAATCCGGCGCTCCGAACTGTGCGAAATTTCCATTAGCCGCGCCGGACGACACGCGAAAATAATCCGTGTACATGGGCGCATGCGGCGATGATATGATAAGGCTTTCCGGTTCATACCCCAAGAGCCACCGCGCCGCCTGCCGGTACGCCTGGATAGTATTGTTGACCTGCTTTTCATGTCCGCGCCCCACTTGAGGCACGATCAGGGGCGGATGCGGCACCATAATGGCCGCCACGATCGGCATTACTATTCCTCCTTTCTTTTAACCATATAGTGTACCCGGAAAGAGCGTCATTGACGTTCCCCCCACTTTTGCGTCAGAAAGTTGACAATCTTTTACAAAGTTGTTATAATTTGGCGTCATAATGACTACAAATTTGGGCGACGCCCCCACCGGGGCGCCCGTCGGAGGTATCGGATGCAATACAGGATGCTGCAGGCGGGTCCCTTGCTGGATGAGCGGGGCGCTTTATTGGAGGCGGGCTACGCGCTGAGCCCCATCAAGCGTTATGAGCGCGAAAAGATCAAAGCGCCTGTCCGAAAAATCAAGGAATGGGACGATTTCGTTATCATGCAGGATGCGTGCGCCATCCATTTCAGGGTATCGGATCTGGGGCAGTCCGGTGAAGACGCGGTGACATTTGTCGATTTTGACATGGAATTTGAAAAGACCGTATCGCGCCGTATCACGCGACCCATGGGCACGCGGGGACTGCCGAATATGGACGGCGGCACGGTGCGCTGTCAGGGCAAACAGTACGAATTCACTTTCCGCCCCCTTGGCAATTCGCTGCATGTCTACGGACATATGTACGACTTTGGCGGCCCGCGCCGCCCGCTGCTGTTTGACTTTATCCTTCATTGTCCCCAAGATGACGCGATGGTCCTGTGCACGCCCTTCAAAAACCATGCCGAGCATTTTTCTTACAGCCTGAAATCATGCTGCCTGCCTGCCGATGGCCGCGTAATATTTGATGATAAGGAATACCTGTTTTCGCCTGCCGCCGCCTTTGGCACCACCGCCCGAAACCGCGGCGTGCTGCCGCGCAGGTGCGCCTGGGGATGGAGCAGCGCTTCGGGTATCGTTATGGGCAAGCGCTTCGGCCTTAACCTGGGGCTGTCCTGCGGCGACACCGAAGAAGCGACAGAAAACGCGCTGTTTTATGACGGCTCGGCACACAAACTGGGTAATGTATATTTCCACGAAACACGCAAGAACGGCTGCGAGGACCCTATGGCGCCCTATTTTGTAACGGATGACCAGGAGCGCCTCAGGCTCACTTTCACCCCGCTTACGGAAAGCCGCTCAGTGCAGCAAGACCTTTTGACAAAAATGGACAGGAAGCTCCTGTTTGGCCGATTCTCGGGAGAAGCGCAGCTGGATTCAAAAGTGCTTTTCAAAATCGACCNNCAATTTTGGAGTAAACGCAACCACAATAATCCTGGCGATACATTCCGTATTCTTTGGACAGCTCCGCGCTTCTCAAGTATCCGCCCTGCTTTTTAAAATCAGACGGCAAAAAGATTACTCCGTATCGCACCGCTGCGGCTTCGCCCGCGCGGTTGAGCAACGCCGCGTTTTTATGGGGACTTATGGTGAGCGTGGTAGTGAAATATCCGTAACCGTGATGCGCGGCGTACTGCGCCGTGTTATTTAGGCGCAAGCGGAAGCAGCGCTCGCAGCGCCCGCCGCCTTCTCTATCACTTTCCAGCCCGCGCGCCGCGCTGTAGAATGCCTCGGGATCATAGGGCACTGTGATCACGTCCTGGGCCCAGCGCGATTGCGCGGCAAAGCACTTCTCCTCCTGCGCACGCTTATCATGTTCCGCCAGCGTGTCAATATTGGGGTTATAATAGTACGCCGTTATATGGAAGTAAGGGTGCAATTGTTCCAGGACAGCGGTGGAACAGGGCGCGCAGCACACATGCAAAAGCAGCCGCGGCTTCACCTTAAGTTCCGCGATCATCCTTTTCATTTCATCATGGTAGAGTCTTTTTTGCATACCGCCTCCCTGCTTTTTGTCATCATACCACAGGGGTAAATTTTTGTAAAAAGGGCTGTTCGTGCAAGAT
>LFTR01000124.1:22599-29294 GCA_001513425.1 Clostridiales bacterium DTU024
GAGGTGAGTTTTTTGAGAAGAACAATTGCGTCCCTGCTATGCCTGGCGCTGGTTCTTGCCCTGTTTGCCGCCCCCAATGCCGTGGCTACGCAAGGCCGCACGGTGATTGGCACGGTAACGGTAACCAACACCAACCGCGTCAATGTACGCACGGGCCCCAGCACGGACTATGCCGCCATCGGAACGGTGAATCCGGGCGAAACGTTTCCCTGCATCGGCATCGCCTCCACCGGATGGTATGAAATTGTGCTGCCCGGCGACATTATCGGCTTTATCCACAACAACTTGACACGGCTGGATGTCGCCCCCTCGTCTGCCACCATCCCGGTCTATTACCGCACTGTGGACGGGCGCCTTCTATATACAGACAATTATCGCGTTACAGTCGGAACCAACGAGATCTATGCCAACAACAGTTACGTGCCTCAGGGCTATTCCTTGGTGAGCGCCAACCGCGTCGTGGTTTCCGTCAATCAGCAAGGCCAGGCGTCACCCTCCGGCGTGTTATTCATTTACAGCCAGGGAAGCGTCAGTACACCCGCGCCTTCCCAGGAAACAGCGCAGATCACCATTTACTATAAAGACATATACGGCAGTATTCTGGGCACCAGCAGTCTGGATCTGTATCCCGGCACGCGCATCCTGTATGCCAATGATGCTTCCCTGCCCGGCGGCTATTCCCTGGTGGGCGCGCGGGATGCCGTGGTAACGGTGTCCAATTCTCTGGTCGCCACTCCCTCCGTCGTTACCTTCCTCCTGGTGCGCAGCCAAGTCCCCACCCAGGCGCCCATCGCCACGGCTGTCGTGCCCGTACAATATAAAACCTTGAGCGGCGCAACGCTTTACACCGACTACATCACACTGTCTCAGGGCTACAGCACTATTTCCGCCAATGACAGCCGCGTATCGGGTGATTACGTTCTCTACAGCGGCCGCAGCGCGCAAGTGTATGTCAGCCCGCAAGGCGCGGCAAGCCCCGCCGCCATAACGTTCCTGTATCAGCCGCGCCCGCAGAACGTTACAGTAACGGTACCGGTGTATTATCGCACGGTGGACGGCAGAACGCTGGCGACAGACTATATTACTGCCACTGCGGGCACTAACACCATCTACGCCAATGACTCAAAGGTGCCCGGATACACGCGCCAAAGCGCCGGAACCGCCAGCGTGTTTGTATCAACCAACGGCTCTGTGAGCCCCACTTCCGTTATTTTCACCTATGCCCTGCCCGTGTCGGCAACGGTATTTGTGCAATATTTGGATAACGCGGGCAACCTGCTGTATTCTGAGTACATTACGGTGGGCGTCGGCAGCCGAACCATCTATGCCAACGCGAGCCGCGTGCCGGCGGGCTATGTAAGGCAAAGCCCCGAGAGCGTTACGGTAAACGTTCAGCAAAATGGCGCAGTATGGCCGTCCTCTATCACCTTTGTCTATTCCCCGCCCGGGCCGGGGCCCGCCCCCGTGACACCCGTTCCTCCGCCCCCGCCGACGGCTCCACCTCCACCCCCGCCCCCGTCCGGCGGCAGTTACGTACTTCCACAGCATACCGAAGCCTCCGTCCAGGGTCCGTATGCGGTATACTCAGGACCCGGCCTTAATTACTTCCGCGTAGGCGGCAACGCTACGATCGGATCGGGCGTTGCGCGCTTCTATGGCACGGAAAACGGCTGGACGTTGATGGGCTACCAGTTCGGCGTGGGCAAATACCGCATCGGTTACATGGATTCCGGATTCGTTCCGGCAGGCGTCAGTGTGCCTGCGCTGACATTCATGTATGAACCCGTCCAAGTTGTCAGTAAGGCGTATCTTACGGATGACCCCATTATCGGCACCAACCGCGAATGGATCACCACGATCCCCGTGGGCACCACAGTGCAATTGCTGGGATTCTTATCGCACAACTGGGCGTATATTGAGACCACTCACCAAGGCCAGCCCATACGCGGATTCATCAACCGTGTGCGCATCGGCAGGTAGCCGCACGTCCAAACAGGCCACCCAAAGTACGCGGGTGGCCTTTTCATTGCGGAATATTCTTTGGATTCTAATCCCTTTCTAATTCTTTTCCACTTGGCACTTAATATTGTTTGTCTACAATGGTGTTGTCAAAGGGCGAGACCCTACACGAAGGAGGAACTACCATGGATCATTTTGAAATGACTGAGAAGCTCCGCGAGAAGGCGGATGTCACTTATGAGGAAGCCAAAGCCGCACTGGAAAACAGTGATTGGGATCTGCTGGAAGCCATTGTCTATCTGGAGAACAAAGGCAAGATCCATCACACATCTTCAAATGAACAAAAGGAGACAGAACCTATGAACGCCAAAAACGGTGACACCCTGGGCAGCATGTTCCAGAATATCGGCGCATTTATCGGGAAAATGGTAGAGAAAGGCAACCGCAACGTCATGGAAGTGCACCGCAGAAACAAGATCGTTTTGACCCTGCCCCTTACCGTGCTGGTACTGATGGTCATCTTCTTCTGGGTTACTATCCCCGCCATTATTGTCAGCCTCTTCTTCGGCTTCCGTTACCGCTTTTCGGGCACGGACATCAGCCCCAAGGTCAACGACGCCATGGACAGCGTCGCTAATAAGGCAGAGGGTTTCAAAGACAATCTGCGCCGCAAGGATGACAGCGAATAATCATTCCGGTACCCGCCAGGCGAATTTGGGGGATAGATACAATGTAAGCCGCTTCCCGGCAGAGCAAAGACCAGCCCAACAAGCACGATTGCTTTGAAAGGCTGGTCTTTTGCATGGGAATATCCCGGTGATCCGCATCGGCCGCGCGGGCGAGAGAGGGTCTCCTCGATCCATAGAATGACAAGCGCGTCAAATACCTTTTCTTCATGCCTTATGCCAGGAACGCTTGGAAAACAGGATGATGATGGGCCATATTTCAAGGCGTCCCGCTATCATACCCAGCGACAGCATGAGCTTGGTAACCGCGTTGAAATCGGCATAATTACCAACCGGGCCCACGACGCCAAGCCCCGGGCCGATATTGTTGAACGTGGCGACGACAGCGGAAAAAGCAGTGATAAAATCGGGCGCGTCAAGACTGGTAATCAGTACGAGTAAAAAAAACAGAGTGATGTAAGCGATCAGGTATCCCATCAGGTGGGCGCGGTTTTCGCGGGAGACGGCTTTTCCATTGAACAGCACCGGCACCACGCGCCCCGGCTCTCTTTGACGCCTGAGCTCGGCAATGGACATCTTGGAATATAGCGCCACCCGGGAAATCTTGAGGCCGCCCGCAGTCGAGCCCGCCATCGCGCCGCCAAACATGAGCAGCAGCAATACCACATGGGAAAACAGCGGCCACCGCCCAAAATCTGTAACGGAATAGCCGGTGGTGGTAATAATGGAGGATACGGTAAAAAAGACGTCGCGCGCCATACGCCCCACATTGTCATACAGCGGACGAATATTCAGGCAGATAAGCGCCCCCGCCGCCACGATGATGGCGAAATACCACTTGAGTTCCTCACTCCTAAAAAAGGCTTTGACCTTTCTGAGGAGAAGAAGATAGTACAAATTGAAGTTGATGCCAAACAGCAGCATGGCCACCGCGAGGATATAATCGATATTGGCGTTGTCATAATAGGCAATGGACGTGTTTTTGACGCCAAACCCCCCTGTACCCGCCGCGCCGAACGCATGGCAAACGGCGTCAAAGGGCGGCATGCCCGCCCACATGAGTACGCCGATAAGCAAAGCGGTCATAATCAGGTAAATGGCGTACAGGATACGTGCCGTACTTTTCAGCCCCGATACCACCTTGCCAAACATGGGCCCCGGCATCTCCGCCTTGAGAATATATACGCCTTCCGCATTGCCCTTGGGCAAAAGCGCCAGCGCGAACACGAGCACCCCCATGCCGCCAAGAAGATGGGTGAAAGAGCGCCAGAAGAGGGTGGAATGATACAGACCCTCCACGTTGCCCATAACGGAAGCGCCTGTAGTGGTAAGACCCGAAGAAATTTCAAAAAAAGCGTCAACGAAATTGGGGTATTCACCGCTGATAAATATCGGCAGCGCGCCCAACAGGCTCATCAAGATCCACACGAGTGCGCAGATAACCAGCCCTTCCCGCGCGTAAAAGCGAAGCTGGGCCGGCTTTTTATACGCCAACAGCAGCCCCAGCGCTTCCGCGGCGGCAATGGCGATGGCATAGCTCATTTTTTGCCCCGCCGGCTCACCATAATAAAATGCCACGGCGAGCGGTGCCAGCATCAGCGCGCCCAGCAGCATCAAAATGCGCCCGGTAACATGACGAATGACCGATCGGTTCATCTCTTACTCCAGAATATCATCCAGGTCGTCAAACTCCCTTTGGGTCGTTACGACCAGAACGTGTTGCCCGGGCTTCATGATGTCATCG
This sequence comes from Clostridiales bacterium DTU024, assembly GCA_001513425.1. Lineage (GTDB taxonomy): Bacteria > Bacillota > Clostridia > Christensenellales > Aristaeellaceae > DTU024. Next base: position 26,989 of record LFTR01000124.1, read on the forward strand.
CCCGTTGGCACGATCATCTGTTGGTTGATGATAATGCAGGCGATCAGCACATCATCTTTTATGGGCAGATCCTTGATACGTTTGCCGGCGACACGGGCGTTTTCCCCCACCAAAAACTGCAGTACTTCGGCGCTTGAGCCGGGCAGGCGATACAACGCCTCCACTTGGCTGCCTTCGGAATTGCTGATAGCGCGCACGAAACGCACGATGTAATTGGTCACCAGCTGTGCCGGGGTAATGACGCTTTGAAGCTGCATATTGCGCAGCAGCGGCAACAGATTGGTGCGATTGACTTTGGTAATGGTGCGCGGCACCTCACGGGAAGCGGCAAAGAGGCTGAGGATGATGTTTTCTTCATCGATGCCCGTCAGCGTCACCACGCAGTCAAACCCGCTGATGTTTTCCAGATCCAGCAGGTTCTGATCCGTCCCGTCGCCCTCTACCACGGACACATCGGGGAAGGCCGCCGCCAATTCCTCCACCGCTTCGGAGTTCTGTTCGATGACCTTCTTATCCAGCTTCCAGGTTTTTAGCAGTTCCATCAGGTACCTGGTGATGCGCCCGCCGCCGATGACCATGACCGAGCGGATGCGATCCACTGTGCCCATTTTGCGGTACAGCGCTCCCAGATCCTCCTGTTTGCCCGTCAGGAAAACGCGGTCGCCGACGGTCAGACGCGTGGTGCCGTCGGGTATCATGGTCACGTCGTCGCGGATGACCAGGCATACGATCAGATCCTTGTAGCGGCGGCGCAGTTCCGCCAGGGTAAGGGCATTGATGTCGGATTCTTCTCTGACCATCAATTCCACCAAATTGATGCGGTTACCCGCAAAAGGTTCCACGGAGAGAGCGGAGGGGTAACGGATCATGCGGTAGATTTCCTGCGCGGCTTCCAGATCGGGGTTAATCATGCGCGTGATGCCCAGGCTGTCCCTCACAAAGGACATATGGTTGGCATGTTCCGGGGTGCGCACCCTTGCAATCGTATATTTCGCGCCAAGGCGCTTGGCAATAACGCAGGAAATGATGTTCACTTCGTCTTCGGGCGTAACAGAAATAAACATGTCCGCGGTATCCACGCCAGCTTCCATTTGGACATCATAAAATGAACCGTTGCCCTGCACACCCAGTATTTCGTGCTGGTCCAGCATGGTCTGTAATCGGTCTTCTTTGATTTCTATCAGCGTTATGTGGTGCCCTTCGCCACTGAGGTCGCCACACAGGAGCGAGCCCACTTTGCCCGCCCCTACGATAACAATTCTCATACTGCCTCTTCTTTCCGTTGTCCCAATTTACAGGGGCCGCACCAGGATAAGCGGTGTCAGTTCGTCGCCCTGACCGGAGGGATTGTCGCGCAGCGCGTCCTTGATCTGTTCATCCGTCAAAGGAAATCCGTCCGACTTACCCAGCATGTTCTGATCAAAATCATTCGCGTCCATCAGCACGACGGGCACGCCGGTCTTTTCGTACAGCTCGTCGCACAGTTCATCGGCGTTTTCGTTATTGACGAGCGCTATATCGTGATAGAGTTCAAATTGTGAATCTTCATAAAAGCCATCGATGCCCGCTACGCCCTTGCCACACACCCTGTAAAACACGCCTTTGATTTTGAAGGGCTTGGTGACCGCGGACAAAAAAGCGGCCAACAGCACACGCGGCAGGCCGCAGGAATTGATAACCAACTGTAATTTGTACGGTTCGTGCATGCCGATGCCGGTGGAGTTGCGGGCCGCGAAACGCCACATAAGGTTGGCGAAAAGACCCGGCTTGGCTTCTTCACGCGTTACGACATTCTTGGTGCACATCGCCATGACCTTGGCACCGAAAGACAACACGTCCCCTTCTTTGTACAGCGGAAGAACGTACGATTCCACCAGGGATACTTGGCTTTCCCCCACCTTGACGAAATGCGTTTTCGGGGCGAAACGGTCGTACTTGCGCCCGTCTTTGCCCACGATGGTTCCGCGGTCATAGTAGGTGACGCCGTCCAAAACGCGTCGCTGCTCCTCCAGGTTACGGCTCATAGAGATACTCCTTTAGCGCAATCACGCGCCAATTCTACATGAGGAATTGTGGCGTGTCAATGAGACTATGCGGGCGCAGGGGTTGACGGAAGCCCGAGAGGGGCATAGAATACATCCTGAGAGAATCTTGTATATGTTTTACCCATTTTGAAAGGAGATTTTATGGATTTCTCAGGGCGATTGATTTTGGCTTTTCTGGAGGAAGACAACACCCAGCGTTCCCTTTTTCATGTCAGACCCCTTTTGACCCAAGCCGGCCCCGTTCCACTGAGCGACATCGAG
>LFTR01000124.1:29351-29630 GCA_001513425.1 Clostridiales bacterium DTU024
GAGCGTATGCGGACGCTGGGCAATATGTGCGTCATCAACCTTCGGGATTTTCCGCAGGATGCCAACAAAATAAGGCCCAACCGCAATTACGCGCCCACGCGAGGCGAACCGCACCAATTTATTGTCTATTCCAATGCTGTGCAGGCGCTGCCGCCGGACATGGTCTTTGAAGTGATAGCGGGCAAGCAAAACACCGCCGCCCCCTACTGCGCTACGCCGTGGTGCTATTTGAGGGAGGGCGGGCGCATCGAGGGACCGTTTGACGCGAAGGATGGCTCG
>LFTR01000013.1 GCA_001513425.1 Clostridiales bacterium DTU024
TAGCCTGTGTAGGCCAGAGCGGTTTCGGCTGTCACTTTTTCTTTGCCCCGGCACAGGAAGGATTGCATGCCGTCGTGCCATTTGATTGTGCCAAAGGGATGTTCCGCCGTTTCTTTCCTGATCTGCTGGCGTGCCTTGTCCCGTTTGATGGTGATTTTGACTGTTTCTTTGGCGGGGCCTTTTCGATGGAGCGAATGGTTGTTGGGACTGATGACATAATCCTTTGGAAGCTGCTGCAATGGGTACTCAGGATGACCATACATCAGAACAGGAACGACGGTTGAATTGTATCCGATCAGAACAGTCTTCTCGCCTTTCGCGTCCGTACATCGGTTGGGATAGGTACGGCAGGCCTCCCGGCTTCCATATTGCGTTCCATATTTCTTATCCTGATGCTTAAGCAGCGTCCGTCCCATCGGGCAGGTCACACTGCCGTCCGCGTGGCGGATGAAGCAGCTGAGGATGCCTCGTCCCTGCACTTCAACATCTGAGTACCTTCTTATTTTGCCTGCTGGAAATATGATCAGGACAGCGAAAAAGCGGGACAGGAATAGAGTACACAGTTGTTCGCAGCTTGCACTATAGTCATTCAGCCTTTTTAGGGTCATCCTCGCCTGTCTCTACATTGGGCAGCCACAACGCGTAACGCATAATGACAACAGCATCCTTGCGTCTTCCTCAATTGTCCATATTCCTCCGGGGAATCAGTTGACGTTGTTTTCACAAATTCCAATCTATCCCCAAAATATCATTCTCCAGCGCCAGCTGTGCCGCCTTTTGTGCGTGAATCAATGTCGTATCATAAACAGGGAGAACCGAATCTTCCGGATGCATGAGAAGTCCGATCTCTGTGCAGCCCAGAATCACCGCTTCTGCGCCTTTGGCCTTGAGGCCGGCAATGATCCTTGAAAACGCCTGTCGGGAGCTTTCTTTGATTTGACCAACGCACAGCTCATCGAAGATGACGCTGTTTACCAGCGGGATGTCCGCTTCCGGCGGGATCAGCACTTCAAAGCCGCGTTGGGCCAGTCTTGATCTGTAAAAATCCTGGGTCATCGTATAGCGGGTGCCAAGCAGCGCGACCTTTTTGCAGCCATCCTTTTCAAGTTGTTCAGCTGCCGCGTCCGCAATATGGAGCAATGGCACATGAACCCTTTTGGAAATCTGCGGGTAGATCTTGTGCATGGTATTGGTGCAGATCAATAACAACTCCGCGCCGGCCTGCTCCAGTTTTTCCGCAGCATCGCCAAGTATCTCCGCGCTCTTTTCCCAGTCACCGCCGGACTGGCACTTTTCGATCTCATCAAACTCCACACTATACAGGATGATCCTTGCGCTGTGGAATCCGCCGAGCTTCTCCTTGACATACTCATTGATGATGGAATAATACGGGATAGTACTCTTCCAACTCATACCGCCGATGAGCCCGATCGTCTTCATTTTCATGCCTCCCATTCGAATATTGATACACCTGTCATAATGCATTCTTTCCATTGAACCGTCCGCGTTTGCGCACATCATTCCGGCTTGTATTTCCCTATAAGCCTTGCTTCACCAAGGATATGCCTTGCCATTGCCTTGAGTAAAGCGGCCTTTCCCGAATCAGTTGAAATACCCAATACGCAATCCAAAGCATACACGGTGAAACAGTAACGATGCTCCTTTTTGATGAACGGAGGCTGCTTTGGACCTCTGTACCGGTGTTTTCCCCATGCGTTTCCTTGACAGGCGTGCACAGGCGTTTCAATCACATCGCCATGAGGCAATGCTTCCGGGATCACGCTGGCAGCAGGAATGTTCCATATTGCCCAATGGTTCAGCGTCCGCAGAAGCGGGACGTCCAAGTCATCCAAGGTTATTGCAAGCGAAACGGTCCCTTCCGGAATATCCTCAATGTTTAGCTCCGGCGAGATATCTTCGCCAAATCCGGTATAACGGACAGGCATTGACCCATCATGTGCAAATGAAGCACAGAATAGTCTCATGGATCCTCCCTTCAAAAAAGAGTCGCGACAAACGGATATTTGAAGTGATCGTATCCTCCGCAGCATAAACCTTTTGCCATAGCTCTTCCATTCAGCATCTTATAACCATACTTCTCGTATAGAGCGTGAGCATCCTGTGTTATCAACACTCCCCGAAGACCTTGATATTCCGGCAGTTATTCAATGGATGACACCGGCTTCAGCCGCCACCGGCCCGGATACTCTTTGATCCGCCCAACCGGAAAAGAGTCCATGCTGCCTGCCGGCGCGTGCCTTGCATGGACTGTTTGACGCGATGGTCGAACATATTGACAAAAACAACCATCTTCTCCGCAGGTATCCTGTTGGGCATAATGACGTTGATGGTCACTATCAGTCATAAAGTACAGATGCAAATACGGGGGTGCGGGCAAATCATGATTATATATGCCCGGATTGGGCAACAAGGTTTCATGCTCCAAAAACGTAGTGTGCTATATCACCCAACATCCAACGCTCAGTAAATATAAACTCCCGATATTTCAGCACCTTGCCTGAAGAGTATCAGGAACCCGATACAGCCGCATCGAGGTTCTCAGGTGTATATTCTATCCAAGCAGGACCGCTTTCCTTCCATAGTCCGTCACAGAACTCAGTGAAGTCCGATTCAGATACTTCCTCTTCACCGATATAGAATTGATGTTGATTCTCCCCGTCACTGTGTTTCCAGCATATTTCCAGTGTTTCCATCTTTTCCTCATCGAAGCGAACTTGATACCATCCATAGTCTTCCGCGCCGTTTGAGCCGTGAATATCGCCGGATGAGGTAATCTGTTCCATCGCCCGATAGACAAAGGGGAATCCGTAGACTTGGTCGTTTTCGTTATGAAGCACTTCAAAACCAAAGTCCTCGGAAAGCCTTAATATAAGTTCTGGATAACCATCCCTGTCCAGGTCGGTAATACAAAATTCCTCAAATCGCAACGGTTGCTCAAACTCAAAACCGTACCATTCAAATAGGTCGCGCGGCATAACCATCTCTTGATAGACACCGTCGTAATGGTTGCACTGCATATAGCTTCGGTTACCAGACAAGACATCCTGATAGCTTTGCATCATGTCGCTTGGCGAAATCATGGTCTCCTCGGCAAGAACGTTACCTATTGCAAGGACGAGTAGGATAAGCATCAAAAGAGACCGCGTCATTACATAAAACCTGTTTCTCATGTTTTCCTTTCTTTGGGTTCTCCCAGATATCGATCAATTAGTGCTTAGTGCCAGCAGGTGTTTGCTCCTCTGCTAATATATCTTTTCGCACGAAAGCGTCCAGTGCTCCAGTACAGGGGCCTCCCACATCTCCCCGGATGGGATTGAGTATTCGACTGCCGGCATTTGGATGGCAAGTGGCAGGAGAACCATGCCTTGCGCTTTGGGGATCAAGGGGATATCGGTGTCCTTTTGCACGACACAGCGCATAGAATCCTGGCTGGCGAAGCAAAAATCAATGAAGGCCTTCTGGTCCTCTGCGCTTGCTTCCTTTGGGTAATAGGAAAGCTGTCCAAAGGAAGTGTCAACGGGAATCCAGCCGTAATTGGGCAGATAGAACTCAGCCCAGAAATGTCCGCTGAACTCACCACTGAAAAGCTGCCAGCCGCCAGTCGTGCGTGCAGGGATCCCCAGTGCGCGGCACATCGCCGTGAAATACATAGACTGCGCACCACAGTCTCCTTGTTGGTAGCGATGAACATAGGATGATTCTGCCATTTCCGTGCGCGGGTGGAACAGCAGGTGCGGCATCAAGCAATAAGTTACATTCTCAACAATGTAGTCATATATCTTCCTGGCTGCAAGATAGGGGTTGGACTCGTCTCCAGCGATGTGATTAGCCATGTCGATGATTTCATCATTGATTTCAGTGTTTCCATACGAGCCCGTGTAATGGCGGTACACTTCAGAGTCCCTGTCATATTCCCCAACGGCAGTCGGGTCAACATCATAATGCTGCTCGTAGTGGGTGAAAACAAAAGCGAGTTGAATGAGCAGATCTTCTTCGAGTTCTTCCAATGGTACTTCCAGGTATGCCAGGCCGATGTCCCGGTCAATACTGGCCGGGAACTTCATCCACTTTTCCGGGGTGACCGACTCGATGACGGTCTCTGTCTGCGCGCCGGTATTGATCGGGATGGGGAGCCACAGCCTCAGGGTGCCGGTTTGCGGTAGTTCCCCGCGCGGCACAGAAATGGTGTGAATACCCCGGTATTGTGCGGGATGCCCGTACTGTGTGAAGGAGTTGTCTGGTTGCCCCGCAATAATGGCAAGCACATCCTCCAACAAAGAGCCATAGGATGCCTGGGAAGCCTCATCGGCAAACATTAAATCCAAATAACGGTACTTCAGGTTGGCGACGGTATCGCTGAAGTAATGCGTCTCTCCGTCATATGTCCATTTGTGAAGCGTTTCCTCGGTTGTCCATAGCGTGATCTGCTCTTCTGATGCCTCAGGGTAAGCCTGAAGAATGAGTTCCTTCAGTTCACTGAGCGAATAGGGATAGGTGTCCTGGATGATCATCAGTTTTCTTGCTGAATCACTGCAGACTTGGGCAAGCTCATCGTTCTGTGCCTCCAACAGGAGCGGCAAAGCCTTTGAATACTGCTCAAGGGCCTGACTATACTGACCCTGTTCTTCCAAGCGGGCTGCCTCCATGGCCAGGATCTCGCCCGTGCCAGTTTCCACCGCCTGCGCCGAAGAAACAAAGCAATACAGAAAGATGCAGAGCAAGAGAAAAAGAGATTCAATACGTCTGACGATCGTGGCAGACGCCGCTCCTTTTTCGGAAACAGTCACGCGTGACATTTCGCTCATCATGCTATTCTCCATTCAGTTATTTGATTTTTTGTATAGTATCAACTGATGATTGATTTGTCAATGCTTCCCCATAATGACCTGCCCCCAATCCCGGTACCAGTCCGCCTTCAGGCACTGTCAGGCTGTTACGGGATTGCTCCGGATACAGTACGCAGCGCCCTGAGCGCGACCACACTATAGCGGCTTTTTTAAGTGCGGCACCGGTCGTATGCTGCCGCTGTTGCACTGGTTCTTATGCAGAAGGGGTGTCTTTTCGAAAAGATCGCTCACCATTCATTGTAGGCTCTGTCTGCGGAGCTTTGACAAAAGGCAAAAAATGATTCTATCTTGAGTCACGCTATTCATCCGCGAAGCGATAACCTACGCCTATCTCGGTGAGGATGTGGCGAGGTTTTGCGCTTTCCTTTTCAATTTTGCGCCGAAGGTTTGCCATAACGACCCGTATGGTTTGCGCGCTCTCTGTTTCTGCATATCCCCATACTTCCTTGGCGATAAAGTTGTGTGTAAGCACCCTGCCCCGGTTGCGGATCATAATGATAAGAAGGCGGTATTCAAGGGGGGTCAGGTGAACTTCGTCCTCTCCTACAAAAACCTGTCGCTTGAGCACGTCGATTTTCAGATTATCCAGGCAATAGGTGCTTTCTTCAGTATCCGATTGTCTCGCAAGCTTCCGCTGCGCGACTCGAATGCGTGCCATCAGCTCGCCCATGTGGAAAGGTTTGGCGATATAGTCGTCCGCCCCTGCATCCAGTGCCTCGACCTTCTCTTTTTCCTGGCCCCGCGCCGAGACGATCAAAATCGGTGTTTCTTTGATGTCAAGAATTTCCTTGATTATTTCCAGCCCGTCACGATCCGGCAGACCCAAGTCCAGCAGTACGATGTCGGGCCGGTTCGCAGAATAAAGAAATAGTCCTTCTGCCGCGCTGGCAGCTGTCTGGCAAGCATAATCGTGCTGCCGCAGCGTAAGCGCAATGAAATCGGCGATATATTTATCGTCCTCAATAATCAGTATCTTAACACTATTCCCGCTCATGACTCTCCTTGCCGGGGATATGAAAAGTAAATTTTGCTCCCCCTTCAACACTGTTTTCAGCCTTTATGCTGCCGCCATGTGCTTCAACCACAGCCCTGCATATAGCGAGCCCCAACCCGATGCCTCTTTTCCCATCCGATACCGGCTGTGTTCCCCGGACAAACGAATCAAACACCGTATTCAGAAGGTCCGGTGCTATCCCCGGCCCATTGTCCGAGACTTCAAATACGACCTTATCCTTTTGCGTGAAAACCTTCAAGCCGATTGGGCTGCCTTCCGGCGTATGACGGACAGCATTATCCAGCAAGTTAACCAGCACTTGCACAATTAGCTTGCCATCCATTGGTGCGGTAACGACCTCATCCGGCAGACTGACTTCAAGGGCTCTGCCGTGAAGCAGGCCGGACATATGCCGTACAGCCTCCTCAACAACATCATCAACAACTTCTTCTACTTTGTGGATGATCAACCTATCCTCATTGATTCGCGTCATATTCAGGATGTTTTCCACCAGGTTCATCAACCAGGTGGTTTCTTCGCTCATGTTTTGTGCCAGTTCCTTGCGTTGTTCATCCGTCAGGGTATCATAGTTCTCGTTTAGCAAGTTGCCCAAACCTGCCAGTGCAGTCAAAGGCGTTCGCAGATCATGTGCAATTGAACGTAAAAAGGTACTGCGCATCTTTTCTCTTTCCATGGCGATGCGGATATTCTCACGCTCGGAATAAATAGACTCCCTTTCCAGCGCTGTACCCATCAATGTAGCAACGGTCTTGATCACCAACTCATTTTCATTGCCGATACCGGAAATCCCCGCCTGAACCTTCAAGCTGCCCAAAGACTGCGAAACTCCCGGGATTTGGAAAGCTGTCCCTCCGGTCATCCGCTCATTTGCGCTGCCGCCGTATACGGCACCCTCATTGAGCGTGACAAGGCTGCTGCAGCCTGTATGCCGAAGGATATACTCCATGCCTTTGTGTGCAATATTCTTTTCGCCGTTCACGTGCATGAAGCCACCCGCGAACTCGTACAAAAGTCTTGTGGTCTTCTCGTTGTTCTGCGCTAATTCACGCTGCTGCCGCAGCAAAGACATAACTGTGCCGGATATCATCGCGGTGATTAGGAAGAACAACAAGGTGATCAGATCAGCGGATTGCGAAATCACAAACGTATATGTTGGTGAAGTGAAAAAGAAATTCAGCAGCATAACGCTGATTATGGACGCCGCAAAACCGCTGACATAGTTCCCGGTAAGCACTGTCACCATCAGCACACCAAGCAGATAGATCATGGTAACGCTTTCCCGCCCAATACCCAAGGCATTGGCACCAAGTGATAACGCGGTAGCGACAGCCAGCACCACAGCAGTATTCTGCACTTGCAGGAAGTGCGCATTCCAGCCTTTTCCCTTCATCTTGCCCTTCCTTGGCCTCTGCAGCATCTGCCCCATTGCTTCGTTTCCAGCCATGGCCTTAGTTTACGGCAAAAACGCAATAATGGAAAGCAAACGGATTCTACAGCCTGTCAAGTGTTTTGATCATCTCCTTCTGCTGACCTAAGACCAGGAGATGCTCGCCTTGGCGAAACAGGCGGCTGGGATTGGTTACCGGCGTGATGCGATTATCCTCTTTGGTGGCGATGATGTTGATATCATAGTGGGCACGAATAGCAAGTTCACTGGGCGATTTGCCCACCCACGACGCCGGTGTTGGGATCTCGAACAAGGCATATTCCGGCGTGATTTCCATGTAGTCAAATACATTATGGGCACTGAAACGCCTGGATGTCTTGCGGGCCATATCGCGTTCCGGATAAATGACTTCGTCGGCGCCATTGCGCAGCAGGAATTTCGCGTGTACATCGCGCTCTGCTTTGGAAATAACATACTTTGCGCCATTCTCCTTCAGCAGCGAGGTAACCTCCAGCGAAGACTGGAAATCATCTCCAATGCAAACAAAACACAAGTCAAAATTGTTAACCCCCAACATTTTGATCACCTCCGGAGCCTTGCAGTCTCCAATGTGTGTCGTGGTCACGATAGAAGCCATTCCTCCCACGGCTTCTTCATCCTGGTCAACAACCATGACTTCATTGCCCAATTCCGAGAAGTAGGTGGCTAGATGCTTTCCAAACCTGCCGATACCGATGATCAAGATAGATTTCATGCTGTTTCTCCTTACCCAATAGATATTCTTTCAGAGATGTTCCTTAAGACGTTCTGATGCTTCCTTTCCGCCAGCGCCATGGCTAAAGACAAGCTTCCGATTCGTCCGATAAACATCAGCAAAATGATGACAAAACGGGAATATGTATTCAATTCCCTTGTGACGCCAAGAGATAGTCCGACTGTGCCAATTGCGGAAAACGCTTCAAAAAGCACCTTCTCAAAAGGGAGGTTTTGATTCAGCAAGATGAGGATAACGCCTGAAACAACGAGCATCAGATACACCGTGATGGAACTGAAGGCACGCCGGACCAGACTGTCCTCAAGCCTTCGGCCATATATATTGAGGTCATTCCGGTTGCGGATATATGAGATGACCGATAACAGAATGACAAGGAAAGTGGAAGTTTTGACGCCGCCGCCCGTTGAACCGGGGCTGGCGCCGATAAACATGAGTACCATGGTCATCACGATACCCACCTCGCTCAAACCGGAAGTGTTCACTGTTGAAAACCCGGCCGTGCGTGGCGTGACCGCCTGGAACAGGGCGGCAAGCAAGCGCTCTCCCACAGGCATTTCCGCAAAGGCATGATCCTTTTCCAGAAAATAGAAGAGAACTGCGGACAAAATAATGAGAACCGGCGTAACGCTTAAGACAACCTTAGTATGAAGCTTGTATCGATGAATACGCAAACCGTTATTCATCAGATCATCCCATACAATGAATCCGATGCCGCCCGAGATGATCAACAGAACAACTACCAGGTTAACAATGAGGTCACCACTAAAAGGCGCAAGCGAACCGTAGGGCTTAAAACTCCCCATCAGGTCAAACCCCGCGTTGCAGAACGCGGAAACAGCATGAAAGATGCCGAAATAAATGCCGCGGGTAGTACCCACCCTCGGAATGAAGCGCAAGGAGAGCAGCAAAGCGCCCGCAAACTCAAGAATAACGGTAATGAACAAGACACGCTTCACCAGTTTCACAGCTCCGCCGATCTGCGGAGTGTTGATGGATTCCATCAGCAAGCTGCGTTCCTTGATGCTGATTTTTCTTCCTACAACCATCAGAAAGAAAATCGATACAGACATGAACCCCAAGCCGCCGATCTGGATAAGCAAGAGGATCACCAACTGGCCAAACTGTGTGAACTGGGTGTAGGTGTCGAAGATGACCAAGCCGGTAACGCAGGTGGCGCTAGTCGCGGTGAACAGCGCGTCCGCAAAGGAAAGCGCCTGGGCACTGCGGTTGGATATGGGCAATGACAATAATGCAGTTCCCAAGAGAATGATCAGTAAAAATCCAAGGGCAATGCTTTGCTGCAAACTTAGGCGCACTTTTTTGAAGATTAACATCCGCCGTCTCCGTATTTTTCCGCATTAACTGTGATTTGTGTCAATTCCCGCTTAATCCGCGCAAGCGTCAGATCCGCTTCTTCCAGGCATTGTGCGCCTGCGTCACGGAAAAGGTTCCGATGAAGCGGGTTGTTGCATCTGCTGAACGCTGAGCGAGCTTTGCTTATCTTCTTTCCCAAAGTGCAGAAGAGCAGGTTTTGCAGATCGTCTTGCGTAAACGCACAGATCAAGCGGTATTCATGGTCATAGAAATCATCCTCACCTTGAAGAACATCAAAGGAGATATCACCAGTGCGAAACATTGAGCCCAATTCCCTCGATAGTTCTTCATTGGCAATCAGGGCGATATCAACCACAGGGCTTACCGCTTCATCCGTCCCAATCAAATTTTGGGACAGAAAAAGATCCAGGCGCTTCATCATCCAGTACCCGGCCAGAAGAAAGCAGACCACAAAAACAACTAACAAGAAATCCATCCTTCATCACCAAAACAAAAATAGCACCAATCGTATAAAGATGGCGCAAAGATATCTGCCTGTGATATAAATATTCTATAAATGGTCTCTTCGCTCGATGGTCTGGTGTTGTTGGCTCATATTCGCAAGCTCTGGGGCCGATTGCCATACTGTGGCACTTGCTTTTCTGGTGACAGAAGCGATCCCCCTCAGGTGCGCACTGATTTGGCACCCCAAATGCCTTCCGGCCTCACCAGTTCACATTGGGCAACTTCCGTGTCGTGTCTGAGCAGTTGAAGTTCACGACCAACATCGGCAACAGCTTGGTGGTCGCCGAAGGCACTACTTTGTTTGGCACTGGCACATCCGCCTCTGGTGCTTTTGGCATTGTCCGCTTCTTTCCTTGCTTTAGCCGGGCGTTGACTCGCGCACTGATTACCACCTGTATGTTCCCGCTGATTTTGCTGGCTGTACCTTATTCCATCATTATCGCCTTGACCGGCCTGGCTAATTCCCACATTCGTCTCATCGTTGTGTATATCTCTCGAACCTCACAGGACAGCCAAGACACTTTCGAATACTGAGTGTCTTCGGATACAGGTTCTGCCTCTCACTGCACGGTTATCGAGGCGGGCACTGATATATGCTTACGTGGGCTGAGAGGATTGCGGCGAAGAGAAAGGCTCCGGAAACAAGGTAAACGTCAAACGCACTCGTTTACCCTGCACTCAACACGGCTCATTGCCTCAGGTTGTGTCGCTTCCCAAACCTTCCGCTGACGGTAGTAATACGACTTCTCCGAAACGCCGTTCTGTGCGCACCAAGCCCTGACGGTCATGCCGCTGTGCCGGCAGTCGTACACCAGCTGCTGCCACACTGCAGTCAAGTCCATAATTGTGTGTAAATTCATCAGGCATCATGACGCAGCTGAGAGTTTCGCT
>LFTR01000001.1 GCA_001513425.1 Clostridiales bacterium DTU024
ACAGTCCTTGATGGGGTTATCTGCGTGCACGCCGCGCGTTGAGGCTTTGTCCTGATGTCACGTAAAAATCAGTAAACCGGCTCGGGAACGCCTGAAATCAGAGATTTGCAGACTCCCGGAAATAAACTGCCGATTAGCGGAAGCCTTTGTTTTCTCTTTTGCATGTGGGATTAGTATTGATGGAATTGTTGGGAAGGGGCCGCAGGATTTTTTGCTGCGGTGTGTTTTCGGGGAACTGCTGCATTTGGATGGGCTGAAGTTGCGGAACTGACGCCGGAGGGTATATGCTAAGTCGAACACAAGATAAGAGTTGTACAGAAAAATATGATACAATGCAACCTGATTGAACCGGCCGCACGCACGACCCGAAAACGCCTGATAACGATGGACTGTCTGCGGCTAACCAAGTTTACAAGAGGTGAATGACAATGATAACGCTCTTTTTGATTGCTTCGTTGATCATAATCCATAGGGCACACAAGGTGCAGTTTTGCAGAGCAGATTATGGCAATCATTTGCCAGTGCAACGATATGAAACAGATTTATCGGATGTTTTTCAGAAGGCCATATTTATCCATTCGGGAACGAACAGGCTGAAGGGAACACTGTTTGGATGCGGCGAATCTGCGAGATTATTGGTGATCAGTTCCGGCCACCGACGTCCGACCGAAGACTATTTGGAGTATGTAAGGTTTTTTGTTCGGCGCGGATGGATGGTTTTTTGCTACGATTACGCCGGATGTTATTCCAGCGAAGGTGCGTCTTCGATTGACTACATCCAGGCCGTAAAGGATCTTGATGCGGTGCTTACGCATTTCGAACATCACGAGGAGTATTCGAAAATGCCTGTTTCCTTGCTTGGACACAGCCTTGGCGGATATGTATCGCTTGCGGTTCTCAATTATCCGCACAAAATAAGGTCGGCAGTATCCGCATCCGGATTTGATACGCCCTATGAGCAGTGGGGCTGCTCTGTTAGGCGGTACTCAGGCAAAATTGGGTTTCTTGAAGGTAAGATTGCGGAAATATATGAATACCTCGTTTATGGTAAAGAAACGAGGGCTCTTTCAGCAGTCAAGGGCATAGATGCATCACAAATACCGATTTTGGTATTAAGCGGTACAACAGATGAGTATTACTTGGGAGCAAGCGCGATATATAAACAGAAAGACAGCATCAAAAATCCGAAGTGCAGATTCATGCTGATGGACAGACCGGGAAAGAATGGCCACTATGATTATCTCTTGTCCGATGAGGCAATTGAGCTCAGGAAAGGAAGCCAAGGCGAACGAAACGATGTGGATGATCCCCAGTTATATGCAGCCATCGATACTGATTTGTTTGAAGAGATGAACTCATTTTTGGGGGAAAGCGATTAGATGTCGGGCACCGTTGTAAAAGAGTTGGCGCAAAAACAGGAGAACGAAGCCATACCGAAGCGTCGGAGTCAATATGGCGAGCGGTTCAAGAATCATGCTGTAAACTAAGCTACACACTCAAGAGTGTGCGAGCCGCGTCCGATGATCAGGGGATCGCCGAAGATGTGCTTCACAAGCGGGGAAAGCACTATAGAGCAGAAGGAAGCAAGACGCCTGTTGCCATGTAGGAAAAGGAGCTGAAGGTACTGCGAAAGGAGCGCAATATATCAAAAAAGCGATACCCTGCATTGCGTTGCTTTGGCAATAGAATACTTGCTTGTCAGTGAACATTCGGAACAATCAACGTGGGCGGGATAGGGCACATGCCTGGGGGATATGATTCAATACCGCCGCGCACTGCCCGATATGTATGACTAACTTACATGGACGACGTCGGCGCTCCTGTCCAGCGTTTTCACAAACTCCCTGGGGCTGCTCCGATAGCGGGCCTTAAAGGCGCGAAAAAAGCTGGAGTAGTCTGCGTAGCCGCACTTTAGCGCTACAGCGGTGGGTCTTTCTCCCTCAAGCAGCATGTTTCGCGCCATGGTCAGCCGCTTATGCCGCACGTATTCGGGGATGCTTGTTCCCAGCTGCTTCTTGAAGCGCCTGGACAGCGTGCCGCTGTTCATGTACATCAACCCGCTGAGCCTGTCAAGTGACAGATCCTGCGTGATGTTCCGGTTGATATAGTCGAAGACTTGGTCAACAAGGGAGTCAGACGTGAGGCTTTCACTCAGTCTGGGCTGCCCCTGGCTGAGGCGCACGACCAGGATGAGTACTTGCAGCAAGAATGAGCTGCGCATGAGCTCGCTGCCGTACTGCTTATCTTCCTCCTCCCGCAGCATCAGGTTCATCAGGCCAAGCAACAGACTCAGATTTTCCCGGCCCAGATGCATCAGATTGCTGTGCCTGGCTCTCCCCGGGTCAAGGCAATGCTCAAAGTCAAGGCCGTGGATCTGCTTGAGAATGCGCAGGTGCCGCCTGTCCACCCATAGCACTATGCGTTCGTAAACGGCGCCCTCCCGCCTGGTGATAGGACGGTGAAGCTCCATGGGTGATACCAGCAGCATGTCGCCGCGACTTAGGGGATAGGTGATGTTCTCAATTTGATATTCCACCTCGCCGCCCAGCAGCAGATATATTTCATAGAAGTCATGGTTGTGCAGCATGATGCCGCCGGGTCTGGCGTCTTTATAGTGAAAGACCTCATACTCCCCGGTATTCATGGTCTGGCGGTCATTGAAAATGTTGATTTTCCTGCCCATTCCGATCCTCCATGGCTCATTTTTTGCCAGATTATCCCTTTTTGACGAATATTGCAATGTTTTTGCGCAATTCTGCACTTTATTCATTCAAGGTATTGCGCTAACATCTAATCAACGCAAGCGGGCTAAGGCGTCGCTAAGTCCATGTATAGAACAATACTGCCTGCACAAAGAAAGATAACATGATTGGAGAGAAAACATGATTATTGACACGCTCAAATACGGCCATCACTATTACGATATGCTGCCCGGCCTTGACAAGGCCATGGAGTTCATCAAGTCCACCGATTTCTCAAAACTGGCTGCGGGCCGCTATGAGATAGACGGCAAGCGCGTGATAGCCCTCATTCAGGAATATGATACCATGGATAACCCGCCATGGGAATCCCACGAGTATCACGTGGATGTGCAGTACCTCATTAACGGCGTAGAAGAGATCGGTTACCATCCTATCAAGGGTATGAACCCCAAGCAGCCCTACAACATTCAGGACGACTACGACTTGCTGCACGATGTGGATGGCAGCTATGTAACCCTCAAGGATGATGTCTTCATGCTGCTGTTCCCCCAGGATGGCCATCAGCCCCGTAAGGCAAGCGGCAATTCCGTACCGGTGCGTAAATGCGTCATCAAGATCCTGCTGTGAGAGAGCTGAGCCGGAAAGGTCACCGGCTGGCCGACGATTTCATTAGTTCCCATCCCCTTCTTTGTGATAAATGGGATCACGAATATGGTGTGGCGCTGCTTGGTATCATGCTTCTCTACGAAACGAACGGAAAACGGGCCTACTTCGATTTTGTGAAAAACAGTCTGGATCCTCAAATTGACGACCATGGCAACATACCGGACTACAACAAAGAAGCCTACGAGGTGGACAGCATTGTGTCCGGCAGAGCGCTCCTAAGGCTTTATCAAAAATCAGGAAATGAGAAGTACAAGCTGGCCGCCGAAAACTTACGTGATCAATTTAGAACACATCCCAAAGCCAGCTTCGGCAACTTCCTGCACAAGAGAAACATGACCGAAATTCTGCTCATTGATGGCATATACATGGGCATGCCCTTCTTGGCAGAATATGAGGCTGCGCTCGGGTCTTCAGACTTTGGCGAGGTTTTCGGAAACCTACTCACGGCCTATCGTCTGAATTACGACAAAGAAAGCGGCTTGATGGTACACGGATATGACGCCACGAAAAGCAGGCCGTGGGCGGATCCTTCCACCGGACGATCCAGTGCACTTTGGGGCCGAGGGCTGGGATGGTTCGTTGTAGCGTGTGTAGATGTCTTGGATCACTTGCCGCCGAATTATGCGAGCACCGTAGAAATCAGCAGAATACTTAAAGAACTGCTGCAAAATGTGCTTAGGTACCAGCATAAGACCGGCTCATGGTTTCAAATTCTGGATGAAGGGGAAAGAGAGGGCAATTATCTGGAGGCTTCAGCATCTGCCATGTTTACCTATGCTCTATGCAAAGCGATATCTACAGGCCGGATAGACGAATCATTTCGCGCCAATGCGGAACAAGCCTACAACGGACTGTTGCACAACTTCCTGGCTGAGAGAAATGGGCGATACACGCTCGTTGGAACCTGCGCGTCAGCAGGCTTGGAGGGCAAACCATATCGAAACGGATCCTTCGAATCCTACGCTTGTGAACCGACCAGAGACAATGACCTAAAGGGGGTGGGCGCTTTCTTCATGGCAACAGCTGCCTTTGACAGACTGTTTGGCGCAACAAATGAGTGAGATTTTCCCTTTCTCGGCCCACCCATAGGCACCCCATTCAACTAAGCAACTTAATGGACCAACCTTCGCATGCCCTTCGGACAAAATGGGGTTCACACCCCATAAATTATAGGAGGTATTCCCAATGAAAAAAATGCTTGTTGTTCTTATGGCACTCCTGATGACCTTCTCCCTTGTTACTTCCGTGTCCGCTCAGACGGTGCTAAAAATGTCCGAAGTACACGCGGAAGGCTATCCCACTACTTTGGCCGACCATGAATTTGCCCGTCTGGTAGAAGAAAAGACCGAAGGCCGCATTAAGGTTGAGGTGTATTCAGGCGGAACGCTTTATGGCGAAGAAACAGGCGCCATTGAGGCACTCCAATTGGGCGACCTGGCGTTTGCCCGCGTATCCGCCTCCCCTGTTTCCAACTTCGTGCCCGCGCTCAACGCCATTCAGATGCCCTATCTTTATAAAAGCGGCGAACACATGTGGGCAATACTCAACGGTGAAATCGGCCAGGGTTTCCTTGCGGAAATCGAAAAGAGCCCTGACTCCGGCCTGGTAGGCCTTTGCTACTACGATGCCGGCTCCCGTTCCTTCTATGTGACCAGGGAAGTCAAAACCGTGGGGGATATGGCGGGCCTCAAGATCCGCGTGCAGAACAATACGATGATGGTGCGCATGGTGGAACTGCTGGGCGGCGCGCCCATCACCGGGATTGGCCCCAACGACGTGCAGCAGGCCATATCCACGGGCACCATCGACGGCGCCGAAAACAACTGGCCCACATACCAGAACATGGGTGATTATGAAGCGGCGAATTACTACATTCTCGACCAGCATACCCGTGTGCCCGAAGTGCTTTTGGCCTCCGCTGAAGTCATGAAATCGTTGGATCCCGCCGATGCTGAGATCATCAGGCAGGTAGCCAAGGACACGCAGGAATATGAGATCGCCGAGTGGGCGAAGAAGGAAGCTGCTGCCGAAGCCATTGTACGTGAAGCAGGTACTGTAGTTATCGAATTGACCCCAGAAGCGCGCGCCGAGTTTGAAGAAAAGATGGCGCCGCTGTATGAAGAGTTCGGCTCCGAGTGGATGGATATCATTAACCAAATCAAAGAAATCGGCAAGGATTTCTAAGTTCTAATTTAGCCGGAAGAAGCCCTGTGCTTCTTCCGGCTTTCATGATCAGGAGGCGAAAAGTGGCCGAAATGCTGAGGAAGATTGACCACGCGATCCATAAGGTTTTGCTCCTTATTGCGGAAGTATCGCTGGTGATGATGGTGATACTGATTACTTATACCGTCATTTTGCGCTTCGTATTCAATACAGGCGTGGGCTGGGCGGAAGAAGTACCGCGATTGATGGTCACAGTGTTTGTTTTTATGGCATGCGCCATGGGCGTGCGGGATCACGTTCATATGACGGTCAATGTCATTTATAACCGCTTCAAGAAGGACGGTGCGTGGCGTAAGGCGTTCATCGTGCTGGGCGATCTTTGCGTTTTGCTGTGCGGATTGTTTATGCTGGTGGAGGGCGGCAGCCGGGTGCTCAGGATGATGCGTTTGTCGGGCACTCTACCCATGACGGGCCTTCCCAATTGGGTGCGATACATATCGGTACCCGTTGCGGGCGCCGTTATCATATACGACTGCATCCTTTTTTTGACCGGTGTCCTCAAGCCCGACGATCTCATGTACAGCGACCCCGAAGTGGATTATTCCGCGCAGGTCATGCACGAAAAGAAGAACATCACAAAGGGGGCTGCAGAATAATGGACACATCTTTTTGGGCGACACTGGTCCTAATAGGGGCATTCTTCGTATTGATGATGCTCAGGGTGCCCATTACGTTTTCTTTACTGTTGTCTACGCTTGGCAGTGCTTTGATCAGCGGCACGAATCTGTCCGTCATGGTGCGCCAGATGGTGGACGGCGCGGACAATTTTGCGCTGTTGGCCATACCCTTTTTCATTTTGATGGGGGAGATCATGGCGGAAGGCGGTATGAGCGATAAGATTGTGGAATTTGCTAAATTAGCCGTGGGACGCTTTCGCGGCGGTCTTGCTTACGTCAACGTGATGGACTCGATGTTCTTTGGCGGCATTTCGGGCTCCGCGGTCGCGGACGTATCGTCCTTGGGTTCTATCGTGGTTCCTATGATGAAAAAACAAGGCTACAAGGCGGAATTTGCCGTAGGGTTGACGGTGGCTACGGCGTGCCAGGGCGTGCTTATCCCGCCCAGCCACAACATGGTCATATATGCCCTCGCGGCGGGCGGTACCGTTACGGTGGGCAATATGCTTATCGGAGGGCTCTTACCGGGAATTATGCTCGGTATTGGACTGATGGTGCTGTGTTTTTTTCTCGCTAATCATTATGATTTTCCCAAGGGCGAACACGTGGATTATCGGGGGAAAAGGTCCAAGATCCTATTGGGCGCCATTGCGCCGATGATGATTTTTGTCATCATCATGGGCGGCGTGGGCGCGGGCGTTTTCACGGCGACGGAATCCTCCGCTGTTGCTTGTGTATACACTTTCATTATCACCTACATTGTTTTTGGAACCGCAAAGATCCGCGATTTCGGACACGTTCTCCGACGTTCACTCAAGACACTGGCTATCGTTATGACGCTCATCGCCACCGCAAAGGCGTTTGCGTATATGATGACTGATTTGCGCATACCCGATCAAATTGCTGCCGCTCTGCTGGCTGTTACAAACAGCAAGTTCGTGCTGCTGCTTCTCATTAATGCGTTGCTTCTGGTGCTGGGCTTTTTTATGGATATGGCGCCGCTCATTATGATCATGACGCCAATTCTCCTGCCGGTGGTCACCAGTCCCGCCATCGGGATGCATCCTGTGCATTTCGGTGTGATGTTGATATTCAACCTCGCGGTTGGACTGTGCACGCCGCCGGTGGGCAGCGCCCTTTATGTGGGCTGCGCCGTGGGCAAGACTACGCTGGAAGCGACGTCCCGAGCGATGCTGCCCATGTACTTTACTATGGTGGCGGTGCTGCTCATTGTGACGTTTGTTCCTGCCATTTCACTCTGGCTGCCGGGCCTCATTTAGGGAGAAATCATGTTCATCAGCGGAAAAGACATCGGCAGCGTCCAGGCAGAGCCGGGCGTCCGGCGCAAGGTGCTGTCTTATAACCAGGATATGATGCTGTGCGAAATTGCGTTCGAAAAGGGTGCAGTGGGGCAAATACACGCGCATCCGCATACGCAAATCAGCTATGTGTTGAGGGGACGGTTTGTGTTTACTTTGGGCGACGAGACCGTCGTGACCGAAGCGGGAGACGCCGTACTTATAGAATCCAATACGCCCCACGGCGTACAGGCGCAGGAAGAAGGCGTTCTGCTGGACGTCTTCCATCCCATGCGCGAAACCTTTGTTTAGGGCCGCTTGATGTGCTATAATTCATACGTGGAATTATTCGCTTGGGCGTGGCCCGGGCGGAAACGTATGAAGGAGGCCATATGCTGGACGAGCTGTCATTGACAGGCTTAGTGCCTGTTATTAAGGTGGAGCATGCTAAGGACGCTGTGCCGTTGTGTACCGCGCTCAAAAGGGGCGGCTTGCCGGTGGCTGAGATCACTTTCAGAAGTGATGCCGCCCTGGAAGCTATCCGCCTGATCCATGAGGGACTGCCCGATATCCTTCTGGGCGCAGGCACAGTGTTGACCTCTGAGCAGGCCGACTTGGCCTTTAAAGCGGGCGCCCGCTACATTGTGACGCCCGGTTTCAATCCCACGGTGGTGCGCCACTGCCTGGACAAGGGTTATCCCGTCGTGCCCGGCTGTTCTTCGCCATCGGATATCGAAAAAGCTATGGAGATGGGCCTCAAGGCCGTCAAGTTTTTCCCGGCGGAGCCGCTGGGCGGCGCGAAGATGCTCAGGGCCCTCCTGGGGCCTTATTCCGCTATGCGATTTATTCCCACCGGCGGCATCAATGAAAAGAACCTGCAGGACTATCTTGGTATTTCGCAGGTGTTGGCGTGCGGCGGTTCCTGGATGGTGCCCGGGGATGCGGTGGAACAGCGTGACTGGCAGAGGGTCGAGCGTCTCACCGCGCAAGCGGTGCAAGCGGTGCTGGGCATGCGTATACTGCATGTGGGCGTCAATAACGTGGATGAAGCCGAAGCCTTGAAGGCGGCGCAGCGGCTTAGTCTGCTCACTGGCTGGGCCATAGAGCGCGACAGCGATGCCGGCTGCTTTGTGGGCGAGAGCTTTGAAATAATGAAACACAAGGGCCGCGGCACGCACGGACATATCGCCCTTAAAGTCAATTCTGTTGCCCGCGCCCGCCGGCATCTGGAAAACCTGGGGTTTGTGTTTGACGAGACCACCCTGATGTATACCCCTGACGGGCAGCCGCGCTTCATTTATCTCAAGGAGGAGATCGCCGGCTTCGGCATCCACCTGCTGCAATAAACGATTATCGTATTCAAAGACAAGGAGGACTCAATGGAAGTAAGGTTTGCATCATCACCCGAGGGCGTCAAGAAAATGGATACGGCGCAGCTTAGAAAAGAATTCCTGATGGACGATTTGTTTGCGCCCGATGAGATCAAGCTGGTCTACAGCCACATTGACCGCATTATTTCGGGAAGCGCCGTGCCAAAGAACAAAGCGCTTAAGCTGGACGCGGGCGATGAACTCAGAGCGGCGTATTTCCTGGAGCGCCGCGAAATGGGCGTTATCAATGTGGGCGGGCCCGGCAAAGTCACCGTTGACCGCGAAAGCCATTTGATGCGCCACCGGGATGGCCTCTATTTGGGGCGCGGCTGCCGCGATATCATGTTTGAGAGTGATGACGCGGCTGAACCTGCCTTGTTTTACCTCAACAGCGCGCCCGCGCACAAGAGTTACCCCACTAAGCTCATTAAGCCCGAAGACTGCGCTAACGTGGAACTTGGGACGCTTGAACAGTCAAACCATCGCACCATCTGCAAGTACATCCTGCCTGGGCAGGTTGAATCCTGCCAACTGGTGATGGGTATGACCACGCTGCAGCCCGGCAGTGTCTGGAATACCATGCCCTGCCACACTCACGACCGCAGGATGGAAGTGTATCTTTATTTCGATTTGCCTGATAACGCCTTGGTCATGCACTACATGGGGCAGCCGCATGAGACCCGCCACGTCGTTATGCGCAACCTTCAGGCGATCATCTCCCCCAGCTGGAGTATCCATGCCGCCAGCGGCACGCAGAACTATACCTTCATTTGGGGGATGGTGGGCGAAAATCAGGACTTTGATGATATGGATCACGTGGCCATGAAGGACATCATGTAAGGAGGCGCTGACATGGATATTTTTTCTCTGAAGGACAAAGTGGCCTGGATCACGGGAGGCAGCTACGGCATCGGCTTTGCCATGGCGTGCGGCCTGGCCGAGGCCGGCGCCGCCATCGTGTTCAATGACATCAACCGGGAGCTGGTGGACCGCGGTCTGACCGCTTATAAGGAAAGGGGCATCGAGGCCCGCGGATACGTTTGCGATGTTACCGATGAGGATGCCGTAGCCGACTTGGTCCGCTGCATCGCGGAGGAAGTTGGCGTAATCGACATTCTTATCAATAACGCGGGCATCATCAAGCGCATCCCCATGACCGAAATGAGCGCCAAGGATTTTCGTCAGGTGATCGATGTGGATCTCAACGCCCCCTTCATCTGTGCAAAGACCGTTATCCCGGCAATGATCAAAAAGGGAGGCGGCAAGATAATCAATATCTGCTCCATGATGAGCGAGCTTGGGCGTGAGACCGTCAGCGCCTATGCTTCCGCCAAGGGCGGCCTCAAGATGCTGACGCGCAACATCGCCAGCGAATACGGTTCACACAACATCCAGTGTAACGGGATCGGCCCGGGCTACATCGCCACGCCGCAAACCGCGCCGCTGCGCGAAAAACAGCCCGACGGCAGCCCCCACCCCTTTGACAGCTTTCTGACCGCGCGCACCCCGGCGGGCCGCTGGGGTACTACCGATGACCTGGTCGGCCCGGCCGTTTTTCTGGCCAGCCGCGCCAGTGATTTTGTCAACGGTCATATCCTGTATGTGGACGGGGGCATACTCAGCTATATCGGAAGACAGCCATAAATTGAGGAGGATAACGGATTGAAACTGCCGTTTTATGTGGATCTGAAGGGAAAAACCGCTGTTGTTACCGGCGGTGCCGGCGTCCTGTGTTCTCAAATGGCCAAGGCGCTGGGCGCTTGCGGCGCCAATGTGGCCATTTTGAACCGCACGCTGGAAAAGGGCGAAAAAGTCGCGGCGGAAATTGGCGATAA
>LFTR01000084.1:0-3676 GCA_001513425.1 Clostridiales bacterium DTU024
GCCATGCGGCCCGCCCGGTCCTCTGTTCATGCCTTCAGCCCCCCTTTCAGATCCTGTGCCCGTAGCTGGCTTTCGGCGATCTCGCGGTACACATCGCACGAACCCATAAGCTCTTCATGCGTACCCATACCGATGATGCGCCCGCCATCCAGCATGACGATGCAATCCGCGTGCAGTACCGTAGACACACGCTGCGCCACGATGATGACGGCGGCGTCGCCCCGCTCTTTGCGCAAGGCATGGCGCAGCTTTGAGTCGGTGATAAAGTCGAGCGCGGAAAAGCTGTCGTCAAACAGCAGTATTTTGGGCTGCCCCGCGACAGCGCGCGCGATGGCGAGGCGCTGTTTCTGACCGCCGGACACGTTGCTGCCCGCCTGGCTGATCTCGCTTTGATAGGTGTTTTCTTTTTGCAGGATAAACTCTTCGGCCTGCGCGATGCGCGCGGCTTCTTCCATGCGGCTGTCGGGCATGTCGGGGTCCGCAAACTTGATATTGGAAGCAATCGTGCCGCCAAAGAGCATGCCGCGCTGAGGCACGAAGCCGATCTGCGTTCTCAGGTCCTTCAAGGTGTAATCGCGTATGTCGACGCCGTCCAGGGTGATCTGCCCGTCAGTTACGTCAAAAAAGCGGGGGATCAGGTTCATGATGCTGCTTTTGCCGCTGCCGGTACCGCCCAGAAACGCGACAGTCTCGCCGGGAGATACGGTGAAGCTGATATCCTTTATGGTATCTTCATCCGCATCGGGATAGCGGAAGGAAACGTTGCTAAACACAAGCACAACCTTGGCTTTTTGGGGCAGGGCCACGGGCGTGCCGGGGTCGGTGATGGAAGGATAGGTATTCATCACTTCTTCAATGCGCTCGGCAGCTACATTGGCGCGGGGCAGCATGACGGCGGTCATGGACAGCATCATGAAGGACATGACGATCTGCATCGTATAGGAAATGAACGCCATCATTTCGCCCACCTGCAGGTTGCCGGTATTGATCCCCTGCGCGCCAAACCAGACGATCAGGATGGAAATGCCATTCATCACCAGCATCATGGTGGGCATCAAGGTAGAAAAAACGCGCATAATGAACAGCGAGTTACGGGTTATGTCGTTATTGGCATCGCCGTAGCGCTCCCTTTCAAACTTTTCCCGCGTAAACGCGCGGATAACACTCAGGCCCGTCAGCACTTCGCGGCTGACGAGGTTCAGCTTATCCATCAGTTTTTGCATGATGCGGAAGCGCGGGATGACCAGAATGGCCACCATGCCGATCAATACCAGCATAACGCCCACTGCCACAAACACGATCCAGCCCATGCCGGTATCAGTAGCGCTGACGCGGATGATGCCGCCGATACCCAGGATGGGCGCGTAAAACACCATGCGCATCAGCATGGCGACGGCATTTTCTACCTGCTGTACGTCGTTGGTGGTGCGGGTAATGAGGGACGCGGGAGAAAACTTGTCCACCTCCGCCGACGAAAACGACAGCACGCGGCTGAAGAGGCTTTCACGCATTGAGCGGCTGATGCGCGCCGCCGCTCTTGCCGACAGGAAAGAAACGGCGGCTGCCGCTATACCCATCAACAGGGTAATTNNCAACAGGGTAATGCCCAGCATGATCCCGCCGGTGCGCCATAGATAGCGGTTCTGGATGTTCTCAACGCCGATGCCAAGGCGTTCGTATTCCTGCCGCACAAATTGCTTGGCCGCTTGCTCCAGCATATTTTCATTGACAGCGCTTTGCCCCGCCAAAAATTCCCGCGTCCTTGCCTGCATGTCTTCTGCGCTCATCAAGCCGCTTTGAAGAAGCGGCAGCATCGCGCGCAGCGGCTGCCCTTCCTCAGAAGACATCATCAGCATGAGTGCTTCGGGCATTATGAGAAGGCTGTCCAGTTTTCCAAGTTCTGATTCGTCTGTGGTGACCAAACGGTACGCGCCGTCTTCCTTCTGGTAGGCGGCCACAAACAGCGGCTGCTGCTCAGGAGTCATAAACAAAAGCAGGGTATTGTAACTGTCTTCGCTAAGTCTTTCGGGCGACGGCCGTTCGATGCCCGCCTGCTGCACGCCCACGTCCACCAGACGGGAAGTGTACCCGGGCAGCGCCAGTTCGCACGCGGCCTGCGCAAACAGCAGCGCAAACACCAACAGGGAAACCTTCCATTCGCGCAGCATGGTTTTGATTAGCTTCATTCATCCACCTCATCACAAAAACACATCCATCGCATATTGTACTAGCTCCCGGTAAGCGCGTCAACGCAAACGCCGGGTCATGCTCCCCACGCTGCCAAGGGAAAGTGTTCATTGAACGCAAAAAGCGGCAGGCTTCCCCGCCGCTTTGATATAACGGTTATACGTTACTTAGCGCAGCCCTTTTCGCCGCACGGCGATTGGACCAGTACATCAGTATCGTTGACACGGCAAACTTTTTGTACACCGTGCTTGCCCTTGGTTTGCTGCACCAACACAACGTTGGCGTCTTCAAGCAAGCGCATATGGGATGTCAAGGCGCCGCCGGTAATGCTCAGCTCCTGCGCAATGGATGTCATGCGCATGGGGCCCTTTTCCGCAAGCAATTCGACAATGGCGATGCGGGTGGAGGATCCCAGAGCTTTGAACAGCGGCAGACCATCCCTTATTTTGGTGATATGAATCATCAAAAGGCACTCTCCCTTCTTGTTTAAGTAGTATCTACGACACTTCGGCCTATTCAATACCAATGTATCGTATTACAAAGTATTATAGCATATGTTTGGCATTTTGATACTACTATTCTGTAAATTATTTTTCACAACTTTCTGTATTGCTTTTTTGTGGATAATGCTGTAAATTAACGTGTTGACACGAATGCCGCCACGCGGTATACTGTGCCTACTTCCAATGAGGAAGGACATGCCCGAAGGTCATTTTCCGATAAGAGAGGCGCAGCCACAGGCTGAAAGCGCGCCCGGGAGACCCCTCAGGGTACCACCTTTTGAGGAAGCGGCAGCGCCCGTTACCGCGCAGGCAAGTGGCTTACAGCAATGAGGGTGGAACCGCGGAGTAACATTCGTCCCTGACAGGATGGGTGTTTTTTATTTAAGGAAATATGGGGAGGGTCATATGAATATTGTTATTGACGGACAGCAAAGGGAGTTTGAAAAAGGCACGAACGCGCTGGACATATTAAACGGGTTGGACGGCGACGTCAAAAAGACTGCACTGGCGGCCAAGGTGAACGGCGAACTGTACGAACTGGCGCGTCCGATCATGGAAGACGCGGAAGTTTTCTTCGTCACATTTAAAGATGATGAGGGCAAGCACGTCCTGCGTCACACGGCTTCGCACGTGATGGCGGCGGCAGTGAAAAGGCTGTATCCCGCCGTCAAGCTGGCCATCGGCCCGGCGATCGAAAACGGCTTTTACTATGATTTTGACATGGAAGACACCCTCACCCCGGACGATCTGGGCAAAATTGAAAAGGAAATGAAAAAGATCGTCAAAAAGAACGATCGTGAAACGCGCTTTACAATGCCGCGCGATGAGGCCATACAATTCATGCTGGACAAGGGAGAGCCCTACAAAGCGGAACTGATCCGGGACCTGCCGGAAGATGAGGAGATCTCATTCTACAAGCAGGGTGAGGACTTTGTGGATCTGTGCGCGGGGCCGCATCTGCCCTCTACCGGCAAAGTGAAGGCATT
>LFTR01000084.1:3739-17960 GCA_001513425.1 Clostridiales bacterium DTU024
ATGGAAGAATACCTGCAGCGCCTGGAAGAAGCCAAGAAGCGCGACCACCGCAAACTGGGGCGCGAGCTGGACTTGTTTGACGTGGTGGATGAGGGCCCGGGTTTCCCGTTCTTCTACCCCAAAGGCATGGTGCTGCGCAATATCCTGGAGGATTACTGGCGCAAGGTGCACAAGGAGCACGGATACGAAGAGATCAAGACGCCCATCATCCTGTCGCGTGAACTGTGGGAGCGCAGCGGGCATTGGGACCACTATCAGGGCAACATGTATACCACCAAGATCGACGACATGGATTTTGCCATCAAGCCCATGAACTGCCCCGGCGGCATCCTGGCGTTCAAGCGCCGCTTGTGGAGCTACCGCGATTTCCCGGTGCGCTCGGGCGAACTGGGCCTGGTACACCGCCATGAAAAAAGCGGTACGCTGCACGGCCTGATGCGCGTGCGCTGCTTTACGCAGGATGACGCGCACCTGTATATGACGCTGGACCAGATGAAGGATGAGATCATCGGTGTCTACCGCTTGACGGACATGGTATACACGCTGTTTGGATTCAGCTACAAGGTGGAATTGTCTACAAGGCCCGAAAACAGCATCGGTACTGACGAAATGTGGGATGCCGCGACAAAGGGCCTGCAAGGCGCGCTGGATGAGCTCAACGTGCCCTACCAGGTCAACGAGGGCGACGGCGCCTTCTACGGTCCCAAGATAGACTTCCATCTGCGCGACAGCATCGGCCGCACCTGGCAATGCGGCACCATTCAGTTGGATATGAATCTGCCTGAGCGCTTTGACCTGAGCTACATCGGCCCGGACGGCGAAAAGCACCGCCCGGTGATGATCCACCGGGTGGTGTACGGCTCACTTGAGCGGTTCATGGCCATATTGGTGGAGCACTTCGGCGGCGCCTTCCCCGTGTGGCTGTCCCCCGTGCAGGCAAGGATCATGACCATTACGGACCGCGCGGACGATGCCGCCAAAGCGCTCAAGGCCAGGATGGACCAAGCGGATCTGCGGAGCGAACTGGACTTGCGCAACGAAAAAATAGGCTTCAAGGTGCGCGAAGCCCAAATGCAGAAGATCCCGTACATGCTGGTCATCGGAGACCGCGAAGCGGCAGAGGGCACCGTATCCATCCGCACGCGCCTGGGCGAAACGCTGGGAAACCTGACGCAGGACGATTTGATCGGGCGGCTGCTCAAGGAAGACAAAGCACGGGCGCTGGAGCGCAACTGGGAGATCTGACGCAAGAGTAAAACGGGAGCCGGCTATGCCGCGCTCCTGTTTTTTTATCCCTTGACGGCACCGACCATGATGCCCTTGACGAAGTACTGCTGCAAAAACGGGTACAAAAGAATGATGGGCAGTGTGGAAGAAATAATGACGGCGCTCTTGACCGCGATGGCGACGGACGCCCTTTCCCCCACGCCCCCGGCTTCCCCCACCATGGTCGTGCCGTTGACGATATTACGCAAAAGCAGCATGACCGGATACTGTTCGTTGTTAAGATATATAAGGCCATAAAACCAGTCATTCCAGAAGAATACGGCTGTGTAGAGGCCAATGGTGGCCAGCGCCGCCGCGGACAAAGGCAGCAGTATGCGCACCAATGTGCCGCCGTAGTTGAGGCCGTCGATGCGCGCCGCTTCCTCCAGTTCTTCAGGCAGGGAGCGGAAAAAGTTGATAAGGATGATAAGGTTGAACTGATTGATGGCAAAGGGCAGTATCATGGCAAGGGGCGTGCCCGTCAATTTCAGATTGGATATGAGAAGATAGTTGGGGATAAGGCCGCCGGAGAAAAACATGGAGAACACCACCAGCTTCATCACGAACTTCTGTCCTTTAAGGCGCGACTTGGAAAGGGGATACGCGAACATGACCATGAGCGTCAGGGAGATGGCGGTACCTGCTACGGTGTAAAAAATGGTATTGCGGTAGGCTCTGAAAAAATTGGGGTAGTTGAATATCTGTGTGTAAGCTTCCACACTGAAGCCCACGGGCCAAAGCGATACACGCCCGTTGAGGATGGCTTCGGACGACGAGAGGGACATGGCGATAATGTACAAAAACGGCGTAACGCAAACAAGCAGCATCAGGAACATCACAACGTAAATGAGGATGTCCAGAAGCGGGCTCTTGTCGCGAATGCCGCCCGTGCGTGGTTTGAGGGTCCTGATCATCTTTTCACCTCCCTCAATAGATGCTTTCGCCGGTGGCGCGCCGGCTTAGATAATTGGAGGACGCCACCAAAATCAGACCAATCAGGCCGCTGAACAAGCCGATGGCAGTAGCATAGGAATACTGATTGGCGCTGGATTGAAAGCCCATGCGATACACATAGGTATCGATGATATCGCTGACGGGCGAATTGGCGGGCGTGTACATCAGCAGCACTTTCTCAAAGCCCAGGGACAAGAGATGCCCAACCTTGAGGATAAACATGACCATCACGGTAGGCATAATGGTGGGCAGCGTCACAAAGCGGATCTGCTGCCAGCGGGACGCGCCGTCAATGCGCGCGGCTTCAAAAAGTTCCGCGTTGATATTGGTGATCGCCGCCAGATAGATGATGGCACTCCACCCCGTGTACTGCCACATGTCCGTCAGAACATAAAGCGGCCGAAAATAGGCGGCATCATTCATATAATAAACGGGATCCAGCCCGAACGATTGCTGCAGCATGCGGTTGAGGAGGCCCGAAGAGGGCGAGAGCAGCTCCGTCAAAATGGAAATGACGACCACGGTGGAAATGAACCGCGGCATATAGCTGACGGTCTGCACCAGCCTTTTGAAGCGCAGGTTTCTAAGTTCATTGAGCAAAATGGCAAAAATGATGGGAATGGGGAAATTGATGACCAGATTGGAGACAGACAAAATGAGCGTATTGGAAAAGGCCCGCAAAAAGCCCGCATCGTTGAGGAACATTTCAAAGTACCGGAAACCTACCCAGCTGACGCCGTAAGGCCCTGTCAGCGGCCTGAAACGCCTGAATGCCAAAATGTTCCCGAACATGGGCAAATACTTGAAAAGAAGGAAGTGCGCCAATGGCAACGCCATCATGGCGTACAGCTGCCAATAGTTGTTAATGTATCTTCTGCGTGCAGAAGGTCCTTTGCTCTTTCGGATCTCCTTGGTCATATTCACACCCGTTCACAAAATACGGGAGAGGCCGCCCGCGGGCGGCCTCTCCCGAAAAGCTTCTTACATTTTCTTGTTGTCGTTGTAGATCTTGAGGAATTCTTCCATGCCCTTGCTGTTCATCTCTTCCACATAGGCGTCCCAGTCATTTTCGATGGACTTTTTGCCGGTGAGGAAGGAATCGTTCCATACTTCGAACGTATCCAGCAATGTGGTCTGCAGCAGGGCGGCATCTTCCGCCGTCATGTCGTCAAAGGAAGGCGTGGGCGGGATGTACTGGATAGCGTCCTCCATGGCCGCCACGGCAGCGTTTATGGACGCGTAGTTTTCGTCGTACTTGGTCATTTCACGCGCGTTGTACCACACCAGCTGCAGGCCGTCGCAGCCCGCGCCGTACGCGTTTTGCATGTACTTGTAGATGCCTTCTTCGGCAGATTTTATGGTGTCACTGTACACGATGGTATCCCCGTCCATGGTGTAGGAATCACCCTCGATACCGATGCACCACATGGTGGCCGCTTCTTCGGAGAAGAAGATCTCATCGATCTTGCGAACAACCTGTTCAAAGTCCGGCCGCTGGGCTGTGCCGATGGGGAACAGCAGGCCGCCCGCCGTACGGTTCTTGGGCTGATGATGTGCGCCCGCGGTGCCTTCCAGCGGCGGATACATCTGCAGTCTGAATCCTTCGATCTCGCTGCCCTGGCTCCAGCCGCCCATCTGGTCATAGTAGCCGTAGGTGGCCATGGCCTTGCCGGTAGCGAGCTTCTGGGAGGTAGAGGTGGCATCCTGCGTCATTTCAGGATCCAGCAGGCCTTCGGCATGCAGTTTATTGAAGAAGGTGACGAAGTTCTTGTACTGCTCGCTCACGGCGCCGGCAAAGTATTCCATATTGTCATAGTCCCACGACAGGGTACCCGTGCCGGTGGCCGCATTGAGACCCACGGAGACGCCGAAGGACGGCATGGTCATGCGGTAAAGGACGCGCGGCGCGACAATGGTGGTCAGCGGGAAGGCGTCCGGATACTCCGCTTTGTAGGCTTTGAGGATCTCATAGAGGTCATCATACGTTTTGGGGGCGTCAAGACCCTTGGCAAGAAGGAAATCTTCGCGCAGGATGAGGCCGCCGTCATAGAATGGCTTGTCATACAACGCCGGCAGGTAGTAACGCTTGCCGTCGCTCAGAGACAGGCTGTTCACTTCGTTTTCCATGCCGAATTCTGCCACGCGGGCATTGAAATGCGGTGTCCATTCGGCATAATCGCTCAAGGGGACGATAGCGCCGTTGAGCGCCAGAGACGCGTTGGCGCCGCCGGTGCTGGATCCCACAATGACGTCCGGCGCGTTTTGGCCGGTGGACAGTGCCAGACCCACTTTGGTTGTGTAATCCGCGATCGGGATGGGTGCAACATTAAGCTTCACGTTGTACTTTTCCTGGATGGCCAACAGGACCGGCCAATCTTCACGGAAAGGCAGCGTTGAGTTGTCAGAGTAATACATGCTGATCTCAAGGGGCGCGGTTTCCGACAGCGCCGGTATCATGCTCAATACCATGAACGCCGCCAGCAGCAAGGACAGGATCTTCTTCATGATGGTTCCTCCTTATAATATTGTGCTTTCGATTGCCCGAAACGCAATAAGCATGGTGCATTCATGTACCATTTATTCCGTTTCGGACATCCCTGTGCGCATTATACAATAAGTGTGCCCAATATACAATCCTTATGTGGCAAGTGCCTTTTATACCTACTCGATGATCCTGATGAAATCCGCGATCCATTCCATATTAAGAATATCATAGGGTTTGGGATCGCTTTTGCTTGCCACGCGAAGGACCCCGTCGCGATCAAATACGGGCCCATGGAAAGGATTGAAACGGCCCAGCGCAATACTGTTGCGCAGATAATGGAGCAAATTCTGTGCGGCAGGGTGGACCGCTTCCGCCATGCGGAAGCGGAGCACGCCGGTGCCGATTCCCCACCACAGCCCCGCGACGCCTGCTTCGTCACGCCCGATGAACTTGAGCACATCCAGGCTGTTATTGAGATAAGACCGGGCGATCTCGGTGTAGTAGCGTCCCCAGTCCCACGCGGGAGAGCAGATGTATCTGAATGGCCGCCCGCCCTCATCTATTTCCACCACAGCGGAAAACGCGTCGTCGGGGACCCCGGGCAGGTCCAAACGGTCATACCGGGGTGTCAACGCCACATCGGCGCCCTGCGCGGCAGCTTCCACCAAACCCAGGCGGCAGGAGGCGGGATCAAAGGGGCTGACGTTCTTTTGTACCAGCATCACTTCCGCCCGGGGGTTGACGCTCTTGACGCCCAGGCCAAACGCGTTGACGTCCGGCGTATAGCGTTTGTCCGTTTGCGGGGTAACGTAGGCCACTTTGCCCGTTTTGGTCATAAAGCCCGCAGCCACGCCGCACAGGAAGACGACCTCATAGTAGCGGCCATAATAGGTGCTCAGACGCGAATCCTGCCGGACGCGGGAATAGACCAGCGTCATAATGTCAGGATGCTCCAGAGCGAAGCGCAGCGCGGGCGTCGCAAGATTGGTGGAAGTAAGGAGCACCAGATCCGTATCGGTATTCTGCGACAGTGTTTCATAACAATTGTCTATCGAAAGGTGATCCAAATACCTGGTTTCCACACGCGCGCCCATTTCCTGCTGCATGGCGCGGCGGCCCTTTTCGTGCGCGCCAATCCAGTTGCTTTCCGTTCGCCCTTCTTCATAGCCAAACAAAATGCGCGCCGTGCGGCGGGGGCTGAACAGACGCGAAACAAGCGATTCCGTCACTTCTTCCTTGGGATCCAGCACCAGCGTCGGCTCTTTGTCCGGCTGGCTGATCAGCTCCAATTGCGGCTGCATCGCCAGTACGCGGCTGGTGATCTCCGAGAGCACCGTGTCGTAGGGGATGCCGTAAAGCCTGAAATACTCCAGCATCACATCGCCTACCGGCAGCGCCGGCTGCACTTGGGCGCACGCTGAATGGAACTGCAGATAAATATTATTGTAGTCGACCGTAGTGCCTTCAGGGGCGTCTTTCACCAAAAAACGCTCCATCTCCTCCAGGTGCCGGTATTTTTCGGCGGTGCTCAGACGGACGCCTTTGAACAGGCCCTTCCGGTCATAATGAAGAAACGCGTAATATACGGCCGTGTCCGGATCGTCCGGGTCCAGCTGCGGGATCATCCGGGTTATTTCAGCACGAACGGTGGGGGCGCCCAGGTGCTTCAATACGCTGACGCGCTTGTTGCCCTCCACCACATAGTAATGCCACATGTATTCATAAACCTGAATGGCATCGCGCAAACCCTCTTCCAGCAGCGCCGCGTACAGAGCGATCCACTTGTACGAAAATTCGCTCCCCTCGTGATGCAGCGGCAGGAAGCTCGCGCTAAACGAATAGGCGCGGCTGGATGTGTAGGTACCAATGATGAGGGACAGGGGGATCTCCATGGTGGGGCGCTTGACGTATGCCATGACGCGGTTCTGTTCCGCTACTTCGTCCAGCACCAGCAATGTGCCGCGCAAACCGCGCGCGGTCCGCGCGCTGTAATCCTTCTGCCCCTGCTTGCGCGCCTTCTCATACTCACTGCGGGCTTCCACTTCAAACACGTGCTGCATTGTTTTTCCCCCAATCGTACCTGGTCTTGATGTAGGAAAGGCGCTTGCGCTGCACCACCGGCACCTCCAGGGTGACGATCTGGTACCCGTAAGCGTTGATTATGGTCGTATTGCCGTATTGCTGGCTCCTTTTTGAGCCCGAATAATTAAGATGCTGATGCCCGTGAATGTAATAGGTAGGCTGGAACTGATTGAGCAGCATACGATAGCTGCCGAACCCCTGGTGGAACTGATCATCCCCATCCCCCAGCCCGGCCGCAGGGGCATGCGTTACAAGCACATCAAAGCCGCCGTATGTGCATATTTGCGGTATGCGCTTGATGATCTGCCGGTTGACTTCCTGCTCGGAAAAGTGAAACGGCTTGGGGCTCAGGCTCTTGGCGCCGCCAAAGCCGATGAAGCGAATGCCGTTGATCTCCACCATTTCATCTTCCAAAGATTCGCAGCCTTCGGGAGGGTTTATTAGGTAATTGCCGTCGTGATTGCCATGTACATAGTAAAGCGGAGCCGCCACCATGGTGGTCAAAAAAGACAGGTAGGATGCCTTCAGATCCCCGCAGGAGATGATGACGTCCACATTTTCAAACACGCTCTTATCGAAATGGTCCCAAATATACGCGCTTTCCTGATCCGCAACCAGCAGCGCTCTGACGCTTGGCATATTTTCCCCCCAAAGACGTAATCCCGGCAAAAACAATTATACATGACGCGGCTTTTTATGTCGAGAAATCCAAGTCGCAACGGAAAAGTAACACTATTGTAAAAAAATATCTATGCGGATGCAACAAAGGGCATCCCCTTATCGTTATATGGTGGAGAGGTGATAGTATGACACGTCGAAGAATCGCTTTGAATCAAGGGGACAGGAACGTGCATGTCAGCATGAACCCCGATTCCCTGACCGTGCGGGTGGACAGACAATATTCACGCCTGACGATGCAGGAGTATCTTTTACTGGACGCCTTGGCAAAGTCGCCCGGGGAAACGCTGTCCCGCGACAATCTGCTGCTGG
The DNA here is from genome assembly GCA_001513425.1 of Clostridiales bacterium DTU024. Taxonomy (GTDB): domain Bacteria; phylum Bacillota; class Clostridia; order Christensenellales; family Aristaeellaceae; genus DTU024. The sequence goes on from LFTR01000084.1 coordinate 11,517, forward strand.
ATGTCTGGCAATGCCGCTACCCCATTAAAACCAGAACGGTGGATGTGCATGTGCAGCGCCTGCGCCGCAAATTGGGCACACACCTTATCGAAACGGTGCATGGTGTGGGCTACCGCTTGTCTACCGACGCGCCATTGACAGCAGCAGGCTAAAAAAAGAGCCCATCCCGGGATCGGCTCTGGGTTTGATACGCCCTTCCCGAAAACGGGAAGGGTGTTCTGATGTTACAACAGACGCTCCACCGCATCATAGATAGCGTCCAACTCCGTGCGGTTTTTGTAGGAAATAACCACCCTGCCCGCATCCAGGTCGCCGCGTATCTGGGTGCGCGCGCCGAAAGCGCGGTGCATTTTTTCTTCAAATTCCTTCAGTTCCGGCACCCGCGCGGGCACAGGCTTGATCGTAGGCGGCTTTTCTGCCGCCAGCTTTTCTGCCTGCCGCACGCTGAGGCCATCCCGGACGATTTTTTCTGCCAGCTCGCGCTTGCGTGCAAGCGAAGACACGCCTGCCAGCACACGCGCGTGACCCTCTGACAACTTTTCATCGCGCACCAATTGCTGAATGTCCTGGGGCAGACTGAGCAGCCTTAGCGTATTGGCGATCGCAGAGCGCGATTTGCCCAGGCGTTCCGCCACCGTTTCCTGTGTGTAGTGCCCGGCATCCATCAGCGAGCGCACAGCTTGCGCCTGTTCCAAAGGATTCAGATCCTCCCTTTGCAGGTTTTCGATAAGCGCTGCTTCCAGCTGTTCATTGCGGGAATATTCCTTGACGATGCAGGGCAACGTTTTGTACCCTGCCAGGCGCGCGGCGCGAAAACGGCGCTCTCCGGCGATGATCTGGTAACGTCCCTTTTCTTCCCTTACCAAAATGGGCTGCAGCAGCCCTACTTCCCGGATGCTGTCGGCCAAATTCTTCAGGCTCTCCTCATCAAAATGACGGCGGGGCTGATTGGCGTTGGGATCGATACGCGTGATGGGAATGTCCACAAGCGCGCCTCCCGTCGTATCGATCTGCGGCATAAGGGCATCCAGCCCACGGCCCAGTACGTTCTTCTTCATGGCGTCATCCTTTGGCGTTTTCGCGGCGCAGCAGTTCATGCGCCAGTTCCCTGTAAGCTTGGGTGCCGGTGCTGCGCGGATCATACAAATGAATGGGCGTGCCGTGGCTGGGCGCTTCGCCCAGGCGCACGGTGCGCGGTACTAAAGTAGTAAACACTTTGCCCTTAAAATGCTTCTTGACTTCCGCCGCCACCTGCAAAGACAAGTTGGTACGGCCGTCAAACATAGTCAGCAGTACGCCCTCGATCTCCAGCTTCTTGTTGACGGACTGCTGAACGCGCCTGATCGTGTTCATCAGCGCCGTCACGCCTTCCAGCGCGTAGTATTCACTCTGTATGGGGATGAGAACGCTGTCCGCCGCCGTCAAGGCGTTAAGGGTCAGAAGCCCTAGGGACGGCGGGCAATCCACCAGGATGGTGTGGTATTCGCCTCGGACCTGTTCAATGGCGCGCTTAAAATAGTATTCGCGTTCCTCAACATTAACCAGTTCCACTTCCGCTGCCGCCAGGCGAATGTCCGCGGGCAGAAGGCTGAGGCCCTTGACCACGCCGTTTTGGATAGCGTCGCGTATGTTGAGCCCGGCGATGATAGCTTCATACGCTGTCATTTCGCCGCTGCGAATGCCCAGACCGCTTGTGGCATTGCCCTGCGGATCCAGATCGCACAAAAGCACCCCCGGCTTGATGTCCGCCATGAGCGCCGCAAGGTTGACGGCTGTGGTCGTCTTGCCCACGCCGCCTTTTTGGTTAGCAATGGCTATGATTTTCCCCATGGTGCCCTCACTTCCACGTTAACGGTCGATCCACGCGCGCCAGCGGTACACAGCGTGGCAGGATGTAATGACGCGGCGCACGGTCGACCACTCTTCCTGTGTCTCCAGCGCATTAAAGTCCAGATACAGCGCTTTGAGCGCCGATAAGCTGCCATGCTTGACAGAGTATTCGCGTATCAGCGCGAGGCTGCGTGAGTCCTTTGGCAACGAAGCAAACAGGAGATAAAGCGCATCGTCCGCCATGGTGGCAAAGTCTTCAACGCGCACGCGCACAGGCTGCCCCGCATCCGTAACCAGCACCATTTTGCCCCGCGTATACTCCCGTACGGCCATAAAAAGCAGATTGTCCACCCACTGCGCGGTATCCGGTACGTCGTCTCTCAGCGGAGAAAAAGTGTTGAGGCGTATGGTGATGCGTTCCATCAAATCGGTGTGCCCGGCCACAAACGCGCGGCTTAGCCAGGGGCGCAATATATCCGCCGTTTGCTCAACGGAAATCACGCACCCACCTCCTATTGCGCTGATACACTACGAACACGCGTTATCATACCATTGCAAAAGAGAATTGTCCACATGGCGAAAACAGCCGTTTTGCATGATATAATAATGCGGGAGGGGAATATGATCGAGTATCGGGTTGAACAAACCTGCGCGGCTAAAACCATCCGGCAAGTGGCGCTGGGCGTCTGCCGCGTGTCCCGCGGGGCGCTGAGCCGCCTCAAGTTTCAGGAGGGGATCCTGCTCAACGGGGTGCCCGCGCACACGGACCAACGGGTCCGGACGGGAGACATCCTGACGCTTGTATTTCGTGAGCCCGTACTTCCCCTGCCCGCGGCCTCGCACATGCCGCTTGATGTGGCCTATGAAGACGCCGCTCTCCTGGTGGTCATTAAGCCCGCGCCGCTGCCTGCCATATCATCGCGTCACCAATCAGGCGAAACGCTTCAAAACAGGGTATTCAGCCATCTGGGTGCCCCCCGGGATTTTGTGTACCGCCCTGTCAACCGCCTGGATAAAGGAACGAGCGGCCTTATGCTGATAGCTAAAAACGCGCATATCCACCAGCTTATGCAGCGGCAATTGCATTCAAACGCTCTCCAAAGGGAATATCAAGGGATCATTGCGGGAATCCTGCCGCAGATGAAGGGCACCATCGCGCTGCCCATCGGCAGGGGCGAAGGCGTCAAGCGGTGCGTCTCCCAATCCGGCCGCCCATCGGTCACGCATTACGAAGTGATCCGGGCGGGCGAAAAAACCAGTTTGGTGCAGCTCCAACTGGAGACCGGGCGCACGCACCAGATACGCGTGCATCTTGAGGCTTTGGGGCATCCCATTGTGGGCGACTACCTATATGGCGAGGAAGACACACGCCTGCCGGGACGTTTTGCCCTGCACGCTGCGCGGCTTTGGTTCCGGCACCCTTTATCCGGCGAAGAAATCGTCTGCGCGTCCCCTGTTCCGCAGCAATTGACGGAACTGCTCCTTTAGATCGCGCCGCGCACAAAACCGCCGGAGCGCTCAAGCCGCTGCTTGGCTTCTTCCAGGCCGCAGCCCAGAATTCCCATGACGATCGCTTCCTTGACCTGCATTTTGGACAAGGTCAGCAGCCTTTCCGCTTCCAAAACATCCACTTTAACAGCTTGCGCCACTATGCGCTTGGCACGGGCGCGCAGCTTGATATTGGTAAGCTTCACATCCACCATCAAGCTCCCATATACTTTTCCGATGCGGATAAAACTGAGTGTGGACAGCATGTTGAGCACCCTTTTGGTGGCAGTGCCGGCTTTCAGGCGCGTGGAACCCGCCAGGATCTCAGGCCCCGTTACAACCGTGATGACTGTTTTGGCGTGCTTGGCCAACACCGTATCCTCGTTACACACCAACGCCGCCGGGTACGCGCCGTCTTCCGCCGCCTGTTTGAGTATCCCCACGCACCACGGCGCCCATCCGCTGGCGGAAATTGCGACAACGGTATCATTGTGCGTGACGCGCAGATGCCTGAGCGCTTCGCGGCCTTGTTCCTCATCGTCCTCCGCGCCTTCGACGGCGCTGCGAAGGGCTGCATCGCCTCCCGCAATGATGCCCGCGACCACGTCCTCCCTGACCCCGAAGGTAGGCGGACATTCGGATGCGTCCAGCACGCCCAGTCGCCCGGAGGTGCCCGCGCCCGCATAGATCAGGCGTCCCCCGCGCGTGAATCCGCCTGATATCTTTTCCACCAGTTGTGCGATTTGCGGCAGCGCCTTTTCGATCGCCGCAGTAACGCCGTCCTCCGCCATATTCATTACACGGGCTGCCGCAAGCGGCGACAGGGTATCCAAATCCCGTGCGGCGGCACCGGACGCTTCAGTCTGCAGGCCCTCAAAATAGTCTTGATTTTCCATCACGTGGAGTCCCTTCCATGCTTCTGCCGTGTGCTCCGCGCCCGGCGCGGGGACATGGATCACGGCACACACCCATTATAGGGATGCCTCGCCCGTATGTAAACGCCATTAAGGAAAGGCCAAGAAAGCCTTGCGAAGCTGCAGCCTTTCACCGGAGCTTATCTTTTTGCGTCGTATCAGCTATAATGGCAGCGGCCCTCAATAAAGAGGAGGTTTAAAGAAATGCCCGACAGGAAAGAGATCGCAGGTCATTTGGCGGATACGATCCACAAGGAGATATGGGAAACGCTGCCGCAAGGCAAAGAGAACATCGTTCAGGAAAAAGCGGAAGCCTTGGCTTTGCAAAAGGGTGTGCAGCTCTCCAATTTGGTGGCGTGGGAAGAGGAACCGGATAATTACGTTCTTATGCAATATTTTGAGTGGGAATTGCCGGATGACGGACAGCACTATCAGCGGTTGAAAGATGACGCGCGCCACTTGAAGGAACTGGGCGTGGGCGGCGTCTGGATGCCTCCGCCCTGCAAGGGCACTGGCACAAACGATGTGGGATATGGCGTCTATGATTTGTACGACCTGGGCGAGTTCGATCAAAGGGGCTCAGTACGCACGAAATACGGCACAAAAGGACAGCTGTCGGAGGCCATCGCCGCATTGCACTCTCAGGGAATCAAGGCGTATGCGGATGTGGTACTCAACCACAAAGCGGGCGCGGATGAAAAAGAAGTGTTTCGCGTCGTCAAAGTGGACGAAAACAACCGCGATCAGCAGATAAGCGAACCTTTTGACATAGAAGGGTGGACGCGCTTCACTTTCCCGGGAAGGCAGGGCAAGTATTCGCCGTTCCAGTGGAATTTTCAGCACTTTACGGCAGTCAACTACGACCAGAGAACAGGCAACATGGGGCTGTATCGCATTTTGGGCGACAATAAGGATTTCTCAAACCGCGTAGACGACGAAAAGGGCAACTACGATTATCTTATGTTTGCGGACATAGACTACCGCAACCGTGATGTCATCGATGAAACGTTCAGGTGGTGCGATTGGTTCCTGAAAGAAACAGGCTTTGACGGCATGCGTCTGGATGCGGTCAAGCACATCGACGCGGGTTTCATGGGCGCCTTTGTCAGGCACGCGCGTCTGGCTGCCGACAGACCCCTCTATATCGTGGGCGAATACTGGGCCCATTCATTGGAACAATTGACCCGGTATCTCGCCGAAACCAAGGATATGACAGCTTTGTTTGATGTGCCGCTGCACTACCGCATGGCGGAAGCCTCCCACAAAGGCCGCGACTATGACTTGAGGACCATTTTTGACGATACGCTGGTGCGAAGCGACCCTTTAAATACGGCCACGTTTGTGGATAACCATGATTCGCAGCCCGGACAAGCGCTGGAAAGCTGGGTACAGGACTGGTTCAAGCCATTAGCCTATGCGCTGATCCTGCTCAGGCAAGACGGCTACCCCACTGTCTTCTACGGGGACTATTACGGCATCGGCGGACCGGCTTCCATCCCCGGCAAACGCGGCATGCTGGACGTGCTTTTGTCGTTGCGCCGCCTTTACGCGTACGGAGAGCAGGTGGATTACTTTGACAGCCCCACGCTTATCGGCTGGGTACGGTTGGGTGATGAGAGGCACGAGAACAGCGGTTTGGCGGTCGTCCTCAATACCGCGGATGAAGCCGGCCTAAGCATGAGCCTTGGCACCAAGCACGCCGGCAGTACGTGGCAGGCTCTTTTTGTCGATGACAATGCAACCATTACGTTGGACGAGGACGGCACGGCTGTCTTCCCCTGCAAGGGCGGATCTGTCAGCGCGTATGTGAAAAAAGCATGACCGGCAACAAAAAGCACAACAGGCTCGCAACCGCGGCGCTGCTTCTGGTGGCGGTTTTCTGGGGCGGCGGTTTCATTGCCACTGAATACGCTCTGCGCGCAAATCTAAGCGCACAGAGCATCATGGCGCTCAGGTTCGGCATCGGAGCGCTTGCCATGGGACTCATTTTTCGCAAGAAACTCTTGCCTTTCAAACGTAAACAGGCGCTGCACGGTATCGGCGCGGGCTTTATTCTCTTTGGTGCGTTCATGGCGCAGATTCTGGGACAAAGCAGGACGTCCGTCTCAAATGCCGCCTTTATCACCGCCACCAACGTGGTCATGATACCGCTGATACTCTGGATCGCGCTGAGAAAGCGCCCCACGCGCAAGGTATTTATTTGCTCCATTCT
>LFTR01000084.1:17999-63331 GCA_001513425.1 Clostridiales bacterium DTU024
TCGTGCGCCTTGCTCTTTGCGCTGCACATTGTGTATCTGGGTCTTGTCTGCCGCTTTGACGACGCGGTGCACATCAACTTCTGGCAGCTGTCCTTCAGCGCCGTGCTTTCTGTCATTTCGCTGTTGTTGTCAAAAGAAGGTATGACGATGGCGCAATTGCAGGGGGGCGCTCTGCCCGCGCTCTATCTCGGGCTTTTTTCCACGTGCTTGTGCTATTTCCTGCAAACCAAGGCGCAGCAATATGTCGCCCCTCCTGTTGCCGGGGTAACGCTGTCCATGGAAAGCATATTTGGTTCGCTTTTTTCAGTGCTGCTCGGGCTTGAACTCTTCCGCATCAATATGCTTCTGGGCGGCCTTATCATTACGCTTTGTATCGTGCTGCTCAATGCCCCGGACAAAAAAGAAAACCCGGACGCTTTGGTCCGGGCCTGAAGGCTGCTACGCCTTTATGACGCTCAAAGTGACTTGTTTTCCATTGATGTCCCAGGTCTGCGCATAAGACCCTTCGGGCGGGTTCCCAAAGGTAAACGACGTGGCCAGTGTTACGTCTTTTACCGTCGCGCTCCAATGGGTCAGGGCAGCCTTTAGTTCCTCGTCGCCTTCACAGGATACGTGGATACGGTCCACAATGTCAAAGCCGGCATCCTTGCGCATGGTCTGAAGTTTGGAAATGACTTCACGCGCATACCCTTCCTCCACCAGTTCGCTCGTGAGCACCGTATCCAAGGCCACCGTGATCCCCCTGTCTTCCTGTGCCATGAGGCCCGGTTTTTGTACCACTTCCACCAAAACATCGTCCGCGCTCAAAACGATGCTTTCGCCCTCCAGCGACAAGGTAACGGTTTCGCCCCGGTCAAACGCGGCGACCGCCTCAGTACCGTCCATTTTGTCCAGCGCGGCAGAGATCTGTCCCAGTTTTTTGCCGTACCTGGGTCCCAGCACGCGCAGCTGCGGCTTAAGATGATAGCCGTTGAACTGGGCAGGATCGTCTGTAAAAATGATCTCCTTAACGTTCAGCTCATCCTTGGCGAGATCCGCATAGGGCTTGTCAAACGCTGCCCCGCGCACCAACAGGCGGCTGACGGGCTGGCGGTTTTTAAGGTTCGCCAGGTTGCGGCAGGCACGGCCCAGCTGGATGACATCCATCAGCGCGCGCATCTGCTGTTCCATCGCGGTATTGATGAGACTTTCGTCACACACCGGAAAATCGCTCAGGTGCACGGATTCCGGCGCGTCCTTGTCCACTTCGCGCACCATGTTCTGGTAAATCGCCTCCGCCATGAAAGGCGTGAATGGCGCGGTCAGCAGGGTAACCTGGGTCAGCACGTGCGCCAGAGTGGCGAATGCCGCCTCCTTATCCCCCGCCATGCCCTTGCCCCAGAAGCGGCTGCGGCTGCGGCGGACGTACCAGTTGCTCAGATCCTCCACCAATTCCTGGATGGCATTGGCGGACTCGGGGATACGCATGTCTTCCAGGCCTTCATCGACCAGCTTGATAACGGAGTTGAGGCGGCTGAGGATCCACTTGTCCATAAGGGACAGCTGAACCTTATCAAGGGGATGCTCTTTGGGCACAAAGGAATCGATCTGCGCGTAGAGTATGTAGAAAGCATAGGTGTTCCACAGGGTGCTCATGTACTTGCGCTGGCCTTCAGAAACCGCCTCATCATAAAAGCGGCTGGGCAGCCACGGCGCGCCCGCAGTGTAGAAATACCAGCGCACGGCGTCCGCGCCCTGCTTATCCAGCACATCCCACGGGTCAATCACGTTCCCCAAGTGTTTGCTCATCTTGCGGCCGTCTTTGTCCTGTACGTGTCCCAGCACCAGGCAGCTGTTATAGGATGACTGCCCGAAGACCACGGTGGAAATTGCCAAGAGGGAATAGAACCACCCGCGTGTCTGGTCCACGGCTTCCGAAATGAAATCCGCCGGGAAGGTATCGTGGAATTTGTCCTTATTCTCAAAGGGATAATGCCATTGCGCAAAGGGCATGGCACCGGAATCATACCAGCAATCAATGACTTCCGGGGTTCGATGCATGTCGTCCCCGCACGCGGGGCACCTAAGCACCACTTTGTCGATCCACGGGCGGTGAAGCTCGGGGAGATCCAGAGGCGCAACGGACATGCTTTCAAGTTCCTCCTTGGAGCCGACTACGTGCATATGCCCGCAGTCGCACAGCCACACCGGCAGGGGCGTACCCCAATAGCGCTCGCGCGACAAGGCCCAGTCAACTACGTTTTCAACGAAATTGCCCATGCGGCCTTCTTTGATATTTTCCGGGTACCACTGGATGGATCGGTTGTTCCTGACCAAATCATCCTTGACCTGCGTCATTCGGACAAACCAGCCGCTGCGGGCGTAATAGATGAGCGGCGTATCGCATCGCCAGCAGTGCGGGTAATTATGTGTGTACGGCTCTTTTTTGAGCAGCTGCCCGCGCGTCTTGAGGTCCTCAAAAATAAGGGGATCTGCGTCCTTAACAAAGACATTCTCCCACGGGGTCCCTTGGATAAATTCACCCTGTGTGTTGACCAACTGAACAAAAGGCAGGTTGTTTTGCCGCCCGATACGCGCGTCATCTTCACCAAACGCCGGGGCGATATGCACAATGCCGGTACCGTCAGACAAGGAAACGTAAGGGTCGCTGACCACGTACCATGCTTTTTCGCGCGGGGTGACCAGGGGGTAGAGTGGTTCATACGCCGTTCCGACCAAGTCGACGCCCTTAACGGTTTTGATCTTTTTGATGCGCTCCGCGTCCTCCGCGGAAAACACCGTGACCACAAGCGCTTTTGCCATGATCAGGGTCTTGCCGTCCAGTTCAAACCAGAGGTAATCTTCCTTGTCATTCACGCACAGCGCCACGTTGCTGGGCAGCGTCCACGGCGTTGTCGTCCAGGCCAGGAGGTATGTGTCTTTCTGATCCTTCACTTTAAAACCTACATAGGCGGAATCATCGGTCACTTCTTTGTAGCCCTGCGCCACTTCGTGGGAGGAGAGCGCCGTTCCGCAGCGCGGGCAAAAAGGCACGACCTTGTGCCCCTTGTAAAGCAGGTCCTTATCCGCAATTTGCTTGATGGACCACCACACGCTTTCTATGTAGGTGTCGTGGTAGGTGACATAAGGATGCTCCATGTCCAGCCAATAGGCGACGCGCTCGGACATATCCTGCCACTCGTTGAGGTACTTCCATACGCTCTTTTTGCATTCCTGGATAAACGGCTCAATGCCGTATTTTTCGATATCGGGCTTGCCGTTGAGTCCCAGCTTTTTTTCCACTTCCAGTTCCACCGGAAGGCCGTGGGTATCCCACCCGGCAATGCGCAGTACGCTCTTGCCTTTCATGGTGCGATAGCGGGGAATAAGGTCCTTCATGGCACGCGTAATAATATGGCCGATGTGCGGACGCCCGTTTGCCGTAGGCGGCCCATCGTAAAAGGTGAAGCGCTCGCTGCCATCACGCAGGTGAAAGCTCTTCTCCATGATCTCGCTGTCTTTCCAGAACCGGGATACTTCCTTTTCGCGAAGGGCGAAATTCATATCCGTAGGAACCTTTTGATACATAGTATCTCCTCCAATTAAAAAATCCATCCCACAATGGGACGGAATGTGATCCGCGGTACCACCCAAATTGGCGCTACGCGCCCGGCTCTTGCCCTGTAACGCGGGCCGACGCGGATATGATCCGATGCTCCAAGGTGATCCGGCAAGGTAGTCGCCGCCGGGCTTGCACCCGCCCCGGCTCGCTTGGACGCCCTGTTCCCCGCCCGTCCTCTTCAACGCCTTGCCATTATACCAGTTTTGAGCAAATTGTAAAGTGCGGGCGAATGGCAAACAACAAAAAACCGAATAGAACTCGCATTAGCATCCTCCGCTTCGCATTGCAGTGGGACAAGATCGAACATGGGCAGACAGCATGCGGCTCTTTGAAAGTTTGGCATCTGCTTTCCGCCTCAGGTATTGATTGATGTCTGCTCCATCATGTCCCGCAACCATCCTTCACAAGTCATCAACATACGCGGCAAATGGTAAAAGCCTTTCCACTTCCCACCTTTCAGGCCAAATGCGGGTTTGCCTTGGCGGTCAAGATAACCAAACCATTCACCAAACGCGCGATCGGCAAAATGATCGAAACTATAGTCGTTCAGCCTCCTGAACCATACTTCATGAAGAGTGCTGCCCGTCAGTTTGGTGGCAAGCAACATAGCTAAAACAGCCTCGTTATGTACCCACCAGAGCTTCATATCGGATTCGATTTTGTCCGTCGGATACCCATAATAGTCCTGATAGTAGAAAAGGCCGCCATGTTCCTTGTCCCATCCGCTCTCTACGCACCACAGCATGATATCTGCACAATCCTCCACCATCTTTTGATCCTGAAGCACGGAATCGGCTAAGTCCATAACAAACCACAGAATCTCCAGGGCGTGTCCGGAATTGAGAAGCCGCCCCTCCATCACACTGAGTAACCGTCCCCCATCGGGGAGCACACGCTCAAAAACGCGTTTGCGATTCCGGTCAACGTGCAGGCTAAAGAAAACATCCAAATTTCTGTGGATGATCGGCAATAGCGTTTCTTGCGGAATCAAGCCTCGCAACTCACGTGCCATCATCATCTGAATCATTGGGAACGCCATACCATTCAGATTGCGCGTTGATGCAATTCCCTTGGTCCAAACCCCCTTTGGATTATCCTTACGCTCCTGTATGCGGCGATAAATCTCGACCGCTTCTTCGCCCGCCTGTTTGTCGCCACTTGCACGAAAATACTCTGCAAATGCTACACACATAAAGCAATCCGTGAAAATATTGTAAGGTGCCGTCAAGGGATTGCCTTCTTTGTCCAGGGCAAAGTAGTAATCGCCATTCTCAGACCGACCGTGTGTCCGCATGAAATCAACGCCAAGGGCAGCGGCATCGAGCCAATTCTGTTTCTTGCCATAAATGGAACAAAGCTTCGAAAACATCCAGATTTCCCTGCCTTGCATCCAAGCGTATTTGTCGGTGTCAAATACCGTACCATTCCTGTCGAGGCAGCTGTAATAGCCCCCATTTTCACAATCCAACGAATGATTCAGCCAAAACGGTATGACTGAATCAAACAGCTCATTGCGGTAGAGCGTTTGGTATCGTACCATGTCCGCCCTGTTCACGTGTCTTCCTCCCTACTTAACGGCTCCCGCCGTCATACCCTTGATGAAATACTTCGACATGAATAGATACATCAATAACATCGGTACAATCGCTATGCTAAGACCCGTAAACAGCAAGGCCCAATTCGTGGAATGTTGCCCAATGAATGAGGACAGCCCAACGGGCAACGTTTTCAGCCTGTCTTTCTGCAAGAACACCAGAGGAAAGAAGAATTCGTTCCAAATAGGCACTGCATTATATATCACAACAAGTGCCACGGAAGGCATACAGATGGGCATTACAATCTGGCTGTAAATCCTCAATTCGCTTGCACCGTCAATGCGAGCCGCCTGTTCAAGTGCAGCGGGAATTGTTTTCATAAAGCCAGACAGGATGAACACTGTGGACGGGATCCCCATAGCAATGAAGATGAATATCACAGACAACGGACTGTCCATGATCCCGAACCCCTTGATGATCTGAAACAAGGGGATGACGGCCGCCTTCAGTGGCAGCATGATTCCGCTCAAAAACAGCATGTACAGCAGCGTGTTTCCTTTGAAAATATATCGGGAAACGCCGAAAGCAGCCATGGATCCAAAAAGCACAACAAAAGCCATTGAAACCAATGTGTAATACAGACTATTGAGAAAATATCCGCTAAACCCCTTGTCCACCCAAGCTGAGACATAATTGGAAAAATCAAAGGCCTTTGGGAGAGAAAACGGAAACCGCATAATATCACGGGTAGATTTGAAAGACGACATAATCATATTGAAAAGCGGGTAGAGAATCAGCACAACATAACCAATCATGATGATTTGTATGAATATGATGAATGCTTTCTTTTCCAAAGACGCGTACCGGAAACGCATGGTATTCACTACATCTCCACCTCCCTTGATCTGGTTACCATGATGGAGAATAGCGAGATTCCAAAAGTCATTACATAAATAACCACCGCAACGGCCGAACCGATGCCAATTTCAGGAGCACCTGAATCTACTGATCCAAAGGCGGTACGATAGAACAGCGTTCCAATAGTGTCTGTGGCGTAATTGGGTGCACCGTCCAAACCAGCCATAGTATAGACCTGCTCAAAAACATTCAAGCTTCCGATAACGGTCAATATCGTAATAATCGTAACAGAAGGGATAATCAGTGGAAATACAATATGCCTGAACATCTGCCATTCGCTGGATCCATCCAGGTAAGCCGCCTCGGTGCATTCGGAAGGCACACTATTGATCGCTGTTAGAAACACCAACGATGGAAAACCGACCCACCGCCAAATATTGACAATGATAATCGAATACGTTGCAGTTGATGCGTTGCCCAGCCATGCGCTTGCATACTCGCCCAAACCTGTCAGCTGCAGCAATGCGTTGACCATACCGTTGGGACGCAGATACAGCCCCCACAAAAAACCAACTGCGGCAATGGAGAACAACACGGGAATAAAGAAAATGCGTCTATATATACTGCTGCCGGCTATCCCCTTGCTCAACACATAGCCAAAGAGAAGACCGGCACCATTTTGAACGATCATGGTAAGAACGAACCACTTGACGTTATTGCCAAGAGCATTGAAGAAACGCTCTTGGTATGGATAAGTAAAAAAAAGTCTTTCGAAATTCCTGAAGCCAGTATAATCACTTCTAATCAGCTGGTTCCAACTGAACAAGCTGTTGAACAGCGACATAAACAGAGGAAGCAGAATGAACGCAAAGACAACCCCAAGGGCAGGTGTAACAAAAAAAGCGATCCATCCTGCCTTCTTCAGTCTTTTCTTTGTCCTCACACCATTCCCCTCCGTACTTCAAACATAATAACAAAAGGGAGAGGGATACGCTCCTCTCCCTTCAACGAAATTACTTTTGGAAAGGCTCGTAGTAGGTTGCAATGCCTTCCTGCACCTGCTTGCAGACTTCTTCCGCTGTCAACGTGTTGGTCATCAGCCCCTGGGCAGCCGCTTGGAAAAGCGAGGAGCCCGTGGGCTGATTATAGCGGAACCCAACCAGGAAAATATAGGGGGTGCTATTCTTTTGCAGCTCCAGAACTTTCGCTATGAATGGATTAGCGGACACATCCACGCCAGGCACAGATGAGACCATTGCTAAGTCAGCCACAACCTGATTGCCAAACTCGGGTGTTGCCAAGAACTTGACAAACTTGATGGCCGCCTCCTGGTTCTTGCTGGTTGCCGCGATGGAAAAGTTCATATCTGCATAGACAGCAACGTACGCCGGATCAGCCTCAGTATAGCCCGGCACCGCAAAAATATCAAAATCAAGGTCAGGATTCTGCGCTTGGAAGTAACCTGCTTCATAAGAGCCACCAATAAAATGAGCGCTCATTTCGTTGATGAAACTCGCCTGCATATCGGTGTACGCAACACCTTCATACATTACTGGCATATATGGAGCTAACGTCAGCATTTCATTAACCGCGTTCACAAAAACCGGATCCAGAAAGGTCGTTTCACCGCTGATGACTTTATTATAGAAATCGACGCCGCCATGTAGGGACGAACAACCCCCACCAAACAAGAATTCACAGCACCAGCCTTCCTTTGTGCCGTTAGCGAGCGCATCGTAGCCAGCAGCTTTCGTCGCCTCAAGATTTGCGATGAAGTCTTGCCAAGTCTGGGGCACATTCAGACCCAATTCCGCGTATACTTTCGTATTATAGAAACAAAGCATAGTCTGACTGACTGCCGGTACACCATACATCTTGCCATCAGTGATTGACCTCGCACCCATCTTTTTGGCTTCGTCAAATTGCATCAGTTCGGGGATAAGATCGTCTAACGCCAACATATAACCCGAGTCCGCGAATGTCTGCAATCCGCCGTAAGCGCGTGACATGAAGACATCCGGCGCGCTGTCTCCTGCCAGGGCAGCTGATAAAATCGTGTTGTATTCCGTGTTCTTTATGGGATTTTGTGTAATCTTGATGTCGGGATTAGCGTGTTCGAATTGACTGATGATTTCGTCGTAGAATCCGGCATCTTCAGGACGCCATGTCCAGAATTGAATCTCGGTGACCTCAGCTGATGCAGGCAATGAAACAAACAGCAGGAGCATCACCATCACCAACAGGAACCCTAACAGTCTTTTCATGTTAATACCTCCTCCAATATTCGGGTCAAGCAGCGTGTCTGCCCTTTTGTTATTATAATCATACCAGTCAGTACATTATGCGTCAAGACACCTGTTCATGATCTGTCACGCACAAATCCAGATTCTCGCCATTTTTTAGATGACTTGGAAAAGCCATCACGGAAAGAAAAGTCAAGTGATATTGCCCATCTATTTGCGAGGAGGCCATGTCGTTCCATCCGGGAACCAGGTTATCAATTGTCATCCTTACGCAGCAAGGTGAATCAGCAAAAGTCAACGCACCGCTCGAGAGCATCAGTCATCAGGACGCAGTGAATCGCGAAGCACCCATATTGGTTATCCACAGATGCCCGATGCAAAGCATGACCGCCGCTCCTATCGCATCAAAGCTAAGGCGCTTGTCTGTTTCTTAAGCATGGAGAACAAGGGGACGATGTTTGTTCCTCAGTGAGATTATCTTATTTCGGACTTCGCAGTTTCCTGGACGATGCATCTGGATGCCTCGAAGATGCGGCCATCCCTGGAAAGAGGCGCTCCGCGCAAAGCTGCTCCGTGAAGCAAGGATCGAGATTTTCCAAATGAAGGTGCACAAAAAAGCGGGCGCCGCTTGAGATCGGCGCTCGCTTTCTTACAGTCGTTTCTATTCGCGGTTGATGAAGGCCATGGCGACAATGCCGGGCCCCGTGTGTGTGCCGATCACGCTGCCCAGGCGAGCGCGGTAAACCGCTGTACCGTCCAAAACAGGCTGGAATGCTTCAATATAGCGCTCCATTCGCTCGGGCACGTCGCCGTGCATGAATGCTACGCCATACTCCAAGTCCGGCTTGCTGTTTTCAAACAGGCGCAGCATGGTTTTAAGGGAACCTTTTTCTCCGCGCGCCTTGTCCGCAACAGAAATGGCGCCGTCCCTCACCATTACCACCGGCGTCACGTTCAGCAGATTTCCCATGACAGCTTTGCCGCGGCTGACGCGACCGCCCTTCCAAAGATACTTAAGGGTATCCACCGCGCCGTAAATGACGACACGGGGGCCCAGTTCGCGAAGTTCGTCGGCTATTTGCCCTGCGGTGTACTGAGCGCTGTCGCGCATGCGCGCAGCATGGCGCAGCAGCAGCGCAAGGCCTCCTGAAGCGGTGCGGGAGTCAACGATGTGAACTTTGTCCGGCGCCGCGTTTTGGGTGGCGATGACGGCTGATTGATAGGTGGCGCTCAAGGCGGAAGCAATAGTGACAATGACCGCCTCATCGCCTTTTGCCAATATGGGCTTGAGCAATTCTTCAAACGCCGCGGGCGGTGCCTGCGAAGTAGTGGGCAAATCTTTCCCCTCAGACAAAAGCTTATAGAAAGCATCCGGCGTGATATCCACGCCATCGCTGTAAGCTGTATCCCCAAAATGTACTGTCAGGGGCGCCTTTGCGATTTTGAGCTCTGCCGCCTCTTCATGGGTCATATCGCTGGTGCTGTCGGTAATAATGTGGATCATTTTTCGTACTCCTTTTCCTGTAATGTCTGGAAGAATGCCGTCAGTTTGCGTAGCGCAAGAAGGAGCTGCTCCTTTTCACGATCATTGAGATGTTGCAGTGCCTGCGCAACCAATTCCTGATGAAAAGCGGCATGCAGCGCATTGGCTTCCCGTCCCGCCTTGGTGGCTGTGATCATGACGCGGCGCCCATCCCTCACGTCTTTGCCGCGCTCCAGGTAACCCTTTTTGACAAGCACACTGACCGCCGTTGTGAGGCTGCCCGGAGTAATGCCAAGAAACGATGCAATTTCGGACGCGCCGGACTTATTCTCAGCCTGCATGAGGCAAACCGCCTCGATGACATGCGTTTCGCGAACGGACAAATCGGCCTGGCCGCGCTTTAGCAGCGTCGTTTCTTCAATTCGCAGGATCCTGTGAAAAACTTCCACCAAAAACCGATTGACCTGTGCCTCGTAGATGCGTCATCCCTCCAAGTTACTTTGAACTTCAAAGTAATTATAGCAAGACAGCGTCGCGACTGTCAATAGTATGCGTTGACTGCACATTGTCTTTGAGGCTATAATTGCCCAAGAAAGAAGAGCGAGGGGGAAAGCACATGGCAGCGATACTCACCCTGAGTCTTTTCATCCTTGTATTGGTGCTCAGTCTGACGCTTAATTTCTCCATATTGTGGGCATTGGCGTGCGGCTGGGCACTGTTTTTCGCCTATGGACTGCACAAGAAAATCCCGCCGCGAAAGCTGTTCTCTCTGTCCTTGGAGGGCGTCTCCCGCATTAGGACAATTCTTTTTACGTTTATCTATATCGGCATGCTTACCGCTGTATGGCGCATGGCAGGCACGGTGCCCTATATCGCGTTGCAGGCGGCGCGTTTTTTTACCCCGTTGGCGTTCGTACTGGTGACGTTTCTGCTGTGTTCCGTGGTATCCACGCTGTTTGGTTCCGCGTTTGCCAGCGCCGCCACCGTGGGCGTCATCTGCATGTCGGTAGGCAGCGCCATGCGGATCAATCCCGCCTACATGGGCGGTGCCATTTTATCCGGCGTTTTTGTAGGGGACCGCTGTTCCCCTATTTCCACCAGTGCTTTGCTGGTCGCTACGCTGACCGACACGGACATTTACAGCAATATCAAGCGCATGCTGAAATCCTCCTGGATGCCGTTTTTGATAACTTGCTCCCTATATTATTTTTTGGGTCTGGGCGCGCTGGACAACGCTGCAACGCCGGATCTGGACGCCTCGTTCGTACCGCACTTTGTTCTGGGCCCTGTTACGATCCTTCCCGCGGCTGCCATCATAATCCTGGCTTTTTTTCGGGTACGCGCGCGCTTCGCAATGGCGATCAGTGTTTTGATCGGCGTCCTGATTTGCCTGTTTGTGCAGCGCGAGAGTCCGGGTATGATCGCGCGGACGCTGATAGTGGGCTACCGGGCGGATGATCCCGCACTGGCGGCCATGTTGAACGGCGGAGGCGTCGTGTCCATGGTGCGTACGGCGGTTATCGTGCTCCTGTCGGCGACGTACTCAGGTCTTTTTGAAGGGACGGGGCTTTTGGACGGCGCCAAGAAGATCGTGGCCAAATGGAGCAAAAAAACCACGCCCTTTGGCGGCGTGACGGCGGCCTCCGTATTCACTTCCCTTATTTGTTTTAACCAGACACTGCTGGTCATGCTGGTTCACCAACTAAGCCATGACAGCGTGAAAAACGAGTCGGATCTGGCGCTCTACCTTGAGGACAGCGCCATCCTGATCGCCGCCATGATCCCCTGGTCCATTGCCAGTTCCGTCCCGCTTGAAACCGTAGGCGCACCCACCGCAGCGATCGGTTTTGCATTTTACCTTTTTCTGGTGCCGGCGTGGAACCTCGCAGCAGACTGGCGGAAACACCGAAAACGCGTTTAGGGGATGGGAACAAGGGCCCTTTTTCTCTCGCGCCAATCGGGAAGGACACGCGAAAGCAAATCATAGAAGCCCCTGCCATGGTTCATGTAAATAAGGTGGCATAGTTCATGCACTACCACGTAATCCACCGCTGCAAGCGGACTTGCCAATAGGAAACAAGAAAAATTGAGGCGTTTTTTAACAGAACAGCTGCCGTAGCGGGTACGCGCGCGCGTCACGCCAATGCCCGTTGGCTGTACCCCCATTTTTTCCGCATAAAAAGCAACGCGCTCGGGCAACTGCTTTAGTGCCCGTTGCCTAAAATCCGTGATCTCTTCTTCCGTGTATTCCTGCCTGAACGCAAGAGGCTTTTGCATGTGTTTCTTGAGCCAGTCTTGCTTGCTTAAGACAAAGTCGCGGGCTTGCCCGTCCGTCACAAAAAAAGGAACACGCACAATGATCTGGCGGTTCCTTGTCACTTCCAGAGCCATCGATCGTCTCTTGCTTCTGACGATGGTGTAAGGCAAAGGCTCCTGCATCACGATCGGCGGCTCCTTTTTAGCTTGTTGTCGCACCAGTCGATAACGCGGAAAACGACGTTGCCGTTCCTCTTGACAGCCAATGCCGCATTCAGCGCGGCTCGGCGATAAGTCATGTTTTCGGGCGAGCGGCGCACAGCCTCCCTGAAGCTCTGATGCGCGGCTGCCCACTGACGCAATTGCATCATCATGAGGCCTTCCAGGTAATACCACTCTTCATCCTTGCCGTCCGCCCGCGCCAATTGCCTTAGCGCACTTTCCGGTTCCATCTGTTCAAGGAGCCTCCGGGCGAACGCCTTGGCCTGCTGAGCCGGTACCGTATGAAAGCCCACGGTACGTTGTTCGGTCAGCTTGATGGCTTTTTCGTAGGCAAGATTAAGCTCGATCAGCCTTTGCTGCGCGATGGCCTGCTCCCCGGGGTCGGTAAATCTGTCGGGATGATACTTTTTGACCAGCGTGTGATACGCGCAGCGCACCGCTTGCTTGTCATCCGTCGGCGCAATGCCCAACACTTCAAACGCACTGCCCAAAATATCCCTCCATCACTCTACCTTTTCGCGGCGCATGTCCGCGCCCAAAGCTGCCAGCTTGCGCTCCAGATGCTCATAGCCGCGGTCGATAAATTCGGGAGAATACACTTCAGTGATGCCCTTGGCCATGAGCCCCGCTATCACCAGTGCTGCCCCGCCGCGCAGATCAGTCGCCGTTACGGGTGCACCGCGCAGTTCGGGCACACCTTCAATATAAGCGGTTTTGCCGGAAATGGTCACTTTCGCGCCCATGCGGCGCATTTCATCCAAATGTTTGAAGCGACTGTCGAAAATGTTCTCAATCACTTCGCTGTGCCCGCCGGCACGCGTCAGCATCGCGCTCATGGGTTGCTGCAAATCTGTGGGAAACCCCGGATACTCCTGCGTACTGAGCTTGATGGCACGGTGTCCCTTGTTGATGCGGACACGGATCATATCGTCCTGATTGTTGACAAAAACGCCCATTTCCAGCAGCTTCGCCGTCAACGCTTCCATATGCGTAGGAATGCATCCACGAATCAGCACGTCCCCGCGGGTAGCCGCCGCGGCGATCATCAGCGTGCCGGTTTCTATCTGGTCGGGGATGACGGTGTAAGTGGTGCCGTGCAGATGGCTGGCACCCCTGATACGGATGGTATCCGTCCCCGCGCCCCTGATGCTCGCACCCATGGAGTTCAGAAGGTTTGCCACGTCAACCACGTGCGGTTCTTTTGCGGCATTCATCAATATGGTATTGCCTTGGGCGCGGGACGCCGCCAGCATAACATTGATGGTCCCGCCCACTGTGATCATATCAAAGTTGACGACCGTCCCAAAGAGACTCCCTTTAACTTTGATCATTCCGTTTTCATCGGTGATCTCGCCGCCCAGCAGACTGAAGCCCTTGATGTGCTGGTCGATGGGGCGACTGCCGATATCGCATCCGCCGGGATAACCTACTTCTGCTTCGCCATAGCGGCCAAACAAAGCGCCCATCATGTAATAGCTGGCGCGCATCTGCTGCGAGAAAGCAAATGGTACCACCGTGGTGTGCACCGTCCTGGGATCGATGACCATCTTTTTTTCTTCGGGCGTATAGTCCACTTTTGCGCCTATGCGCAGGAGAATTCTATATAAAACATGGACATCTTCGATGTCCGGCAGGTTTTCGATCGTGCAAGGTTCGTCGCTTAGCAGCACAGCGGGAATGACAGCCAGTGACGTGTTCTTACCGCCCGATACATAGGTTTCACCATGTAGGGGAACTTCGCCCCTGAGCGATAGTCTGTAACAGTCCAACGCGCTTACCCCCTCCTCAATTCCACATATACGCACGGAGTATAACATAGACCGGGGAGGGGTGTAAAGTTGACGGCTTTGCCCCAAGGGGAAAGGATGATATACTGTTTAGCATGAATGACGCTATGTTTACTGCCTCAATTGAGGGCCTTGATTTGCGGCGCACAGCGGACAGCGGGCAGTGTTTTCGCATGAATATGATGCCGGACGGGACGTGCAGAGTCCTGCACGCAGATCAATGGGTCAGCGTGCAGGAAACGGCCCCGGGAGAGTTCCGGTTCAGCTGCGACAAGGCGGCGTTCGATGGCGTATGGCGATGGTACTTTGATTTGGATAGCGACTATGCCCCGCTAATGGCCCGCGTCCCTCCCGAGGATCTATTTTTGTCCGAAGCGGTGCGTTTTTCGCATGGTATGCGCATTTTGCGGCAGGACGCTTGGGAAACGCTCATTTCATTTATCATTTCGCAGCGCAAAAATATCCCCGCCATCAAATGCTGCGTGGAAAAACTGTGTGTTCGCTTTGGCGAAAGGATTTTGGGCACACCCTGGCACACTTTCCCCACGCCCCAAACGCTGGCGCTGGCGGACCCGGAAGAACTTGAGACCTGCTCACTGGGTTACCGCGCCAAGTACATCAGCGCCACCGCGCAAATGGTGGCCCGCGGCGATATTGACTTGGCGACGCTAAATGATCTTGACGATAACGGACTGCACGACGCCCTGTGCCGTTTCCCGGGGGTAGGCACGAAAGTAGCCAACTGCATTATGCTCTTTGGCTACCACCGCATGGACGCCTTCCCGCGCGATGTATGGATCAACCGCATTGAAGAAATCGAATACGGAGGAAGATTCCCGCAACAAAATTACCCGGGCGGCGCGGGGTTGCTGCAGCAGTATATGTTTTACTTTGGAAAGAGCAAAGAATATGTGCTTTGGAAAGAGCAATTGAGCAAGGAATAATCGCAGGCGGCCTGTGTCAGTGTTTGCGGGAAGAGTCCAAGAAAATCCCGGAAAATGTCAAAACGGAGCGGCGACTAAAGCAGTCCCCGCTCCGCCATTAACCGCAGCGCGCGTTCAAGCGCGTATTTTCCGTGCGCATAGGTGAGTCCACCCTGCAGATACGCGACATACGGCGCGCGCATGGGCGCATCAGCGCTGAGTTCTATGGATGCGCCGGATACAAACGTGCCCGCCGCCATGATCACTTCATTTTCATATCCCGGCATGTCCCACGCTTCGGGCACGGCAAAGCTGTCCACGGGCGACGCGGCCTGAATGCCCTCGCAAAAAGCCTTAAGGCGTTCCGGGTTGTCCATGCGGATGGCCTGGATAATGTCATTCCTCTCATCGTCAAACCGGGGCGATGATCGGAGCCCCATTATTTCCGCCGTGCGCGCCGCCAGCACGGATGTTTTGAGCGCTTGCTTGACGGTGTGGGGTGCCATAAACAACCCTTGATAAAAAAGGCGGTAGCCACACGCGTAACTTCCCGTTTCGCGGCCTATACCGGGCGCCGTGAGACGCGTTTCAATGCGGCGAATGGCTTTTTCGGTGCCCACGACATAGCCGCCCGTGGGCGCCAAACCGCCGCCCACATTTTTGATGAGAGAACCGGCCATCGCGTCCGCGCCAAAGAAGGAAGGCTCACAAAGCGTGGTGAATTCGCCGTAGCAATTGTCCACAATAACGAAAATATCAGGGCGCATTTTGTGTATGGCATCTATCGCCGGCGCCATCTTTTCGGGCGGCACGGCTTTTCGCCACTCATAACCGCGGCTGCGCTGCATAAGCACGACTCGGGTTTCGCGCCGGATGAGGGACAGAACCGTCGGAAGATCGATTTCGCCCTCCTTGAGGGGCGCTTCGCTGTAGGTAACGCCCATTTCCGCAAGCGTTCCCGTATTGTTTTTGCCAAACCCGATCACGCTTTGCATGGTATCATAAGGTGAACCGGTAGCCGACAACAGATGGTCACCCGGCAGCAGCAGGCCAAAAAGACACATGGACAATGTGTGGGTGCCGCTGGTCAGTTGGGGGCGGACAATAGCTGCTTGCGTCCTAAACAGTTTGGCGTAGATTTCCTCCAGCGTGTCCCGTCCGATATCCCCATAACCATAGCCGGATGTGCCGGAAAAATGTCTCGCAGCCACGTGATATTCGCGAAACGCCTCCAACACCCTGGCGGTGTTTTCTTCCTCGATCATATCCAGTCTATTGAACGGTGCAGCGCAATCGCGCTGCGCTTCTTCAATGATGCGCTTAATGTCCATGCACGTTTTCCTCGTATTTCCCCAGGATGATATCCACCATGGCCGCAGTGCCCGCTTGAGCATCCATCCAAAGAACACGCTCGTCGCCACGCAGCCAGGTCAGCTGGCGCTTGGCATAATGGCGGGTGCGCAGTCTGATCAACTCTGCCGCTTCGTCAAGAGGCGTGTCGCCTGACAAATAAGGGATCAATTCCTTGTAGCCAAGGCCCTGCATGCTCTGTGCGTTTTTGTCAACGCCCATGTCTAAAAGTGCCTGCACTTCATCAGCCAATCCTTCCTCGATCATCTTTGTCACACGTTCATCGATGCGGCGGTACAGCGTTGGCCTGTCCCATTCGGGGACGAAAGGCAAGATCCGGTAGTCGCCTTCTTCGTACCCCGGCATCTTTTGTGCCGACAAAGGCGTACCCGTCATCTCATGCACTTCCAGGGCGCGCACCACGCGGCGTAGATCATTGGGATGAAGGCGCCGCGCCGTGACCGGGTCTTTCGTTTGAAGAATGTCATGGACGCTCTGATTTCCCTGTTCGTCAGCCAACTTCTCATAGCGCCGCCTGATCGCGGCATCGCCCTTGATGCCACCGTAATGAATGGGCAGCGACAGGGCGCGCAGATACATCCCGGTTCCGCCCACCAGTACCGGGACTCGCGAGCGATCCAGGATACCGGCGATGCATGCTTTGGCCTCCCTGGCGTACGCCGCGACAGAGTATTGTTGCGTGGGTGCCGCCGCATCCAGCATGTGGTGCGGGCAGACGGCCTTTTCCGACGCGGTGGGTTTTGCGGTGCCGATATCCATGCTCCGGTAAATCTGCATGGAGTCCATGCAGACGATCTCAATGGGCAAGTGCGCCGCCAGCGCCAGCGAAACCCCCGTTTTGCCGCACGCCGTCGGGCCGGTTACACACAAAATGAGCGGCTTCAAGGCTGTACGCGCCCAAAACGCTTCTCAAGTTCTTTTTTTGTAAGCGACAACAATAGCGGCCGCCCGTGCGGACACGTAGGCATGACATCCATAACCAGCATGTCCTTGACCAGCTCGCGCAGCGCTTCCACGGGAACATTCTCTCCGCCTTTTACCGCATGCTTACAGGCAGACTGCAAAAGCCTGCTCAGGCGCTTATCATCATTGATCGATCCGCCCACCGCCAGTACATCCAGCGCGTCACGCAGGCTGCCTTCCGCTTCCGGCTCACCCAATATCAGCGGCACGGAATGTAGGCGGATGGTCTGCTCCCCAAAGTCTTCCGCATCGTAGCCCACGGACGCCAGCAGTGCCTGATGCTCCAAAAAAGTACCGTATTCACGGTAGCTCAAATGGATCGCGCGGGGCGTGAGCAGCATTTGCCCAATGCTGCCGGTATCGTAGGCCTTTTTCAGCCGTTCAAACAGCAGCCTTTCATGCAAGGCGTGCTGGTCGCACACCAAAAGGGTCTCTTCCGTCTCCATGAGGATGTACGTGGCAAACGCCGTGCCAATAATGCGTACTTGTTTTTCTTCCAGGACAGGGCTTTTGACCTGTTCGGGCGGCGGTAAAGGCTCTTGTCCGGATGACGGGACGATTCGGGTCTGCTTAAGCGCGGCCCACGCCGGGTCTTGCACACGCATCAAATGGGACGCGGGAGCAGCCTGCGTATGATCCTCAGTCGTTTCTTCGCGCACGATCCGGGCAGGCGCGGCGGCAGGGTTTTCTTCCCTAAAAAGCGGTGGCGGGGTCGCCGTGGCGGCCCCTTCCGATAGGGCATTGCGTACTGCCTCCAGCACAGCCTCACGCACGCCGCTTTCATCCGAAAAGCGTACTTCCCATTTGTTGGGGTGCACATTAACGTCCACTGACTGGAGAGGAATTTGCAGGTACAGTACACACATGGGGTAACGACCGATCATGACCCGTTGGCGGCAGGCTTCTTCCACCGCCAATGACAGAAGCGTACTGCGCATGGCGCGGCCATTGACAAAAAAACTCTGATGCGTACGGTTGCCCCGCGACATATCGCCCACGCCAACCAGACCCTGTACGATAACGCCGTTCATCATGCCGTCCACTTTTTTCATCTGCTTTAGGGTGGCAAGGCCGTAAACGCTAAGCACCGCGCTGTCTGTTTTGCCATCGCCGGGGCTGAAGTGCAAGGGCTTGCCGTCCACTTTGAAGCGAAAGGAAATATCCGGATGCGACAATATCATCAGACGCATAAGTTCGGCCGCCTGCGCGCCCTCGGCCGTCGGCTTCTTCATAAATCTGAGCCGTACAGGGGCGTTAAAAAACAAGTCCCGCACGGTGATGGACGTCCCCTCGGCACAGGCGGCTTCGCTGACAGACAGGATAGCGCCGCCCTCGTTTTCCACCCGCATGCCACTGGGCGCTCCCGCTTGCCGCGTCGTCAATGTGACTCTGGACACAGCCGCGATGGAAGACAGCGCTTCCCCGCGGAAACCCAGTGTTTCCACGCGGGACAGTTCCTCCGCCGTTTTTAGCTTGCTGGTCGCGTGCCGCTCAAACGCCATAAGCAAGTCTTCCGGGTCGATACCGGAGCCGTTATCGATAACGCGCAGCAGCGTCAGGCCCCCGTTTTCAATGTCTACGGTAATGCTTGTTGCCCCCGCGTCCATGCTGTTTTCTACCAATTCCTTGATAGCGGCGGCAGGGCGCTCCACCACTTCGCCTGCAGCTATTTGACCGATAACGTCATCCGTGAGTCTTGTGATTTTTGCCATGTTACAGTTTCCTCGCCTTTTCCCTCATCAAGAACAACGCGTTGAGGGCATCCATAGGGCTCATGGACAGGACATCCAGATTGGCAATCTCCTCAACCAATTCCGTCTTGCCCACATCCATCAGGGATACTTGCTCACTCTTACGCCCTTTTTCCATAATGCCGGCGGCCAGTTTGGATTTGGTGATATCGTTTACTTCCAACCGCGCCTGTATTTCCTTGGCGCGGGCGATGACCGTGCGTGGCACGCCCGCCAGGCGCGCCACATAAACGCCAAAAGATTTGTCAGCGCCCCCCGGCACGATCCTGCGCAGGAAGAGGACTTCGTCCCCCATCTCCTTGACAGACACGCAATAGTTCTGCACACCTTCGAGCACACCCTGCATTTCCGACAGTTCGTGGTAGTGCGTGGCAAACAGCGTCTTGGCGCCGGATTTACTCTTGTTGACCAGGTATTCCACCGTTGCCCAAGCGATGGAGAGCCCGTCAAACGTGCTCGTGCCCCGCCCGATCTCATCAAGAATGACTAAGGAATTCCCTGTGGCGCTGCGTAAAATGAAACTGAGTTCGCTCATTTCCACCATGAATGTGCTCTGCCCGCCGGCAAGGTCGTCAGAGGCGCCGATCCTTGTGTAGATGTTATCCACCAAAGCGATATCCGCGCTGGCGGCGGGCACGAAGGAACCGATATGCGCCAAGAGCACGATCAGCGCGGTTTGCCGCATGTAGGTGCTTTTGCCCGCCATATTCGGACCGGTCACGATCAGCATGCGTTTGTCGAAATTGTCCATAAAGGAATCATTGGGAACAAACGTGGCGTCCTGCAATGTTTTCTCTACCACGGGATGACGGCCTTCGGTAATGGCGATGCTGCCTTCCGTATTGATCAGTGGGCGTACGTAATTGTTCTCCATCGCTACCCGTGCGAGCGACAACAGGGCGTCCAGATTTTTGAGTCCTTCCGCCGTGCGCTGTAAGGCGGGGATGGCATCCTTAAGCTGCTCCCGGATATCATCAAACAAACGCGATTCCAGTGCTGCCGCCTTATCCTGGGCACCCGTGACTTTTTCTTCAATGGCTTTCAGTTCATCCGTCACAAAGCGCTCGGCGTTGGCAAGCGTCTGTCTGCGCACGTAGTGTTCCGGCACCAGATTGTAGTAAGACTTAGTCACCTCGATGTAGTAGCCGAACACGCGGTTGTACTGCACTTTGAGGTTCTTGATGCCGGTCTTGTCTTTTTCCCGCGTTTCCATCTCCAGCAGCCATTGCTTTCCCTCTCGCGAAGCGGAACGGTATAGGTCCAATTCTTTCGAATATCCATCGCGTATGATGCCGCCTTCGGTGATTTGCAGCGGAGCATCGGGGTTGATGGCTCTTTCCAGCAGCGCCGCCAACTTTTCCATGGGGTCCAGGAGTCCGACCACAGCAGCGATGCCATGTGTCGTGAAAGGAGATAAAAGAGCCTGGACCTGCGGCACTTGGTCAAGCGAACGCAGAAGCGACAGGCAGTCGCGCGCGGAAAGCGTCTTATAGGAAATGCGCGACAGCAGCCGCTCCATATCGTATACCTGGCGCAATTTTTCCAATAGCTCTTCCTGCAGTACGGGCTGTTCGTACAAAGCGGCAACGGCATCCAGCCGCTCTTCAATGGCGCTTTTTTGGATCAGCGGCTGTTCCACCCAGCGGCGCAGGGTACGCCCTCCCATGGCGGTGACGGTTCGGTCCAGCATCCAAAGCAAGGAACCATATGCCGAACGGCTGCGAATGCCCTCGGTCAGTTCCAGGTTGCGACGCGTGTTGGCGTCAAGAGGCATGCTGTCATCCTCGCGGCGGATCTGCAGACGCGTTATGTGAGACAATGTGATCTTCTGCGTATCGTCGAGGTATTTGAGCAACGCGCCGGCGGCAATGATCGCCTGCGACATGTCTTTGGTAAGGCCGAGCGCTTCCAAAGCAGCGACGCCAAAGTGCTTCAGCAGCCGCGTCCGTGCCGTTCCCACAATGAAAGACGGCGCCGGTTCTCCTTGTACCCACGCATCGGTCAGGCTCCGCAAGGCATCTTCATCATTGGTGATTATTTCGCCCGGACGCTCGGCCGCAATGATCGAAGACAAACGGCGCAAATCGCCCCGCACGGCGGTAACAAAAAACTCGCCTGTGGTAACATCGCACCCCGCCAGTCCCGCGCCCGAACCCTTCAGATACACACAAAAAAGATAATTATTCTGCTTCTCATTCAGCTGGTTTAGATCGACCACAGTCCCCGGAGTAATGATGCGCACAACATCGCGCTTCACCAGCCCCTTGGCGTCGGCCGGATCTTCCGTCTGTTCGCAGATGGCCACCTTGTAACCCTTAGCGATGAGCCTTGCAATATAGCTTTCCGCGGCATGCCACGGCACGCCGCACATGGGCGCCCTTTCCTCCAACCCGCAATCCTTGCCCGTCAGCGTCAACTCCAGTTCTCTGGACACGGTCAAAGCGTCATCAAAAAACATCTCGTAAAAATCTCCGAGACGGTAAAACAGGATGGCGTCGGGATGCTGCTGTTTGGTAGACAGATAGTGCTGCATCATAGGGGTGAGCTGGGCCATAGGTCCTCCCTGCTAAAACAATATGTACAAAGGAGTCTTGGGAAGAGGGATGCCCTCTTCCCAAGTTTGGGTCACCTGGCGCCGCAACCTGAGCACGAGGAACAGCTGCCGCCGGCACAGCCGCTTTCAAGGGATTCGGGGGACAAAACACCCTGCAACTCCTTGTTGACTTCGTTCATCAGAGCCGTAAATTCGCTGCGCGCGTTTTGCAGCGCCTTCATATCGCCTTGCTGCATCATCTTATCCTGCAGTTCTTCCATCTGTTTGTTAAGTCCGCCGATCGACTCATAATCGGGAGCATCTTCCAGCGTCATTTGCTGCACGCGAAATCGCAGCTGCTCGTATTCGCCCGAATAGCCAACAAGGACAGGGTTGTCATTGGCCTTGTCTTCGGCGGTACGCATGTCGCTGAACGTTTTGCTGTCCTTGAGCAATTGGCCCAGTTCGCGGGCCTTTTCATAAATGATATCGTTTTTCACAGTCATTCTCCTTCTATGGTGCCGCGCAGCGTATTGCTGCCGGTATCGGTGATGGTAACGGGCACGATGCGCCCGATAAGAGAAGCGTCGCCACGAAAATTGACGCTGATGCTGCGGCCGCATTTGCCGGTCAGTTGGCGGCTGCTGCGGCGTGACACCCCTTCCACCAGCACGTCAAGTGTCTGGCCAACCAAGCTTTTGAGGATATCCTCGGTAATGGATTCCTGAAGACGGATAAGGCGGCCGATGCGCCGCGATGCAGTGACTTCATCAATGTGCCCGGGCAGTCCGGCGGCGCGGGTGCCTTCTCTGGGGCTGAAGATGAACGTAAAAGCGCTGTCAAAGCGCACGGTTTCGAGCAGTGCCATGGTTTCGCCGAATTCCTCTTCCGTTTCGCCGGGAAAAGCGGTGATAATGT
This sequence comes from Clostridiales bacterium DTU024, assembly GCA_001513425.1. Taxonomy (GTDB): domain Bacteria; phylum Bacillota; class Clostridia; order Christensenellales; family Aristaeellaceae; genus DTU024. The sequence continues at coordinate 40,444 of LFTR01000084.1, forward strand.
CGGTCGTAAGACCGATATCCGGCTTGGCCGCACGCAGCTTTTGCACTTTCTCAAGGTAATGCTCCACCGTGTAGCGGCGGTTCATCTCCTTGAGGATGCGGTTGCTGCCGGACTGTACGGGAAGGTGCAGATGCGGACAGAGCGCCTTGTTGCGGGCGATCTCCACGATGAGTTCATCAGACAGGTCCTTGGGGTGGCTGGTCATGAAGCGGATGCGCGGGATGCCGGCATCTTCCAGAGCCCGCAACAATTGCGGGAAGGACATGTCACCGGTGTCCGAGCCGTAGGAATTAACATTTTGCCCCAGCAGCATGATCTCCCGGATGCCCTCTGCCTGCAGCGATTCCGCTTCCGCCAGAATGTCCCTCGCCGCCCGGGAGCGTTCCCGCCCGCGCACATACGGCACAATGCAGTAGGAGCAGAAGTTGTTGCAGCCATACATGATATTGATGTAGGCTTTGGCCGCATCGGAACGAACAACAGGCAGTCCCTCCACCAAAGTGCTTTCTTCCAGCGCTACGCGGATCTGCCTCGTCCCGGTATCCAAAAGTCTGTGCAGGTACTCAGGGAGACAATACATGTTGCCGGTGCCAAAGGCAAAATCCACAAAGGGATAATCCTTCAATACTTTGGCGGCCATGCCTTCCTGCTGCATCATGCACCCGCAGATGCCAACCAGCATATCGGGCCTGTCCTTCTTGATCTCCTTGAGCCAAATGATATTGCCCAGCGCTTTCCTCTCAGCGCCTGCGCGGATGCAGCAGGTGTTGAACAGGACCAGGTCGGCTTCTTCCCGTGTGAGGGCGGCGGTCATGCCCATGTCTTCCATCATGCCTGCCAGGTTTTCCGAATCATGAGCGTTCATTTGGCAGCCAAAGGTGACGATGTGATAGGTGTGGGGACGGTTGGGCATTGCCCGCACCTGAAGGGCATAGTCCTTCTGTGTTTCAAGGTCACTTCGCGGGATGATTACCACGTCTTTATGCATCGATGGACGGCTCCTTTTCGTGAATGATGATGCCGGCACCGCCGCAAGCGGGGCAAACGCCGCGTTCCGCTTCCAGCTTTTCGTCCGACCGCGTGCGCGTCATTTCCACCAGCCCCAGCTTCGTAAAGCCGTGCACGACGGTTTTGACGCGGTCATTTTGCAGAGCTGCTTTCAGCGCCGACAAAACCATCTCCCGCTTGTCATCGCTATCCACGTCGATAAAATCGATCAGGACAATACCGCCGACGCCGCGCAAGCGCAACAGACGCGCGATTTCGGCCGTCGCCTCCAGATTGACCTGCAAAGCAGCGTCCCCCTGCCCCGCCTTCTTAACGTTTTGCGATGAATTGACATCGATGACCGTCATGGCTTCGCAGGGATCGATCATGAGCGACGCGCCGGACTTGAGAAGCACCTTGCGGCGCAGCGAACGCCGCAGTTTCTCGCGGATATTGTACAGCAGCATGGGGGCTCCTGCTTCCGACACGGGTACGCCCATGGAGGGAAGACTTTTTGGCACGTTGGTGATGATCTTCTCCGGCTGCATACGCAGATCCCGCATAAGTCTCACCACCGGATGAGGCGCGTCCTTGATCAGGCGCGGCGCGGATACGCCGGCGGCGCCCTCCTGCACCCTGCGCCATGTGTCCGTGAGCGCGGCAGCTTCCTCCGCAATAGCCTGCAAATCGGCATGGATGCTTTCCCCGCGCATGATGAACGCACCTTCGCTGCGTGGCAGCTCCCTTGCCTTTTGAATGAGACCGGCGCGCTCCTCTTTGGAGGCGATACGGCGGGAAACGCGATCCCTCTTGCCAAGGGGCAAGTAAACGACGAAGCGTCCCGTAAGCGCAATATCGCCTGTCATGTGCGCCGCTTTGCCGCCGATGGGAGGACGCTTCACCTGCAGCAAAACGCCCTGACCGGGGATAAGTTTCGCGTCGCTTCGCCATTCACGCAGCGGCAGGAAACCTTCCTGCGCGGGGGTTAACGAAACGAAAACAGCCTCCAAGTTCTGCATGGCACGGCCAACTTTGGCAAGGTAGATACTCTCCGCTTTGACATGCGTTTCGCCGCCTATGCGCACAAACTCCGCAAGCGAATTGTTTTCCAGCACCGCCACTTCGCCTTCGTCTCCATGTTCTTCATAAAGAAGAATGCTCATATCGCCTCCAGCGGTCCAAAGCAGCTTGTCAATAAACCGGTGCGCGTCGCAATCGCTCGGGGAGTGGGGATGCCGACAAAATCTGCCAGCGTCTCCAGCACCGTCAGCGGTTTGGCGGTGCCCGTCTGAGACAGCGCCAATGTGGCATAGAGTTTGCCTTCTTTGGTAAAAAGGTTAAAAATAAGCGGGCGAATGTCAAACGCGACGTCGCCCTTCTTGCTCTTACGGATAGCCGGAATACTGACTCTTTTGAGGTATTCGGGTACGCCGGCAAGCAGCCGGTCCGCATCGTCCATAAACTCAAACACATACTGCGCCGCACAAACCTGCGCCATAGCCGCCTGCTCATCGTCAGGCCGGTGATGGCACGATATGACGCGCAGGGCTATGGGCAGCGCATCATTCAGCCTCTGTTTAAATGTCTCAGGCGGTATGAGGCTCTGCATAGGCACTTCCATGACTTCCCTGTCTCCCGCCATGCCAACCGGCAAGGGAGACGCGAGCGACAAATTGATGTGCGGACTGAAGCCCTGTGAATAGCAAACATCCAGGCCGCTTCGGCGCAACGCACGCTGCATGGCACGCATCAAGTCCAGATGTCCAATGTGGCGAAGTCTTTGCCCCACGCTAAATACTACCCACATTTTCATGCGGTACACACCCCTTCAAAGCGCCTGAGACCGCATCCCTGGCAGTCGCCCCGGCAATCCGGCGTAACGATTCCCGCGCGGGCGCGTTCATCTTCCAACTGCAGATATTTCCCCGTAACGCCAATGTCCACGAAAGACCATGGCAGTATTTCGGAATACTCGCGCAGCCGATTGGCGTAGAAAGCCGGATCCAGTCCGCATTCTTCAAACGCCTTAAGCCAATTAGCGAACTTAAAGTGTTCCCGCCAGGAATCCAGACGGCAACCGCTGCGCCACGCCGCGAGGATGACCTCCCCCATGCGTCTGTCGCCCCTGGCGACGCAGGCCTCCAGGAAGCTCAGTTCCGCGTCGTGCCAGTTGAACTGCACGCCCTTGATGCGGAGTCTGTCGCGCAGGAACGCCTGTTTGCCGCGGATGGTTTCCAGGTCGTCCTGACCGAACCACTGGAAGGGGGTAAAAGGCTTGGGAACGAAGGTGGATACACTCACTGTCACACGCAAACCCGGCGCGCGCTGTTGCTTTGGCACACGGTAGTAGCAATCCACCACTTTTTTGGCGAGATCAGCGATGCCCTCCAGATCTTCCTGCGTTTCAGTAGGCAACCCGATCATGAAATATAGTTTGACCGCGCTCCATCCGCTTTCAAAAGCGTCGGTAACAGCGCGCATCAGATCTTCTTCCGTCACGCCCTTATTGATAACGTCACGCAAGCGCTGCGTGCCGGCCTCAGGGGCCAGCGTCAAGCCGCTTTTTTTGACCTGGCTGGTTTCCTCAAGCGATTGCTTTACCAAGCTGTCCAGACGCATGGAGGGCAGCGACACGCTGACGCGCTTTTCGCGGAACCTTTCCATCAACCCCTGGATAAGCTCTTCCAGGCATGGATAATCACCCGATGATAGACTGGAAAGCGAGATCTCCTCATAGCCGGTGTTTTGCACCAATTTCTCGGCTAATCCGTACAGACGGTCAAGACTGCGTTCGCGAACCGGGCGATACAGCATCCCCGCCTGGCAAAAACGGCACCCACGGGTGCAGCCGCGCATGATTTCCAGCACGATGCGGTCGTGAATGATCTGTGTATAAGGGACAAGAAAGCCCGTCGGATAAGGCGCGTTTTCCAGATCCAGTTCAATGCGCTTCCTGACTGATTCTGGCGCGCCCTGGCGGTTGGGACTAAAGCAGGCCAGTGTCCCGTCCTTGTTGTACGCAGCTTCATAGAAACGAGGCACGTACACGCCCTCGATCTTGGAGAGGGCATAGAGAATTTCTTCCCTCCGGGCGCCTGTCTGACGCATGGTCCGCACGGTTTGGGAAAGTTCCACGATGAGGCTTTCACCGTCGCCCATCATAAAGGCATCGATGAACATTGAAAGCGGCTCCGGGTTGGCGGCATTGGGGCCCCCCGCCACGACGATGGGATCGCTTTCCCCCCTGTCCTCATTGCGCTGTTTTATGCCGCCCAGATCCAGCATTTCCAGGATATTGGTAAAGCTCATTTCGTACTGCAGCGTGAAGCCCACGATATCAAACGCGTGCAAGGAAGTGCGCGTTTCAAGAGAAAAAAGCGACACCTGCTCGCGCCGCAGGCCTTCTATCATATCCACCCAAGGCATGCAGACGCGCTCGCAGATAATGTGCGGCTGCGCGTTCAATATGTCGTAGAGGATCTTCATGCCCAGATGCGACATGGCGATTTCATAAGTATCGGGAAAGCAGAAGGCAAAGCGCAAATCACCCGGCTGTTTTTCCTTGATGATGGCGTTCATTTCGCCGCCCAGATAGCGTGCGGGTTTTTCCACTTCGTCCAGGAGTCTCTCAATAAGCATCAGATCGCTTAGGCTCAAAAGCATATCCCCCAATAAAATCAGAATTCGTGTAATGGTATCATAATCAAAACGTGTTGTCCACGCGGCGAAACCCTACAGCTGCGCCGTTTCGTTCAAAAAAGCCTGTAGTTTCTGCATCGCCCGCGCGCGGTGGCTGAACACGCTTTTCTCCTCCTGAGACATCTGTGCAAACGTCTTTCCGGAAGAGAATTCAAAATAGGGGTCGTACCCAAATCCGGCCGTCCCACGGGGCGCCAGCGTAATTACGCCGGGGCAGACGCCTTCAAAGGTGTACGTTTTCCCGTTAGGGCGGGAAAGCGCAAGAACGCTGACAAACTGCGCCGTGCGGTCTTCCCTGTTGACATGCTTCAAATTGCTTATCAGCAGATCATTGTTGGCCTTGTCGTCGCCGTGCTGCCCGGCATACCGCGCAGAATGGACGCCCGGCGCGCCGTCCAGCGCGTCCACCTGAAGGCCGCTGTCGTCCGCCAACGCAAGGTATCCTGTTGCAGCACTCACAGCCTCCGCCTTTATGACGGCATTCTCAAAAAACGTTTCCCCTGTTTCCTCCATATCGCCCGAAAAGCCCGCCTCCGCCATGCCTAGAATCGTGTACCTCTCCCCCAGCATGGCTTTGAGTTCACCTATCTTGTGCGGATTATTGCTGGCTATGACCAAAATTCGGCGGGGATCGATCACTGCTTGCCTGTCCCCCAGCGCTTGCCTTTGCTTCGCCATCAGCTGCGCGATGCCTTCGGACGCCAATTGAACCAGCGCGCCCAGTTCTTCCCCAGTAAAGGCGCGCCCTTCGCCCGTGCCCTGCAGCTCGATAAAAGAGCCCTTTTCATCCATGACGAAATTCATATCCACTTGCGCCAATGAGTCTTCCTGATAACATAAATCAAGACAGGGCACATCCTCAACGATACCGGCGCTGACCGCCGCCACCTGATGCACAATGGGGGACTCACGGATAAGCCCCTCCGCCAGCATTCTGTCTACTGCCAAACACAGCGCGACGAAACCTCCTGTAATGGCCGCTGTGCGCGTGCCGCCGTCGGCTTCCAGGACATCGCAGTCGATGGTGATCGTGTTTTCCCCCAGCCGCGACCTATCTACCGCGGCCCGCAGCGCCCGGCCGATAAGGCGGCTTATCTCCACGCCCCGGCTATCGCGCTTGACGCCGTCGCGCCGTTTGCGCTGTCCGGTGGATGCGGGCAGCATGGCATACTCGGCCGTCAGCCAGCCTTCCCCCGTACCTTTCAGAAAAGGGGGTACGCCTTTCTCGACCGACGCGGTGCAAATGACCCGTGTGCCGCCCGTTTCCATCAGGCATGATCCCCATGCGGTGGAAACATAGCCGCTTACGATATTGGTTTTGCGAAGGGCGTTTTTGGCCCTCAAGTCTTTACGCTGCATAATTCCTCCAATCAAAAAGCGCTGCGGTGTCCCGTCAGCGCTTTTGCCGGTCTTTTTATCAGACGATGATGTCGCCTTCATTTTCGACGGATACCGCTTCTACGTTGCGGATAGCCCAGCGGGCAAGCACGATGGGAATGTCCTGTTCCCCCACCTTGAGGATGACATTGTCTTCACGAAGGCCTGAGATGGTGCCGTAGATGCCCCCGATGGTGCAGATACGGTCGCCCACTTTGAGGTTGGACAGCATGTCTTTAACTTTTTTGTCCTTCTTCTTCTGCGGACGAATCAGCATAAAATAAAAGACCACCATAATGAGCGCCATGGGCAGGAGGGTGGTGATGAGCGCAGCCGCAGAATTGGGTTCTGCTGCAGTGGCTTCCCCTACGGTACCAGCCGTCTCAGCCAGGGCTGCAGAGACACCAAAAAACCAATCGAACATGAGTCAAAACCTACCTTTCAGATATTACACGCCATTATAGCAAGAATCGATACTTCTTGCAACACGCCGGAACCAACTGATTTTGGACGGTCAGCCGCCCTTTACCACGCGCAGAAACATGGTGATGCTGCTAAATTTTGGCGCGAGGAGGCTGCCCGCCAACAAAGTATCAAGCCCTTCGTCAGGGACGATAGTTTGGATGAGCGGCACCAGAAGCAATATTAGATAGCAGATAACTGCACCGCGAACCAAACCCAGCACGCCGCCCGCCAGCCAATCCAATTGCTTGAGGATAGGAAAGCGCGTCACGCTTCGCAGCAAGTTAAGGACAAATGTCAACAGTAAGTACGCTGCCAGGAACACTGCCAGGAAACACATCACCTGAAGCGCCACCGTGACAATGGTGCTGGAAACATAGTCGTTGACAGTACTCAGCCCCGCGCCTGAAAAAACTTCACCGGTCAAATTGTCGCGCAAAATGCCCGCAATGGGTTCAGGCAGCGACACGGACTTGATAACCGTATCCACCACATTGGCTGACAAGCCCTGCACCCTGGTGCTGGCGAGATCAAAATCCCCCACGCGCGCAATGGCGTCAGTGTAGGATGCTAAAGTATTGGTCACTTGCGGCTGCACGAGCAAGGCGTTTGCCAGGCGCGGTCCAAACATGAACGCTGCGCCCAAGGACAAAAGGCCCGCTGCCACGGAAAAAACCGATTGCAGGAAACCGTGATACAAGCCGTAAACGACGCTGATGGCAAGGATGCCTATGATAATAATGTCTATAACATTCATCGCTGACTCCTTATCTCTTAGGGCAGGGTGACCGCGTAGATGTCTTGCCCGCTGCTCACCAGCGCTACCCCATTGGCGAGTCTGCCTACATACCCGGTAACAGGCTGATCGATGGGCGCAGGAAGCTTGATGGCGGTAAAGCGCTGGCCGTTGACGTCAGCTCGGTAGAGGCTGTCGCCCGAAAACGCGAAGATCGTATTGCCGCGAATGCCCGCGCCCACGCACGCGTCGGGCAAGGTGTAGCGTATATCCCGATCCCCCTGGAGTACCCTCAATTCGCTGATCTGCCATACGTCCGCAGTCTGCATGACGGGGGCAAACAGCATACGGGCATCCCCTTCGCCCAGCACCCAGTCGATAAGCTGCCAGCCATACACCAAGCGACGGTTTGCGGTCTTGAGCGGCGTGCCGCGGTAATCATACGGCGTCACTTCCAGCGTATTGACAACGTTTAGTCCTTTGCCGGAATAAAGCACTTCATAAGTGATCTCTTCGCCCAATTCGACCGTGCCGGTATTCATGGAACCCACACGGTAGATATTCATTACGGTGGAAGGCACGACACCAAACACGTCCAGCGATGTCACCCAGATGTATTCGCCATTTTCGAAAAAACCCATGTCCAGGATGGCACGACCCTCATACGCGATGGTCTCAGTATCAACACCCAAGCCCGCCATATCCTTAATAATCAGCGTAGGGCCGATATTGGGACCGATGACCGCCGCCACGTAGCGCGGACCCGCCTTGGCAAACTGAATATCGTCAGTCAGACGGTCGTTGTAGGAGGCACGGCCGTTGCGGTCAAGAATGTGCAGATTGGCGCCAACCCAGGCGACAACGTGCTTGTCGTCCGCGTCGAAGCTCGCGGAAGAACCCAACGCGTATTTCCACATTTCCGCGCCGCCGCTTGAAAGCGCGTACAAGGTGGTGCCATCGTAATACAACACGCTGTCGCCAAAGGGCGTAACCTGCTGGGAAAGAACGCAGCGCAGCTTCCTTGCCAATACAGGCCTTGTTCTGCCGCCAAAAGCGCCCGCCAAATAGAGGATCATCACCAACACCAAAATAATGGCGATGATGACGGCATACATCCTTTTGTTATCCCGCTTTGAATCCTGCATCCGCTTTTAAAGTACCTGCCCTTCCCGAATCCGCCACATTATACAATGCGCCGGCGACCATAGTCAAACGGGGCCGGACGTCTCACTGCGCAGCGCGTCCTGGTAGCGGCGGCTTAGACTGAACAGAGTTGCGTAGAGTTCCCGTACGTAGGGCTTCAGTGATTCCTCTACACCCGGGGATACCCTGTCCGGGAACTCCTGCTTGCGCTTGATATCCCGCGTGGGCATGTTGTGATTCCCTTTGTATGCGGCGATGCTTTCTGACGCTTTCGTTCGCCGCATAAACAGCGGCACAAGCCGTGCGTCCGCATCGTTGACCAGCTTCCCGGCTTCCTCTATGTCCATATCGCAATCCCCTTTATGTGGGAAAGCATACGCCGCGAAGATCCCGAGTCCTGCCGCCATGATTGAAAAAGAGCCTCGCGACCAGTATAATGGCACTATGTTGAGGAGGGATTAACATGTCAGAAGATGAACGCATGGATGTTATTGAAGGAACCGACGCGGACGGCAACCGTCTGATGCTGTCGGTGGAACGCTATTTCTTTTACAACGGGGAAGAGTATGTTCTGCTTCGCGCGCTGGATGAAGACAACACGCCGGCCCCGGATGATTCGCTCTACGTTATGCGAGTGGTGCTGACGAAAGACGCGGAAGGCGAAGAAGTGGAGGATTTTCTGCCGGTGGAAGAAGACCTCATGGAGTCGCTTATCCAAACCGTCTCCGCCAAATACGTAGACCACGAGGAGCATGACTTGTTGCAGGATACGGACGACCCTGTCTGATGAACGAAACCATCCGGACAAAGCTCAATATGCTGCCCGACAGCCCGGGCTGCTACTTGATGAAGGAACAAGGCAAGATCATATACGTCGGCAAAGCGGTCAACCTGAAAAACCGAGTGCGCAGCTATTTCCATAGCCAGGAGCACACGCCAAAGGTGGCCGCCATGCTGCCGCACGTGGATGATCTTGACATTGTCATCTGCGCCACCAACCTGGAAGCGCTGATACTGGAATGCAACCTCATTAAAAAGCATAAGCCGTACTACAATATCCTTTTGAAGGATGACAAGCATTACCCGTACATCCGCATTGACAAGCGGGAAGCTTTCCCGCGCCTTAACATCACGCGGCGAGTAGAAAACGATGGAGCACTTTATTTTGGCCCTTACATCGGCGCAAACGCGGTGCGGCAGGTGTTTGGCCTGCTCAGGCGCATTTACCCGCTGCGGACCTGCAACCTGAAGCTGCCACTGAAAACGCCCGTGCGGCCGTGCATCAATTACGAGATCGGGCAATGCCTGGGACCGTGCGCGCACAAGTGCACACAAGAAGAATACCATCAAGTCGTCGATCAGGTGATTTCCTTTTTGCGCGGGCAATATAAACCCATCGTGGCCAGAGTGCAACTGCAGATGCAAAGTGCCGCGCAGCAAATGCAGTATGAAAAGGCGGGCGAACTGCGCGACGCGATCAGGGACATCATGGGGCTCATGGAGCAGCAGAACGTTTTGCAGACCCGCGGCGGCGAACAGGACATTCTGGCAGTCTCACAGGACTCATTGGACGCCATGGTTCAGGTGTTGTTTGTTCGCAGCGGCAAGATGATAGGCGGCGACGCTTACGCCCTGCCGCGCGAAGGCAACGAGCCGGAAGCGGACGTGCTGGAAGGTTTTCTTACCCAGTTTTATGAGGACAGACGGCCGGCACGGGAAGTCATTGTAAGCGCGCTTAGGGACGACGGTACTATGGAAGCGTGGCTGCGCAGCAAACGGGACGGCGCTGTAGATTTGGTCATGCCCCTGCGCGGGTCCAAAAGGGAGTTGGTCGAGATGGCGCGGAAAAACGCCGCCGACGCCCTGCAGCAGCGCAACGCCAACGCCCAGTTTAAGCTTGAACGCACACGCGGCGCAGCGGAAGAACTGGCAAGAGCGCTTGACCTTGAAGCGATGCCGCGCCGCATTGAAGGGTTTGACATCAGCAACACCCAGGGCGAACAAAGCGTCGCCAGCATGGTGGTGTTTATTGACGGTGAACCGGCGAAAAGGGAGTATCGTCATTTCCGCATCAAAACGGTGCAGGGCGCCAATGACTTCCAATCCATGAATGAGGTCCTTTTCCGCCGTTTCATGCGGGCAATGGCAGAGGATGAAAAGGAACGCTGGCCGATACCTGATTTGGTGCTGGTAGACGGCGGTCCCGAACAGCTGCATTTTGCCCGCAGCGCAATGCTGGAAGCAGGAGCGGATGTTCCAATGTTCGGCCTGGCCAAGCGCATGGAAGAGATCTGGCTGCCGAATCGCGACGAGCCGATAATGCTTGACCGCCGCTCCGCCGCGCTGCACCTTATCCAGCGAATACGGGACGAATCACACCGCTTCGCGATCACGCACCACAGAAAGCTGCGTGCCAAGCATTCTTTGCGCAGCCGCCTGGAAGAAGTGCAGGGTATCGGGCCCGCACGCAGACGTGCTCTGTTGGCGCATTTTCGCACCATGAGGGCGGTTGGCGAAGCATCCATTGAAGAACTCTCTTGCGTCAAGGGGATGACAGAACCTGCCGCCCGCGCTCTTTACAGCGCTTTGCATGCAACCGAACAATGATCATGAAATGCTCTCATTCTGATGCAAGAAAACGCGCCCTCGGGGCGTTAGATTTGGGAAGCCGTTTAGTCAAGGAGGGTTCATGCGCATACTAAGGGTACTGTGCCTCGTGCTGTCGCTTTATTTGGCGATGCCCACGGCAGCGGAAACGCCGGGCAATAACATGCACGTAACGATCACAGGCGAAATCACCGATTACAATGCCTTTGGGGAACCCACGCGGAGCATTCTTTCCAACTGGGTCAGCAGCAGCAGCCTTTCCCTGCTGTTTGGGAACGACTCCTCGCAAGCGTCTCTGACGGTTTCGGGCGAAGAAATTCTTAAGCTGTATCAAGCCAAGGACATTATCGGCGTGCATCCCGGAGACACCCTTTACACGGGCAACGGCAAAACAGCGGAGCAGCTGCTGGGCGCAGAGCCGACTTGGCTTGGATCTGTCCGGCAAGCGGCCCCTATGGCGCGCGCCGCGTTGCTTGTGCTTCGTAAACTGCCCACATTGCTTGATCCCTATGAAAAAGTGGCCAAGGACAGCATTTCCATCAAGAATGTGGGCAGAGCCACTCATAAATTGACATATGAATTGACCGGGGAACAATGGCAAAGGTTGTGGCCGGATCTTATCGCGCTGTGTGAGGATGCTATGCGAAGCGAAAACGTGGGCGAAAAGTATCAGGCGCAAACCCTTTCCTTCCTGCGAAAAGTGCGTTTTGACGAGGCCGTTACGTTCAAACGGTTCACGGACAAGGAAAAGCGCGATATGGGATGGCAGCTGACAGGCAAGCTGTCTTTGGGGGACGAGGATGCCCGCAAAATCACCCTTTTTGGAGGCTATCGGGAAAACAGCGGTGTGTACCTGAGCCTCAAGTTGCCTGCCGTACGCGGGAGCAACAACCTTCAATTGGTCTTGTCCGGCAGTTACAAGGATGATGATTTGCTCCTGGACGGCGCTTTTTCCCGTACGCAAAACAAAAAAACCATCAGCGCGGACCTTCAAGTTTCTGTCAATACGGCGGATGGTGCAAACGGCCGCGTGATCTTGTCCGCCCGTGATGACGAGGGCAAGAAAAGCGCTTTGACGCTGTCACCCAAGCTTACGCAAGAAGAAAACCTGCTGCATGGGCCCATGTCCCTCAAATGGACACAGGGAAGCAAGACGCTGGATATGATGCTGTCAGTTGCCTTATCCCCCGCGGCAAAACCCAAAACGCCTCATTTTGCACGGACGGTGGATCTGGATCAGCTCGATGCCGTAGGGCTCGCCCAAGAAAAAGAGATACTGAACCGCGCCCTTTCGGGTATGATGTTATCGATAGTGAACCGTGTCCCGTTGGAAGCGCAAAGCGTTCTTATCCATGACATTGGGCGCAGCGAAAGGACCCAGGGAGCATCGGTGCCTGTGCTCCCTTTTGACGAAGCAAAAGACATCAACTACCTTGTTATGGAAGAGGAGGATTCTTTATGAAAAAGATACTCAGCATGGCACTGGCAATGGTGCTTTTCCTTGGCGTTGCCACCGCCATGGCAGAAGCAACGGTTGTAACGCCTCAAGTGGAGGAATCCCTTGACTGGAAGCTGATGCAGCAGATCGTCAACGGCTCGGGCCTTAAGCTTTCCGCCTCGTTTGAGACGACCGGTGTTTTACCGCAAAGTCCGCTGGACCCGGCTGCCGCCCAATTGCTGATCAGTATGCTGCCGCAAAGCACTTTGGCGCTGCAATACCTGAAGGCCGCTTTCGGAACGCAAAAGGACCGTGAGGAATTATTGATCAACCTGCTCAAGGGCGATGACCCGGCGGCTTCCTTCGCTTATCGCTCCGATGGCACCCTGGAAGTGTTTTCTTCCAGTTTGCTAAACGACGTGAAATACGGTGCCGCCAAGGGCGAAAGCTTGTTTGCGGGACTGCTGCTGGGCGGTGGCATGAGCTGGCCCGGAATAGAGCGCATCCTGTTTACCATCTACACTGCTGATAACGAATGGAAGACCGCCGTCGGCGCGCTGATGAAGGAATACAACAACGCTGTTAGCGTATGGCTGCAAAACTTTACGCAAGTCAATACTGATACCCAAGGGGACAACATAACGACGGAGACTCGGGTCGTATTGCCTGCCGCCGCCATCAAGCAGCAGATGAAATCGTTGCTGGACCGCTTCTACGCGGACGAGCCGCTGCTGGCGCTTCTAAGAGAACGCTTTACCGCGCGGGAGGCAGCCGCATACCTGGATCCTAAAATGAAGGACGCTTTCCTCTCGGCGATAAACGCGCTGCCCATAACGGAAAACGTTGAGATCACGCGCATCTTTGGCAAGGATGGGTTGCTGGTACGCGACGACATCTACCTGCCCATGGGAGGCGCCAAAGGGCTCAATGCCCTGCAGTATCTATTGACCGCCGATGAAGATGGAGATGTCACCATCACTGTTGATGTGCAGTGGCATCCCACACAAGCCTCCGCACAGGGGAAGCAGGTCACCTTTACTGTTACCGGTGCCAGAAACCAGGAAGAGGCCGTCATCGCCACCTATACGGGACGGCTGGATATCCTCGCGCAGACGCCCAGGGGCGAAGAAAGACTTGAAGATGAAGCATGCAGTTTTACCCTGACCTTTGGTCAAACCGACATGGCATATAACCGCGAAATTGACAAATTTTCTGCAGAATACCTTATGACGCTTGCTTTTCGTCAGGAAAGCGAGGACAATGAACCGGAGCAGACTATTGCGGCCAACGTAACATTGGATTCGGGCAGCAATCCGCGCTCCGCCACGCGCATTAACGCTTCGGCAGAATGGCGCGACGATGCGGGCGCACTGATCAGAGCCAAGATAACCGGCGCATCCGCGGCGCCATGGTCTATCGCGCCTATCGATGATACGCAGCTGATGCGCCTTGACAGCATGGCGCAAGCGGAACTGGAAACGCTGGTTTCCGCCTGGCAGCAAACGCTGCAGACATCTTTGGCGAAACTGGTGGCGCAATACTTCCCCATCACTGTTTTACCTTAAGCCGCCCGAGCTATCAGCGTTTGTGTCCGTTTATCCGCGAAGACGCAGGGGTATTATGGTAGCTCAAGCAGATTCGAGTGTCGCCTCGGGGTGAAAAGCCCTGAGAGATCAATTCAATATTTATAAGGAGGTTCCCCATATGAAAACAGCCAAAAGACTCACCGCAATACTGGTCGCCGTCATCATGTTTGTGTCCCTTTCCCAGACAATGGCAGAAAGCCGTCCCATGCCGGGCAACCGCGCCATAGCGGTTCTTGAAGAGGGCAAGTCCATTGAAACCACCGCCAATGTCACAGTGGACGGTCAAACGGTCGCCGGACTGATCGGCATGTTCTCGGGCGGTCAAAGCGACCCGCAAATGCAAACGATCATGGACACCGTCATTAGCGCTATCAACAAAATGCAGGTAAACGCCTTAATGAGCAAGAACGCCGCTTCCGGAAAAGTAGGCACGGCACAGGGCGATATGTTTGATTTCAGCGGCATGATGGATATACAGACGGGCGAAAGCGCCATGGTTACCAGCCTGCTGCCCGGGCACGTCCTCAAAATCGCTCCCGAGCTCATCAGGCCCATGCTGGAACAGTCTGCCACCCTTCAGGTAAAGCCCGAGCAAGTCATGCAAATGATGGGCAAGTACATGGATGCCGCATCCGCTTACTATGAAAACAATATCAAGCCGGACCTCAACATCCAAGAGGGTGCCTTCACGGTAGACCGAGTTGGCGAATATACTATGCATATTACCGGCCAACCCACTTCGCGGCACCTTGCGGGCATGATGCTGGCACTGGAAAAAGTCGCGCGTGAAGACGATGCCCTAAAGGAGATGTTTGCATCCTTAACGGCCGCCATGTCGCAGCAGGGTATGGACGATGATGATATGCCCGAAGACTTTGAAGACATGTTGGACGAAGTGAAAGAGGCCGCCGAGGAAATGTTGGATGACGAAGAACAAACCCTTGTCACCCTGGACATTTACATGAACGCTGCGACCAACGCGTCCTATGTTCAAGCGGAGACGCCGGTTATGGAAGGCTCCGCCACCCATGTCAGCGTTATCAACAACCCGTCCGAGACCGGCGCGCAGGTCGAAGTATCCGTCTTGGTCAAAACGCCGATGCCCTCATACTCTGCAGACGGTACGCAAGTAGCGCCGGCGCTCGAAACCCCCATCGACTGGCAAAAGGTGCGCCAGGATATCATATCAGGACAAGATCCCACCGGTGTAATGATTGATGTGACGATGGATTCTTCTGAGGACACTGCCGCCAACAAAATGGCGACGGACGCGCAAATCAAGATCCAGGCCTCGGGTATGCCCTTTACCATCAGCATCACGGGCGATGAAACCCTGACGGGCAATTACGAAGCAAACAACTCTTTCTCCATTGCCGTGCTGTCGCCCGCGCCCCTCATTACCTTCACGCAAAAAAGCGTACAAACGGACAAGCAGCCCGCCCTGCCCGATATGTCAAATTTGACGGAAGTCGTCTTGTCAGAAGAGATGACCGAAGAGGATATGGCGCCCCTCACCAAAATTCTCACTGAGCAGACTCTCCCGCAGCTGATGGAAAACCTGAAAAAAGCGCTGCCTGAAGAAGCAGGTATTCTCATGCTTTTACTGCAGCCTCAGCCGGAAGAGGGGGCAATAACCCAGGTAAATTAACGCTTTTGCGTTAACCCGAAAGCCCGAGCTGCGATTGGCTCGGGCTTTCAATTCACTCCCTCCCTTATCGGTATGAAAATTTCTCTTGCTAATTGCGCTTTTTGGCACTATAATGCACATGGTTGAAATTGAGGTCTGTGGTTGAAAACCGATGCCAGTCGCAGGCGAAACGGTCCACGTAAGCGGGGCAATGCCCCGTCATCATGGTGCGGTCTAGAAGTAAGTCCGGCCGGGACATCCGTCCCGAGAGAGCAGCGTGAGGGCGCAAAAGCGCAGAGCAAATCTCCTGCCGGCGAGTGTGGGGTCAAAGACCAGGTCAGCCAATGTCAGCCATACATATTATTCAGGGGGGTTACACTAATGTACCAAGACAAGACGCTGGCTTGCAGGGACTGCGGGCAGGAATTCACCTTCACGGCGGGCGAACAGGAATTTTACGCGGAAAAGGGCTTCCAGAACGAGCCGACCCGCTGCAAAGATTGCCGCTCGTCGCACAAAGCCAGCAGGAACAACAACTCCGGACCCCGCGAAATGCACGACGCTGTGTGCGCCAATTGCGGCGCAGCCACGCAAGTTCCCTTCCTTCCCAAGAACGACCGTCCCATCTACTGCAGCGAGTGCTACGCCGCCACACGGAGCAGGTAATCCCCTGGTGAGTGCGTAAATGAGCAGGGACCCGAATTGATCGGGTCCCTGTTTTTGCATTCAGCAATGCTGCAGCAAGGATTTTGGCACTGGGGCGTTTACACGATGCCGACAGCCACAGCACCCTTGGGCACCACGAAACGCGCGGCCCGGGGACAAACGTCTATGTCGGCATGCGATGCCGCCAGCATTTCCCCGTCCAACGTCAGCATCCAGCCCTCCCCCGCTTCCACTGTGACTTTCTTGGCGCGGCGATAGATGAGATTGTCCTTAAGTCTCGGGCTGTCCAGGTGCCCACCTCGCTGGTACAGGCCCATCATGGGCACCGCTTTATGGACCGGCATAGGCGTAATGGCGCATACGTCCATGAGTCCGTCGTCATTCACACTGCGAGGCGCGGTACGGAACTGTCCGCCCACATACTGGCCGTTGGCAACGCTGCAAAGCAGCAGCCTGCCTTTGGGGTTGAGCAGCTCATTGTCCGCATACACTTTGCACTGAGAGTTCATAGCCGTCAAAAAAGCCCACGCGGCGCCCAGGACGTAAGCGTTTTTTCCGCCAATGAGGGGATAATGCTTCACTTTTTGCATCACCTGCGCGGCTGCGGACTCAAAGCCGAAATTGATGACGTTGATGGCATATTTGCCCTGAACGCGCATGACATCCACCAGCTGCGCCTCCCCCGCCAGTTGCCGGTCAAAATCAAAGAAGACGTCGTTTCCGCCGTAATACTTGACATAATCGTTGCCCGAACCCGAAGGCCAGGAGGCAATCTCGGCACGCTGACAATCCACCACCCCATTGAGCACCTCGTTAATGGTGCCGTCGCCCCCGCACGCCCAAAAACGCAGCATGCCGTCATTCTCAGCGCACACGCGGCGGGCGTAGTTTGTTGCGTCGGCAGGCTGCGTGGTCACGTAGACGGAAGCGTCCAGATGCGGATGCGCGGCCAAATGCGCCGCGATGTCCATCCCGTCGTTGCGTTTACCGGCATCGGGATTGATAATAAAAATGTGGCGCAAGGCGTCCTCCTTAAGAAAACCGGATCAGCGCATTATATCCCAACGCCTGCGTCCTGTAAACCGTTCAGCCTGTTGGCGTAATTGCCAAAAATGGCAGGTAAGCGTATAATGCAGGCAAATGAATGTTAAGGAGTCTAAGCGATGAAATTAGGTGTCGTGGGGCTGCCCAATGTGGGAAAAAGCACCTTGTTCAATGCCATAACCAATGCGGGAGCGCAGGCGGCCAACTACCCTTTTTGCACGATAGAACCCAACACGGGTATTGTGGCCGTGCCGGATGAAAGGCTTAACAGACTCAGCGCACTCTATGCCCCCAAGAAGACCACCCCTGCCGTTGTTGAGTTTGTGGACATTGCGGGACTGGTGAAAGGCGCGAGCAAAGGCGAAGGCCTGGGCAACAAATTCCTGTCGCATATCCGCGAAGTGGATGCCATTGTGCACGTGGTAAGATGTTTTGAGGATGGTAATATCATCCACGTGGACGGCAGTGTGGATCCCAAAAGGGACATCGAGACGGTCAATTTGGAGCTGATTTTCGCGGATATGGACACTGTCGCCAGACGCGGCGAAAAAGCCGCCAAAATGATCAAGACGGGTGAAAAAAAGTACGCCTTTGAAGTGGAAGTGGCGGACAAATTGACAAAGCACCTTGAAAGCAGCAAGCCCGCGCGCACGTGTCTTTTAACGCCGGAAGAAAGAGATCTGGTGGAATCCTGGTTCCTCCTGACCCAAAAGCCGGTACTGTATGCCGCCAATATTGCCGAAAACGACGTGGGAAAATCAGATGCGGACAACCCTTATGTCGCCACAATGGAACAGATCGCTCGGGAAGAAAAAGCGGAAGCGTTGGTGATTTCCGCACAAATCGAGCAGGAGATCGCCGCCATGCCGGAAGATGAAAAGCAGGAGTTTTTGGAGGCGTTGGGCATCGGCCAAAGCGGTCTGGACAGACTGGTGAAATCCAGTTACCGTCTGTTGGGCCTTATTTCGTTTTTGACGGCGGGAGAAGACGAGTGCCGCGCGTGGACTATCAAACAAGGCACAAAAGCCCCGCAGGCTGCCGGGAAAATTCATACCGACTTCGAGCGCGGCTTCATCCGCGCCGAAATTGTGCCTTTTGACGTGCTGATGCACCATGGCTCCATCGCCGCCTGCCGGGAGAGGGGTTTAGTGCGTTCAGAAGGCAAGGAATACGTCATGCAGGACGGCGATGTAACGCTGTTCCGCTTTAATGTGTAACCAATGAACAAAATTGGCTTTTTCGTAAAGCGCCTTTCCAGAATGGATTGGCGCAAAATGTGGGGAACTCTGGACATCGTCAAAAGGCGTTCCGGCAAAAACCGCCTGTGGCTGCTGGCGGATATGCTCCGTTGCGGCATTAGGTACAACGCGGGTTATATGGACTATAAAATCGCCGAAATGTACCGACTGAATGCTTCCCAGCGGGCAGCCACTATCACCCGCGGTATCAGCAATAACATCGTCCGGCGCATGAATAGCAAAGCATACTGGCATTTTTTTGACGACAAAAGCGAGTTCAACGCGGTGTTCGGCCGATGGGTCTCACGTGATTTTCTGCGTTTCAGCAAAGAGACGGACAAGGATACACTAAATGGGTTCTTGAGAGACAAGAAGTCAGTATTCGTGAAGCCTCTTGAAGGTTCCAGCGGTGTAGGTGTCTATAAAGCGGAGGCGGCTGATTTTGCCGATATCGACGCTTTTTATGACCGGCTGCGGGGAACAGGAGACAGCATCATAGAAGATACAGTGGTGCAGCATCCCGACATGGCCCGGCTTTGCCCGACTTCTGTCAATACAGTGCGCATTGCCACCCTGCTTGGTGACAAACAAGAGGGCATCGTCTATGCCTTTTTGCGTGTAGGCAACGGCAAAGTGATGGACAATGTTGACTGCGGCGGCATGGCATGCCGCGTGGATCTAACAAACGGCATGATCACTACACCTGCTGCCGACAAAATGGGTAATGTGTTTGAAGCGCACCCTTCAACGGGTATAGTATTTCAAGGTTTTCAATTACCTTTTTTCCGGGAAGCCACGGCCATGTGCCTGGAAGCCATGCGTGTTGTGCCGCAGGTTCGCTTCGTAGCTTGGGATGTGGCATTGACACCCGAGGGTCCCCGCTTTATCGAAGGAAATTCTTTTCCCAGCCACGCGGTGCCGCAGTTTGCGGCACACTATCCTGACGGCTACGGCATCCTGACCGAATTTCGTAAGTTCATCGACTGCTGAAAGTTTTGCCGGATGCAAGAAAAAGCCTGCGTCCAGCGTTGTAATGGTGAGGACAGTTCGCCACAAAGGAGTTGACTTATAATGAATCTTCTGACAACCCTGCTGGTATATATGACGGTGCTTGTTTCATCTGCCGTTCAGATGTCGCCGAACGTAACGCCGGTACCGCCGGAGTTTGTAACCCCGGCGCCCGTAGTGACATCCACGCCGTTTATTCCTCCTACCGCGACACCGACGTCGTTTGTGGTGCCTTCACCAATGGCCACGGCCACAGCCACTCCCAGACCCATCGACACGAATGTGCTGCTCACCGTTGGAGACCGGGGCGAAAACGTGCGCATCCTGCAAAGACGTTTGATTGAGCTGGGATACCTCAGCGGCAACGCAGACGGCATTTTTGGCAGGCAAACGCAGAACGCTGTGGAACGTTTCCAGAACTACAACAACCTCAAGGTGGACGGCATCGCCGGCCCAAACACGCTGCAGAAACTCTATTATGACAAAAGCGTGGTGGCCGCGCCCGTGCAGATCATCACTCCGACCCCGGGCCGCGCTACGGCAGGGCCGATTGTGACGGTGCTGGTACCTGTCCGTTACGTGAATGAAGCGGGGACGCTTTTGTACTCCGAATCCCTGCTGCTGCAACAAGGTATCACCACATTGAGCGCCAATGACAGCAGGGTGCCCGCTGGCTATACGCTGCAGTCGACAAGAAATGTGAGGGTAACGGTATATCCGGGTGGCACGGCTGCGCCTTCCATCGTTACGCACGTCTATAGGGCGCCCGCCGCGGCAACACCCACGCCCACCAGGGTCGCCACGGCGCTTGTGCCTGTCCGTTATGTTAATGAAGCGGGGACACTTTTGTACTCTGAATCCCTGTTATTACAGCAAGGCATTACCACCTTAGGCGCCAACGACAGCCGAGTTCCGGCCGGCTATACGCTGCAATCATTCAGATATGTACTGGTAACGGTGCATCCCGGAGGCACGGCCACACCATCCGTTGTAACGTTTGTCTATAGGGCGCCCGCCGTGGCGACACCTTCCCCCACGCCGGTTGCGACCCCTTCCACGGTCATGGTACCAATTCGCTACGTGAATGAAGCGGGGACACTGCTGTACTCTGAATCCCTGTTATTGCAGCAAGGCATTACCACCCTAGGGGCCAACGACAGCAGGGTGCCGGCCGGCTATACGCTGCAATCCTTCAGATATGTATTGGTAACGGTGCATCCCGGAGGCACGGCCACGCCGCCCGTTGTAACGTATGTCTATAGAGCGCCCGCTGCGCCGACACCTTCGCCAACCCCTGTTACGACTCCTACCACGGTCATGGTACCAATACGGTATGTGACTGAGGCCGGGGCACTGTTATACTCTGAATCAATATTGCTGCAGCAAGGCACTACCACCCTGAGCGCCAATGACAGCTGGGTACCGTCAGGCTATACGCTGCAATCGCCCAGGTATGTACAAGTGACGGTGCATCCCGGAGGCATGACTACGCCGTCCGTCGTAACATACGTCTACGGGATACCCGTAACCCCTTCCCCCACGCCGACGGCAACACCGACGGCAACACCGACGGCAACACCGACAGCAACACCGACGGCAACACCGACGGCAACTGCCGTGGTAACGCCAACGGCTGTCCCCGATGCAGTGGTGAAGGTACACTATCTGAATCTAACCAACAATGAGATACTGCTGGAAGAAGCCGAGGTGGTGATCCCCGCCGGTGAACAAATGACGGTGTCCGCACCGACAATCGAAAACTATACACCCACGGACGCCGGGCAATTGGTGAACGTGGATGTGAATGGCATCGCAGACCCATCTGAAGTCGTTTTCTACTACGCCCCCGATGCAGTGGTCACGGTAAGCTACCTAAAGCAAGGCACTACTGAAGCGTTAACTGCAGCAACCGAGGTGGTGATCCCGGCCGGTCAAGAAATGACGGTGCCCGCAGCGACAATCGAAAACTATACACCCACGGACGCCGGGCAATTGGTGAAGGTGGATGTGAATGGCTTGGCCACTCCCGCCGAAGTCACTTTCTACTATACACCCAATGTCGCCGAGGTAGCGGTGCAGTATTTGGACCAAGATACAGATGCGGAATTAGTGGAAACAAAAGTGGAGAAGATCCCCGCGGGCGAAACCTTGACGCTGAGCGCGCAGGCAATTGAAGGATATACCGCCGCGGAAACTGAGCAAACGGTATCCGTGGACCCGGAGGGCAACGCAGACCCCTCCGAAGTCACCTTCTTCTACGTGCCCGATGCCGCAATAACAGTTCAATATTTGGATCAGAACACCAGCGCAGTGCTTGCGGAACCCACAGTGGAAGCGGTCGCCGCCGGTGAGACGATAACAGTGCCTGCCAAGACGATCGAAGGATACACCGCAACACCACTTGAACAGGCAGTAACCGTGGACGAAAATGGCAATGCGACCCCCGCTGAAGTCGTGTTCAACTATACGCTTAATGTGACTCCTTCTCCTGAACCGACGCCCGTCCCCAACGCGTTGATCATGGTGCGTTATGTGGACCAGGCTACGGGGGCTGAGTTGGCAGCGGACTCCCGGCAGGAGATCCCCGCCGGTCAGACCGTTCAGGTACCGGCACAGACCATCGAAGGCTATACCGCCACGATAAATGAACAAACAGTATCCGTAGATGAATACGGCATTGCGACCCCCGCTGAAATCGTATTCAACTATGCGCTCAATGTGACTCCTTCTCCTGAACCGACGCCAGTCCCCAACGCGTTGATCACGGTGCGTTATGTGGACGAGGCTACGGGCGCTGAGTTGATTGAGCCCACGCAGCAGGAGATTCCCGCCGCTCAAACCGTTCAGGTACCGGCGCAGACCATCGAAGGCTATACCGCCACGGCGAATGAACAATCGGTTTCTGTGGATGAATATGGCATCGCGACCCCCTCTGAAGTCATCTTCTCCTATGCGCTGAACGCCACACCGGTTCCCAACGCTCTGGTCACCGTGCGTTATGTGGATCAGGCTACGGGCGCTGAGTTGATTGCGGCCACGCAGCAGGAGATCCCCGCCGGTCAAACCGTTCAGGTACCGGCGCAGACCATCGAAGGCTATACCGCCACGGCGAATGAACAAGCGATATCCGTGGATGCCAACGGTACTGCGAATCCTCCTGAAGTCATCTTCTCCTATGCGCTGAACGCCACACCGGTTCCCAACGCTCTGGTCACCGTGCGTTATGTGGATCAGGCTACGGGCGCTGAGTTGATTGCGGCCACGCAGCAG
>LFTR01000162.1:0-32972 GCA_001513425.1 Clostridiales bacterium DTU024
ACTTTACAGCAACAAGATTTCATCTGCATCACCCTCAGTTACTTTTTATCATGCCTCCTTCTCTTGACAAATAGATTGCATTTTCCGTGTTCCGTTTAGCCCGGCTGCCAAATCGGGAAAAGGTGCTTCGTTTGTAACGTTTTCGTGAGCAGGAACAGCAACAGCGCTATTAACGTGATCTGTATGGCATGACTATATGATGGGTTGCTCGTTCATTTCGCAGATTCCCCATACGATGAAGCTATTGCCGCTGATGTCGGCTGCGATATCCCTATCTTTCCGTTTTTTTCATGATCGCGCACAGGGTTGATGAGGCGGCGTCATAGGCGCCGCCCTCCGCGTCGGAATAGAAGGCAAGCGGAGAAAACCCCTGTACCGCAAGTTCTTCAGACAAGTCTTCACGGGTGAAACCCGTGTCCCAGATGTTGTAGGATCGGCTGGTGTCATCTTCCACAATGACGTAGCGCCAAACGCCAATGTGATTCTCATAGCAGTATTTCACGCTCAGACACAGGTATGGGCGTGGGCTCCAGAAACCGCCGTCTTCACAAATCTCCCACGACGTTTCTTCTTCAAAAGTGTCATACCGCCGCGGCGTGAAGACGTCAAACAAGAACAGTCCACCCGGCTTTAGGGCCTTGCGGACACGCCGCAGCAGGTTCGTACGGTCTTCGGGCACCAGCGCGCCGTAATCGCACCAGACGAGTGTGATGATGCCAAACGCGCTGTCGAAGTCCATTTCCAGGTAGTCCTGTACCAGATATGTGCTGGCGGCATCATGCTCCCGTGCCCAGGCTATGGAGCGTTCAGAAAAATCCATGCCGGTTACGCGAAGCCCGCATTCAGCAAATTGCCGGGTGTACAACCCCGGGCCGCAGCCTATATCCATTAGCGCGGCGCCGCAGGGGATCAGGGAGCTTATCCAGTGTGCCGATCGCCTGATCGTCTCGGGCTTTCGGCTGGCCGCGTCCGTGTTCGGATCCAGGTGCGTTTTCAGCATGCCGGCGGAAATATGGGGATCATTCCAGAATTTTGACGTGGTCTTCTCGTACAGCCTCGGCTTTTGCAGCAATGCGCTCAGTTCTGTATACACATTTCTTTCCTCGCTTGCGGCAGGAGGGCTCAAAGTTTTTTGGGTGTCGGCAGATCGCTTTGGATACTTTGCATTCAACCATGGGTACGTGCCGGTAACTGCATTTACTAAACCATATCAGCGCCATCAGCATGAGCCCTCAAAGATAAATCAGGAGAATTGGCATACCGGCACCCAAGAAGGCCCTTTTACAGCCCGGGCGCCTTGCTTTCGCAGTAGACGCAGCGGTACTCGTGGTTTTCTTCATCGGTCAAGACGAAAATGTGCGGCAGTTCCTGCTCGGTGGTGGTAATGCAGCGCGGGTTTTTGCACTTTAGGATATTGGTGATCCTCTGCGGCAGATCCGGGTGATACTTTTCCACGCGCACGCCATCCCTAATGACGTTGATGGTGATGTTGGGGTCTATGAAACCCAGCGCATGGAAATCGATATCCAGCAGCCTGTCCACCTTGATGACGTCTTTTTTGCCCAGCTTCGTGCTTTGCGCGTTCTTGATGAGGGCAACCGAGCAGTCCAGCACGCCCAGGTTCAGGAAGTTGTAGATGCTCATACCGCCTCCCGCCTTGATGTGGTCGATGACAATGCCGTTTTTGATCGCGTCGATATTCATCTTTTTTCCTCCAGCAGCATAAGGATCAGCGCCATGCGCATGTATTTGCCGTACAGTACTTGCTTAAAGTAACAGGCGCGGGGGTCCCGGTCGATGGCGACGGAGATCTCGTTGACCCGGGGCAGGGGATGCATGATGATCAGGTCTTCTTTGGCGCCTGTCAGCATCTGCGGGGTCAGGACATAGCTGTCCTTAAGGCGTACGTAGTCGTCTTCGTTGAAGAAACGCTCACGCTGGACGCGGGTCATGTAGAGGATATCGATTTGGGGCAAGGCTGAAACGAAATCGGTGGTCTGTGTATAGGGGATCTGCCTGTTCTTCAGGTGTTGCTTGACGTAGCTTGGCACCTTGAGTTCTTCGGGCGAGATCATGGTAAATTGGACGCCGTCATAACGGCTCATCGCTTCGATGAGCGAATGCACCGTGCGGCCAAACTTAAGGTCTCCGCAGACGCCCACGTTGAGTCCGTCCAAGTGCCCTTTTTCCCTTTTGATGGTGTAGAGGTCTGCCAGGGTCTGTGTGGGATGGTTGTGCCCCCCGTCGCCTGAGTTGATTACCGGTACCGAAGCATTCATCGCGGCCACCATGGGCGCGCCTTCCTTAGGATGGCGCATGGCAATGATATCGGCGTAACAGCTGATGGTCCTGACGGTGTCCGCCACGCTCTCGCCCTTGGCGGCGGAACTGGACGCGGCTTCCGAAAAGCCGATCACCTGGCCGCCCAGTTCGTACATCGCGGCTTCAAAACTGAGCCGTGTGCGCGTGGAAGGCTCATAGAAAAGCGTCGCAAGCTTCTTATGTTTCATGCGCTCTGCGTATTCTTGGGGGCGGGCAATGATATCGTCCGCGGTTGCCATGAGCGCGCCCAGTTCCTCCGGGCTCAGATCCGTGATGCTAATGATGCTCCTCATCGATTTTCTCCTATCCAAGATTCGTCTGCCGGGTCATCACGAAAAGCCAGCAACCGGGGCGCGTCGTTTGGGGCGATGTAGTTTTCGTGCGCCGCGAGATAGACCAGGGTGTCAAAGTCAGTAAGGCTGTGATTTTCTATCCCCGCCTCTTTCAGGCGCTCCAGGCCCTTTTGCATGCCGTAGGTGAAGATGCTTACAATGCCCAGCACTTGCGCGCCCGCCGCGCGCAGGATCCGGACTACTTCCGCAACGCTGCCCCCGGTGGATATCAGGTCCTCGATTACAACAACTTTTTGCCCGGGCAGGAGGCGGCCTTCCACCTGGTTTTTGCGGCCATGGTCCTTCTGGCCCCCGCGCACATAGCCCATAGGCAGTTTAAGCAGATGCGCCGCGATCGCGGCGTGGGGGATACCCGCCGTGGAGGTACCCATCAGCCCTTCACATTCGGGATAAAGCGCATTGACCGTAGACGCGATGCCTTCTTCGATGAGGCTGCGCACTTTGTGGTCTGAGAGCGTCAGGCGGTTATCGCAGTAGATGGGGCTTTTGATGCCGCTTGCCCAGATGAATGGGTCGTCAGGGCGCAGAAAAACGGCCCGCACCTCCAGCAATGCGCGTGCCACCTGTTGACTAAGGTTTCCATCAGATGAAGTCATGCATGCACCTCCTGTAGGCTTCCAAAGGGTCTTTGGCCGCGGTGATGGGGCGGCCGACCACGATAAAATCGCTCCCCAGTTCTTTTGCCTTCCGGGGAGTTGTCACGCGGCGCTGGTCGTCCTGGCCGGCATCGGCAAAACGAATGCCGGGAGTCACCGTCAAAAAGTCATCGCCGCAATGGGCGTGCACCTGCTTGGTCTCCAGCGGTGAGCAAACCACGCCGTCCAGCCCCGCCTGTTTGGCGTTAAGCGCGTAGTGCATGACCACATCATTTAAAGTTTGATCGATCAAGAGCTCTTGGCGCATAACACTTTCGGTGGTGGAGGTAAGCTGCGTTACCGCAATCAGAAGCGGGCGGCTGCCATCCGGCCGCGTCAGCCCCTGGAGGGCCGCTTCCATCATGGCACCGGTACCCGCGGCGTGGAGGTTGACCATGTCCACCTCCAAACGTGACAGCACACGCATGGCCTTTTCCACGGTGTTGGGGATGTCATGGAGCTTCAGGTCCAGAAAGATCTTATGGCCGCGGGTTTTAAGCGTGCGAACGATTTGCGGTCCCTGGGCATAATACAGTTCCATCCCGATCTTCAAATAGGGCTTCTGGTCGCTAAAGTTGTCAAGAAAGTTGAGAGTCTCCTCAGATGAGGAAAAGTCACAGGCGATAATGACGTCCCTTTGCATTTTCAGCACATCCCTCCGATGATTTTCTTAAGGTCGGTTATTTTGTACCGCGCCATAACGCGGGGAAGGTCTTCGACGATATCGCGGCAGATGAAAGGATCAACCAGATTGGCAGAGCCTATCTGCACTGCGGTGGCGCCCGCCAGCATCATTTCTATGACATCCTCGGCGCTGGAGATGCCGCCTATCCCTATTATGGGCATGTCGACCGCCTGCGCAGCTTTGTGTACCATACGCAGCGCGACGGGGAAGACCGCGGGGCCGCTCAGCCCGCCCGTTCCGTTAAAGAGCACCGGCCTAAAGGTCTTAAGGTCGATGCGCATGCCCACCAGGGTATTGATGAGGCTCAGGCCGTCCGCACCCGCGTCCCGGCAGGCCTTGGCGATGGAGGCGATGTCGGAGACGTTGGGGGAAAGCTTAACGATGACGGGCTTTGAGCACACCGCCTTGACCGCTTTGGTGACCGCGGCGGCACTCTGCGGGGTTGTACCAAAGCTTAAGCCGCCCATATGAACATTGGGGCAGGAGACATTGACCTCCAGCCAGCCCACCTGATCCTGGCCATCCAACAGGCGGCAGGTCTCCACATATTCCTCAAGGGAAAAGCCCGAGACATTCGCCATGACCGGTTTTGTGAAAAACCCGCGCATGCGGGGCAGTTCTTCCGCAATGACCTTGTGAACACCGGGGTTTTGCAGCCCGACAGCGTTGAGCAGCCCCCCTGTGCTTTCTGCTATCCGTGGCGTAGAGTTGCCAAAGCGGGGGTGCAGCGTGGTCCCCTTGAAGCTGAAGCTGCCCAAGCAGTTGATGTCATAAAGCTCAGCGAATTCGGCGCCGTAGCCAAAGCAGCCGCTGGCTCCCATGATGGGGTTTGACAAGGTGATCCCGCACAGATCGACCGCCGTATTTACCAAAGCAGTTCCTCCTTCAAAAAGACCGGCCCTTCTTTGCAGACACGTTTTGCGCCGTTGGCAGTCCGGACGGTGCAGCCCATGCAGGCGCCAAACCCGCAGCCCATGCGCTCTTCCAGGCTCATCTGACCTTTGAGAGGATAGGCGCACAAGGCTTTGAGCATCGGCGGGGGGCCGCAAGCATACAAATAATCATCTCCCGCCTGCAGTTTTGCGCCGGTCACCGGGCCGCAGATCCCCGCGCTGCCGTCCATGCACGTGATCGTCACGGGCAACAGGGCCTCAAATTCCTTGAGATAGTAGATCTCCGCCGCGCTGCCAAAACCCATTATCAGACGCGGCTTTTTACCTTTACTGAGCAGTTCCTCGGCAAGGCGGTACAGCGGCGGCAGACCCGCGCCGCCGCCGATCAATACGGGTCGGTCGCCCGATACGTCGGTGTCAAAACCATTGCCCAACCCCGTCAGAAGGTTCAGGCTGTCGCCCGTCTGACAATGCGCGAGCCAATCAGTGCCCCTTCCCACCACCTTGTAGATGAGGGTCATGCTTTCGTTGTCCCATGCCGCGGGCGAGAGCGGGCGCCGCAGATAGGCATTGCCTACTTTTACGTTGACGAATTGGCCTGCCCGGCACAAGGCGCTTGTATCCCCTTTAAGGCGCATCTCCCAGGTGTCCCGTGCGATCAGGCGGTTTTTTTGAATGGAGTAGATCCCTTGCTTCATGATATTCCTTCCTGCCAGACGACGCGTCCGTCTGCGATGGTCAGCGTGCACGTGCCGTGCACTTTCCAGCCTGCAAAGGGCGTGCTGCGGCCAAGGCTCAGGAATGCGTCCGGGTCGATTGTGACGGGCCGTTCCAAGTCCCACACGCACAGGTTGGCGGGCTTGCCCACGGCGAGTGTCGTATCAATGCGGAAGCGCTCATTGGGGCGGTGGTGCATGAGCCTTACCAATCTCTCCAGTGGCAGCCGGCCCGTGAGTACCAGGTGATGATAGAGAACGGGGAACGCGCATTCCAACCCCACGACTCCGTTGAGGCTCTTCAAAAAACCGCCTGCCTTTTCCTCTTTTGAGTGCGGCGCGTGGTCGGTGGCGATCATGTCGACGGTGTCATCTTTGAGGCCTTTAAGCAATGCCTGCCGATCCTCGGGGCTGCGCAGCGGGGGGTTCATCCTGAAACGCCCGTCGTCTTGAAGCGCGGTGTCATCCAGCAACAGGTAATGGGGTGCCGTTTCGCACGTTACGTTAAGACCCTCTTCTTTGGCGCGGCGGATGAGCTCCACGCTTTCCTTTGTGGACAGGTGGCAGGCATGATAGCGGCACTTGGTTTTTTTGACCAAAGCCAGGTCTCGCTCCAGTTGACGCCACTCGCTTTCTCTGCTTGATCCTTCATTAAGAAGCGTTTCATCCTCGCAGTGCGCGGCGATGATGCAGTCCAGGCGCTTGGCTTCCAGCATTGCGCGTCGCATGACATCTTCGTCCTGTACCCCACGTCCGTCGTCCGAAAGGGCCGTGACGTGCCCGACCAGCCGCGCCATGTCGGACAGCTGCTCGCCTTTTTCGCCCATGGTGATCGTGCCGTAAGGGATCACGCGCACATGTGCGCTTTTTTTGATCAGTGCGATCTGCTCGTCCAAGTGTTCCGGCGTGTCCGGCATGGGCTGCACATTGGGCATCGCGCAAAGCGCCGTATAGCCGCCGCGCGCCGCCGCAAGGGTCCCTGACGCGATGGTTTCCTTATAAGAAAAACCGGGTTCCCTCAGATGCACGTGAACATCTGTGAAACCCGGAAATACGTGGTGAAAATTACAGTCAATGGTGAGATCATTGGGGGAGGGGACTTCCCGGCTGATGGCGGTGACGATTCCCCCGCGGATGAAAACGCTGCGCGGCCGGTATCTGCCTTCCGACCAGACCAGGGCATTAGTCAATACCCGATTCATGCGCTCACCCTTTTCGCTTCATGTTGTCTGCGGTGTTTCCGCATCTTCGACATGGTAGCAAAGTCAGGCGAGGTTGTCAATTGCGGTTTCGATCCGTTTTCGGCGTTCGTTTCCGGAATACACAAAAAGACCCCGTTGCTGCGCCTGATCAGGCGGGGCAACGAGGTCTTGCTTTTGGCATCTTCCGCATAAGTCGTTAGCCGCGGGATCAAGGCTCCAAATCTGCTTGCAGTTATCCGGACGCTTTAGTTTGCCCTGTACTGATATTCGCCTGCGGCGGGAAGCCTTTGGGCCGTTTCGCGCAGTACGCTCACAGCGCCTGAAACGGTGAAATAGCTCGTCTTGTACGTGGGGCGGGCTTCTATCTCAAGATAGTAGACACCGGGGTCGCGCGGAACAAAATGATATTCCTTCCCGGTGATCGCGTCATAGGTGATCTGGTCTTCGCGGACGATGTCCCCGGTAAGCGCACTGACCACCTTGATAAAAAGGTTGCTGGTATCGCGAATGCCGCACATGTATATGTTGTAGCGGATGGGTGTGCCAAGAGCGGTTCTGTTGGCAACCGGTACGGCGTTCAGGTCAGGTCTGTTGATGTAGATCCGCACACTGTTTTCCGTCCATTCGGTTTTGCCGTCGCGTGCGCTGACGCGCATATAGTAAGTGCCGTTGGTGAGATCCGGCAACTCCGCGGAAACGGTGATGTTGGGATCACTTTGCCAATCCCATGAGCGCATCACTTTATCGTGGCGCATCAGGTCAGCACGGATCTCGATGGGTCCGTCCCCGCCCTTGACCAGCGTGTAGGCGTTGATGGTCTCCCCTTTTTTGTCGATCCGATTATCGGACACGTAAGTGTGGTAAATGTACACGGCCTTAGGGTCGCGCGGACGGTCTTTGGGGTGGGCGGCGAAAGCGGTCGGCATGAGGGATAGAAAAACCAAGAGTACTACGGCGAAGCGGTTCCTGTTCAAGTCATTACTCCTTTTCTCGTGTCCATACAACGAGGAGGGGGGCACTCTACTTGCTGAGCACCGGATACGAAACCGCATTATAGGGCATGAAATTGAGGATGTAAAGGCTTACAGAATTGTGCATGACATTAAAGTGGTATAATAAACGACGCTTCTCGCCGCCGTTATTAAGCCTGCAAAGGAGAATTTGGGGCGCCGCGCGCTTCTTTCGGCGCTTCACATGGTTTACATATCGCCCTTTCGGTTGATCGGGAATTTTTCGGAGCCGCGCAGCGTAACGTGCGCGTCAAAACTGACGCGCTTGACGGCGCGGGTCTATGTTGACTAATCGCCAACGCTCCTTCAATAGGATAATGAATGTACCAAAGGAGGCGACCGGTTCGCCGCCACATACGCAATCCGGCTAAATAAACACTAAAAGTACAAACACTGTGACACATACGGGCCTTCTTCGTTCGAAAGTAGGCCCTTGACTTTCTAACGCAACCCGACGTCCGGGCGGAATTTGTCCCAATTTGACATACAGGCGCACAGTGTCGTTTGTATCCATTGACATAATAGTAAAAACGGTGCTAATATACCCATAACAACTGATAACCGCGGGGAGCGCGCGGAGTCCCGATGAGCGCATAGGCGGGTTCGTAGATATACACCCACAAAGAGGTCACTCAACAGCGCTGGTAAAGTAACAAGGTTTTGTAACGTAGGGAACTGACTTGCGGCGAGTCGGCCGTTTGCCGCGAGGATAAACAAAAACGATTCGGTCAACTTCCATGAATATAAGGCGGGATCGCCTTGTAAAATAAAAAGGAGAATTGTTATGAAGAAGATTCTATCCCTGTTCCTGGTCATGGCGCTCTTGCTGAGCGTAGGCTCCGCCCTTGCAGAAAAAGTCGGTATTTCGATGCCCACCAAGAGCCTGCAGCGTTGGAACGAAGACGGCGAATACCTGCAAAAGGAGTTCGAGGCAGCCGGTTATGAAGTCGAGCTTCAGTACGCCGGTGACAACGACGTACCCACCCAGATCGCGCAGTTGGAGACCATGCTGCTCAATGAGTGCGATGTGCTTGTCATTACGGCTATTGAGGCCAATGCGCTGGGCAACGTACTTGCTACCGCCAAGGAAAACGGCGTCAAAGTCGTATGTCATGACCGTATCATCTTGGACACGCCCGCTGTTGACTACTACGCCACCTTTGATAACTTCCAGGTCGGTGAGATCCAGGGGCAATATGTCGTGGATACGCTGGATCTTGCCAACGGCGCAGGCCCCTTCAACATTGAATTCCTGGCCGGTGACCCCGGCGACAACAATGCCACCTACTTCTTCAACGGCGGCATCAGCAAAGTGCAGGAATACCTGGATAACGGCCAATTGGTTTGCGTCAGCGGCCAGACCGGTTTCGACCAGGTAGCAACCCCGTCATGGAAGACCGAAACGGCACAGGCCCGCATGGATGATATCATCGCATCGTATTATTCAGACGGCACACCGCTGCACGTCGTCCTCTGCTCCAACGACTCCACCGCCCAGGGCGCTACCAATGCGTTGGTTGCCGCCGGTTTTAAAGCGGGCGAAGATTACCCCATCATTACCGGTCAGGACTGCGACATTGCCAGCGTCAAGAATATCGTCAAAGGCCTGCAGGCCATGTCCATCTTCAAGGATACCCGCATCCTTGCGGCACGTACCGTTCAGATGGTCAACTCCGTACTTGCAGGGGAAGAGGTTGAAGTCAATTCTGTTGTGCCCAACAACGTACTGGACGTTCCCACCTTCTACTGCACGCCCCTGTTCGCTGACGTCAACAATTATCAGGAACTGCTTATCGAAAGCGGATACTACACGGCTGACCAGCTGGCCGACTGATCGACCGGCATTGGAACAGACGCTTAGAAATTGATCCAGTTTGGCAAGGGGAGATGCCGGATGCTGTCATCTCCCCTTGCCATGACTTAAGGAGGACCCTCCATGGCATCAACGATCCTCAGGATGGAAAACATCACCAAGCTTTTTCCCGGCGTTAAGGCTCTGGACAATGTCAATATTGATGTTACAGAGGGCGAGATCCACGCCGTTGTAGGCGAAAACGGCGCGGGGAAATCGACCTTGATGAATGTGCTCAGCGGCATCCACCCATACGGTTCGTATACCGGTGAAGTATACTATCGGGACGAATTGTGCCTCTTTAGGACCATCAAGGACAGCGAACGCCGCGGCATCGCCATCATTCACCAGGAGCTGGCGCTGGTTCCCCATCTGAGTATCGCTGAAAACATGTATTTGGGAAACGAACAGGGTAACGCCGGCGTAATCAACTGGGACCTTACCAATCAGCAAGCAGCAAAGTTCATGGACGTGGTGGGCCTTAAGGAAAATCCGCGGACCCTCATCAAGGACATTGGCATGGGTAAGCAACAGCTGGTGGAGATCGCCAAAGCCTTGGCCAAAGACGTAAGGCTGCTGATCTTGGATGAACCAACCTCATCGCTCAACGAGATTGACGCGAAAAAACTGCTCGATCTTCTGATCGAATTCAAAATCAAGCATGGTATTACCTCCATCCTCATTTCACACAAGCTAAATGAAATAGAATACTGCGCGGACCGCATCACCATTTTGCGCGACGGAAAATCCATCGAAACGCTGGATAAGAAGTCGGACGAGATATCCGAGCCGCGCATTATCAAGGGCATGGTCGGGCGTGAAATGACCAGCCGGTTCCCTGAGCGAAGGCCCATTCCCCGCGGGGATGTTGCTTTTGAGATCAAGAACTGGACAGTCCATCATCCTTTGTACGCGGATAAAAAGGTCGTCAACGATGTGTCGCTCAAGATCCACCACGGTGAAGTGGTCGGCTTGGCGGGGCTCATCGGCGCAGGCCGCACGGAGTTGGCGATGTCGGTCTTTGGCGGTTCCTACGGGCAGCAAATAACCGGAGAGGCATTGATCGACGGCAAACCGATCCGACTGGCAAGCATTTCCCAGGCTATCCAAAACGGTCTGGCCTATGTGACGGAGGACCGGAAGGGGAATGGTTTGATGATCACAAATTCCATCAAACACAACCTCACGCTTTCCCGTATCGAGTTTGTTTCAAAGCGAGGGATCATTGACAAGGATCTGGAAACCATCCGTGCCGGGGACCAAAAGGAACAATTGGATATCAAAGCGCCCACCGTGGAGCAGTATGTCGAGAATCTCAGCGGCGGCAATCAGCAAAAAGTTCTTTTGGGCAAATGGATATTTGCCAAGCCCGACATCCTTTTGCTGGACGAGCCCACACGCGGCGTGGACGTCGGCGCCAAATATGAGATCTATCAGATCATTAATCAGCTGGCTGCGGAAGGCAAAGCAGTACTCATGATCTCTTCAGAGCTGCCTGAGCTGTTGGGGATGTGTGACCGTATCTATGTTATGAATGAAAGCAAGCTGATTGGCGAGTTTTCACGGGAAGAAGCCTCACAGGAAAACATTATGGGCTGCATTCTGCAAGCCAGCAAGGGGGAGATCAGCGCATGAACAAGGTACTCGCTGCTTTTAAAGCCAATTTGAAACAATACTCGATGATGCTGGCGCTGGTGGTCATCGGGCTCATATTTCAGGTCTTGACCGGCGGAAAACTGTTGTTGCCCATGAATGTGTTCAATATCATTAACCAGAATGCCTACATTGTGATCCTGGCGATCGGTATGCTGTTGTGCATCGTCGGAAGCGGATCCATCGACCTTTCTGTCGGCTCGGTTGTGGGTCTCGTAGGTGCTTGCGCGGGAACCTTCATCATGAAGTGGAAATGGGACCCGTACCTGTCCATTGTGCTGTGCATGCTGGTAGGCGTCCTGGTAGGGGCCTGGCAGGGCTTCTGGATCGCGTACGTCAAGATCCCGGCCTTTATTGTCACGCTCAGCGGCATGCTGGTGTTCCGCGGGGCGACACTGATCATCCTGCAGGGCGGAAGAGCAATTCCCGTGTTCCCTGATGCGTACAAGCAGTTTTTCGTTGGTACGATGCCGGAGTTCATCGGGGTGTGGGAAGTCGCAGGCATGAAGATATACTTGACATGTCTTTTGCTGGGCATCCTGATAGCGGCGGTATATTGCATCACGCAAGTGCTTTCCAACCAGAGCAAAAAGCGCAAAGGGTATGAGTACGCCACTCCGGGCGCCTTGATCACCCGAATGGTCATTATCTCCGCGATCGTCATTTGGTTTTTCACGCTGCTGGCGCGCTACAGGGGGATCCCTTCGGTACTGATCGTAATGGGTGTCATTGCCGCCATATATACGTTTATCACCAATAAAACGGTTATCGGGCGCCATATCTACGCGATGGGCGGCAACGCAAAGGCGGCGCGCCTGTCCGGTGTTAAAACCGAACGGCTCATGTTCTTAAGCTACATCAATATGGGTTTGCTGGCGGGGATCGCCGGGATGGTGTTCGCGGCACGCCTGGACAGCGCGACTCCCATGGCCGGCGACGGATTTGAACTTGACGCCATCGGAGCCTGCTACATCGGCGGCGCCAGCGCTTACGGCGGCGTTGGTACTGTCAGCGGTACCGTGATCGGCGCCCTCATCATGGGTATCCTCAACAACGGGATGAACATCATCGGCATGGACTCCAACGTTCAAAAACTGGTCAAAGGATTGGTCCTGCTGGCAGCCGTCGCGTTTGATGTATTGTCTCAAGGCCATGTGGCGCTGCCATCATTCCTGCGCTTGGGCAAAAGCAAGCCGGAAAAAGTCACGCTGCGCTGATCCACCTCAGGAGCCCGGAACGCAATCGGCGCGTAATCCCCTTTGTTACGTTTCCACTTCGTTATTAGTATAGAGCGCTGCATGTACACGCACGGCGCTCTTTTTCGTGGCGCTTTCCAATCACCAGAGGCGCTCGGCAGTCATTGGATATCATCCCTGCATTTTTCTTTTCAGCGAAAGGATGAGGGGGCGCACACCCGCCATGGCGACAAATGCGCCGCGTCACTGCGGTTTGCCGGTGCGGCATTAACCCTTCCCGCATGGACGCACGCCTCTTTTTTGTGATAAGATAAGCCCAAGATAAAGCATCGCTGGGGAGGTAGTCATGGGAAAAATCGTTGTGGAAGTCTGCGCGGGCACGCACTGTACCTTAATGGGCAGCATGGACATCATTGACGCCATAGCGTCACTGCCGGAGATCGGGCATATAGAGGATGGACTTAATGATATTGAAGTCATCCCCGTGCCATGCCGAAACCACTGCAAGGAAAACATGGTGGGACCCATCGTGTACGTGGAAGGAGAGATCATCCCGCAGGCGGATCAGGAAACGGTGCTCGCCGCCATCATCAACAAAATCCGCGCGCAAAAGGTCTGATTTTTGCGGCAGTACGTTTTTATGCAGGGGGGGTAGCCTATGCGGGGAATTTTCACACCCATCACGAAAATACGGCGCCAGGTCTTTTCTGAAGTGGCGAAGTTTGCCTTTGAACATGATATAGAGGGCGATGATTTCGGCTATTTCTACGAAAGCGCCTACCGAATCATTCCGGGTGAAGAGCCCCTTTACCGCGATAGCGTGTTCAAGGAGCGCGCCATCATCAGGGAGCGCATCCGCATGGCGATGGGCCTTCCCATGCGCCCCACCGGTACGCACCAGCCGCTGACTGAAGGCATGCAGGACACAGCGGATGGCAAAAAGCGGCTGGACTTGCCTTTGGTCAACGTGATCCCCTTTGCGTGTGAAAAATGCCCCACTGACCGCATCCAGGTGAGCGACAATTGCCGCAAATGTCTGGCGCATCCCTGTACCGCCGTGTGCCCCGTCAAAGCCGTGTCCATCGGTAAAAACGCTGCCGTAATCGACCAGGATAAGTGCATCAAATGCGG
Source organism: Clostridiales bacterium DTU024 (assembly GCA_001513425.1). Classification (GTDB taxonomy): domain Bacteria; phylum Bacillota; class Clostridia; order Christensenellales; family Aristaeellaceae; genus DTU024. The sequence goes on from LFTR01000162.1 coordinate 13,649, forward strand.
GCGCTGCATAACAGCTTGCCCGTATCACGCAATCTTGCGCTTTGGGCGGCCGTGCGCGGAAGCCTGCGGTGCGGACGCTATCGACTCTGATGAATTGGGGCGCGCCGTGATCAACCAGGAGAAGTGTGTGGCATGCGGGCTCTGCATTGTGACTTGCCCCTTTGCCGCTATTTCGGACAAGTCCGAGATATTCCAGGTGATCACTGCCATCAGACGCGGCAAAAGGGTGGCGGCGATCATCGCGCCCAGTTTTGTGGGGCAGTTTGGTCCTTTGGCAACGCCGGGGAAGATCGTGTCGGGCATACGCAAACTGGGCCTGAGCCATGTGATCGAAGTGGGATGGGGTGCGGACTACGGCAGCATGCAGGAAGCAGATGAGTTTATCGTACACGTTCCACATGACAAAAAGTTCCTGGGCACGTCGTGCTGCCCTTCATGGGCGATGTTTGCCCGGAACGTGCAGCCGGAAACAAGTGATTGTATTGCTTTGTCGCATACGCCCATGGTGGCGGCGGCCAAAAAAGTGAAGGAATTAAGCCCGGGCACCTTGGTGGTTTTTATCGGTCCGTGCGTTGCCAAAAAGCTGGAGGCACTGGAAGATGAGGTGCGGCCGTATGTGGATTTTGTCATCACTTATGAAGAACTGATGGGCATGTTCAGCGCCAAGGAGATCGAACTGAGCGACATGGAGGAAGATACGCTGGGCACTTTGGCTTCCCGCGACGGGCGCGGTTATGCCGTTGCGGGCGGCGTCGCGGAAGCGCTGGTCAATTCCATCAAAAGGAGACAACCGGGGCGCGAAGTGCCCTTTATGAAGGCCGATAACCTGCGTGACTGCCACAAGATGCTGCGGCTGGCCAAAGCGGGCAAGGCGGACGGCTATTTGCTGGAGGGCATGGCTTGCCCCGGCGGATGCGTGGGTGGTCCCGGTACGCTGTCGCTCATCCCGCGCGCGGGCAGCGCGGTCAAAGCGTTCGCGGCCTCATCGCCATATCTTTCGGCGGATGACAACCCCATGCTGTAGGAAGCCGGGGAAAGATATCACGGAATTGTCCGCAAAAGTATTGCGGCGCCAGCAATTTTGGGTCCCGGATGGCGCCGGTTTGCCGCTTGGCGATACGGGGCACCTGCCGGGGCATCCGTGCGATAGCCTCAAAGCAATTGTCGATGCCGTCATGATCTCTTCATAAATGCGGAGCAACTTGCATCTGTTGCTCCGTATTTTTATTTGCACCCGGAACTTTTCAGGGGACAACAAAAAGTCCGGGCAAAGCGAGGCAAAATGGTGTATGATATGTATGGCAATTTTTGCTAAGTTTTTGATTTGAGCAGTCGGAGGAAAACGTGAGCATTCTGAATCTACTGACGATGATTGGCGGCTTGGCCCTTTTCCTTTATGGTATGGACCTGATGGGTGGGAGCCTCACAATGCTTTCCGGGAAACGGATGCAGCGGATCCTGCAAAACCTGACCGACAACACCTGGAAGGGCATCTTTCTGGGGATGACGGTAACGGCTATCATTCAATCGTCTTCCAGCACTACCGTTGTGGTCGTCAGCCTGGTCAACTCCGGCATCATGAAACTGCACAGCGCCGTCGGCGTCATTATGGGCGCCAATATCGGTACCACGATCACCGCCTGGATATTGAGTTTGACCGGCCTTACCAGCAGCAACCTGTTTGTGCAGCTGCTCAAGCCCACGTCCTTTTCGCCTGTGATCGCACTGGTGGGCGTTATCCTTATCATGTCATCCAAGAAAGAAAAGCAGCAGATGATCGGCAAGATCCTCATGGGACTTGCCGTTCTGATGTTTGGCATGGAAACCATGAGCACGGCGCTAAAGCCCCTGGCCCGGGAGGAGGGGTTCGTCAAGCTGTTTTTGCTCTTCACCAACCCGCTGCTGGGTGCATTGGCGGGGGCTGTGCTGACGGCGGTTATTCAGAGTTCTTCTGCCTCCATCGGTATCCTGCAGGCGCTGTGCATTACGGGTATCGTACCCATGTCGGCAGCCATTCCCATCATTTTAGGACAGAACATTGGTACATGCGTGACCGCCTTGCTGGCGGTCATCGGCGCCAAACGCAACGCCAGGCGCGCCGCGCTGATCCATCTGTCGTTTAACGTTTTCGGCACCGTCATCTTCATGACCGCTTTCTATGCCGCTGACGCCGTTTTCAGTTTTTCCTTTGCGGACAAGGTGGCGACACCGTTCTCTATCGCCATCGCGCATTCCGTGTTCAATGTTGCCAATACGCTTATCCTGCAAAATTTCACGGTGTTCCTTGAAAAAATCGCCTTTTTCTTTATTCCCGAGACCCAAAGCGAAAAAGAGGAGAAACTGGATGAATTCAGCTTGCTGGATGAGCGGCTTTTGGAAACCCCATCCATCGCCCTGCAGCAGGCGTGGAGCGTTTCGGTCAGTATGCTGGAGAAATCCGCTGAGGCTCTCAATAAAGCGCTGGGGCTGCTAAATGAGTATGACGGTGAATCGTTTGAGAACGTGCGTTCGCTGGAACAGAAAGTGGACAAATACCAGGACCAGCTGGGTGGCTACCTGATCAAAGTGAGCGGCGTGCCCATGACTGACAAGGACAATTTGCGGCTGAGCATCATTATCAACTCTATCAGCGATTTTGAGCGCATAAGCGACTATGCGTTGGGTATCGCGATGGAAGCGCGGAAACTGTACGAATCGCCCATGCGTTTTTCACCGCTGGCGATGGAAGAACTGGGCATCTATACGCACGCGCTGGAAGACATCCTGGCGCTGACGCTAAATGCTTATACCAACGAAGACACGGAGCTGGCCAAGAGCATCGAGCCTTTGGAAGAAGTGATCGATCTGCTCAATGAAGCCATCCGCATACGCCATATCGAGCGTTTGCGCGCCGGCATCTGTTCTATTGAAATGGGCCTGCTGCTGACGGACGTGACCGCGGCCATGGAACGGGTGAGCGACCACTGCTCCAATATCGCCGTAGCGCTTATTGAGATCCACGCGGGAATATATGACGCGCACAGGTATCTGCGCGCAATGAAGGAAAAGGATGCCGGCTTCCACGCAAAAATGGAAGAGTATCTGGCGCTTTACAAATTGCCACCCAACGATGAAGCGGCGGAAGCCTGCGTTTTGGCGCAGCCATAAGGAAATTCATCCCCGAACGCCGCAGAGGATTCGTTTGCCGCACCAGGAGGAAGTCCTATGGATATGAAGGAACTGAGCGTAGAAAAGTTTTCCGAAAGGATCGCACAGCGCACGCCCATGCCGGGCGGTGTGTCCGCCTGTGCGGCCGCGGCGGCATTGGCTGCGGCGCTGGTACAGATGGGCGCCAAGACAGCCATGAAACAGGTGGCGGACGAGGAAGCCCGCAAGAGAATGGAAGCCGTGGATGAAAGCGCGGAGATACTGCGCAAGGGGCTATTGAAACTTATTCAGCGTGACAGCGCGGCTTATGGCATGTATATGGCCGCGCTGAGACTGCCCAAAGCGACCGGCAAAGAAATCACCCTGCGCGAAGACAAAAAGCAGGCGGCACTGAAAAACGCGTGCCTGTCGCCCCTTCAGGCAGCGGAAAGATCACTGCGCGTGCTGGCGCTGGCAAACATGTGCCTTCAATTCCGCGGCGGCGCGGTGGCTGACGTTTTGTCGGGCGCGCTGTTGGCGCGAAGCGCGGCGCTGGGAGCGGAGCGGGCGGTCAAATACAACCTGCGGTACATTGCTGATGTATTTTTCGAACGGGACATGGCGCGGCAGTGCGCCGCTATAAAAAGGAACGCCCGACGGCTGGAGAAATCGGCGCGCGCGGCATATTTTACATTTATTGAAGACAAACAGACTCCCGACAAGTAAGGACGGGGTATATTGATAGTGTCAAAGCAGATAGGTGTGCCCGTTGTCGGAACCGGCGTCCGCTTCTTGACACGCCACGCCATACATGCTAAATTTGTGTTAAGAAAGCATTACGAAATTCGCCATCGTAAGATTGGAGGAAAAGAGTGAGAAAATCAAGGAGAGTGTCAAGTTTGCTCGCAGCGCTTCTAATGGTGCTGAGCGTGCCCGCGTTCGCCCAAGCGACATCGCCTGATTCCGGCATTCCCGCCACCATCCAGGGCGGTGCCACCATGCTGGGTCATCCCCGCCCTGACGCTGCCTTTGTTGCTGACCTCCAGGATGGTGTGCCCGTGCAGGTAAAGACCCTCGGCCTCGCGTGGAGCCGCGTTGCCGCCGCCGGGATGGAAGGCTGGACAGCCAGCCGTTTCCTGCGGTTCAGCAATGTTGACAAGAGCAGCGCTTTTGCCGTGATAGCAGCCAAAAACGGCCGTCTGACGCTCAGGGAGGAACCTGCCACCAGCGCGAAAGACCTGGGCAAATATATGAACGGCAACATTGCCGCGGTGATTGAAATGGGAAAACCCTTCACCAAGGTCGCTCTGGATGGCAAGGAAGGCTATCTGCTGACCGCGCACCTTAAGTTTTCCGGGGCCCGCGAATCCTTGGGTACCGGAAAGGTCTCCTGGCCGGACGACCCCGCACGCGAACGCAATATCACGTTCAGGTGGGAAGACAAAACCGGGGACAATCGCATTTCCACCATCAAGACCGGCACGCCTTTTGTGCTGCTCACCCGCGGGGATGCGTGGGGCGAGATTGAGCTATTGGGCAAAACGGGTTTCATGATGAGGGAGTACCTATTGGAGGACGCGGCGCCGTCCACCGTAACGGACCCGCCCGCTACCGATGAGGCGATGGAAACAGAACAGCCGCAGGCAGAACCCACTGAAGAAATCATGGAAACAGAACAGCCGCTGCCGCCAAATTAGGCGGCGGCGCCAAGCTGAGATATTGCGTTCACGCGCACAAAAAGGGCCTTTCCGCGAGGAAGGACCCTTTTACGCACTTGGATTGTTTAACTTAGTTGCGCAGCAAGGCTTCTTTGCCCAAGTAAGCGGCCTTGTCGCCCAGTTCCTCTTCGATACGCAGCAGCTGGTTGTACTTCGCCACGCGTTCTGAACGGGCAGGGGCGCCGGTCTTGATCTGCCCTGCGTTGGTCGCAACGGCGAGGTCCGCGATAGTGACGTCTTCCGTTTCACCCGAGCGGTGCGAGATGACGGTGTTAAAGCCGTTCGCGTGCGCCAGACGAATGGTATCCAGCGTTTCAGAGAGGGAGCCGATCTGGTTGAGCTTGATGAGGATCGCGTTGCCGGCGCCGGTCTCAATGCCGCGCTGCAGACGCTCCACGTTGGTCACAAACAGGTCATCGCCCACCACCTGCAATTTGCTGCCCAATTGGCTGGTTAGTTTGACCCAGCCATCCCAGTCTTCTTCGTCCAGCGGGTCTTCCAAAGAGACGATGGGATATTCTTCCGCGAGGCGCGTCCAGAAGGCGATCAATTCATCAATGGTAAAATCACGGCCGGATTTGGGCATGTGATAGCCGTTGTCAGCCTTCCACTCGCTGGCGGCCGCATCGATGGCCAGCGCCACGTCTTCGCCCGGGCGGTATCCGGCAGTCTTGATGGCTTCCACGATCAAGTCGAGCGCTTCGCGCTCGTCTTTGACGTTGGGAGCAAAGCCGCCTTCATCGCCCACAGCGGTGGCGAGGTTCTTGCCCTTCAAGATCTTCATCAGCGTCTGATATACTTCCGCGCCCCAGCGCAGGCCTTCGGCAAAAGAGGGGGCGCCCACGGGCATGACCATAAATTCCTGAATGTCCAGGTTGTTGGCCGCGTGCGCGCCGCCGTTGAGGATATTCATCATGGGGACGGGCAGCACGTGCGCGTTCTCACCGCCCAGGTATTTGAACAGCGATTTCTTGGCGGCGATGGCTTCCGCCTTGGCGTATGCCAGGGAGACAGCCAAAATGGCGTTCGCGCCAAAACGGCTCTTGTTGGGCGTTCCGTCCAGTTCGATCATCTTGCGGTCCAGAGCTTCCTGGTTGGCCCAGGTTTTGCCTACGAGCGCGACGGCGATCTCGCCGTTGACATGCTTGACTGCCGTCATAACGCCTCTGCCCACATAATGGCTCTTATCGCCGTCCCGCAATTCGTGCGCTTCAAATTGGCCGGTCGATGCGCCGCTGGGCGACGCGGCGACGCCGGTAAAGCCGTTTTCCAGCTCGACAACGGCTTCAACCGTCGGATTGCCGCGGCTGTCGATAACCTGACGGCCGTGTACTTTTGTGATCTTCATTAACAATTCCTCCTTTTAGATAGGGCCCGAAGGCCGGAACACACTATAGTAAGTATACCACAATCAGCGCGGTATGGGAAAGCATCCATGGTACTTTTTATCCCGCCCGGCATATTCTGCCCGCTCTACCGCCGCTTGGTGGGCCTTTATCGATTTGAGTATCTGTGCTATGACTGCGGCCATGGAAGATGATGCGATAAAATGGCCTGATAAGACGCTCGCTGGGTTATCTGCCCACCCGTAGAACACCGCAAAGATCACTTTTCGATCGCTGCCTCGCCCTCATCCTTTACGACGAAGCCGCGCGTTTCCAAATGCGCCTTAATGGTTCCAATGTCTATTCCTCTCATGGCCGCCCCCTTGGGCAAAGTCATCAGCCGGCCCACGCTGCCAAGCATTCCCGGTTTCGTGATGTCGCTGAAGCCCATTTCGGCCATGATGTCTTTAAGCTCGGGGTATCTTGTGCAAAGCGAATAAACCGATTCATTAAGGTTCAGCTCTCTTTGGGTCATGACAGTCTCCCTTTGCGTGAATGAGGAATTGCCGGGAAGCGGCCAAGAAACACCGGCGCAACACATGCGCCGGCCGTGTCCGTTACGCCTTCTTGCGGCTGGTGTTTTTAGCGCGCTGCTCGTGGGCTAAAATGCGCTTGCGCATCCGCAGGTTTTGCGGCGTTACTTCCAACAGTTCATCATCATCGATAAATTCAAGGCATTCTTCCAAGGTGGGGTAATGGACGGACACCAGGCGCAGGCTGTCTTCCGCGCCGGAGGCGTTGCGCACATTGGTGACATGCTTGGTGCGGCAAACGTTGACCACAATATCGCCCGGGCGGGTGCTTTGCCCGGCGATCATGCCCGCATAAACCTGCGTTTGCGCGGTGAGGAACAGTGTGCCCCGCTCCTGCGCGCCGTACAGGCCGTATTGTGAAGCCTCGCCCGTTTCAAAACAGACCAGCGCGCCCGCGTTCCGGTGCGGGATTTCGCCCTTAACGGGCTCATAACGTTCAAATACCGCGCTCATGATGCCTTCGCCGCGCGTGTCCGTTAAAAATTCACTGCGATAGCCAAACAGCCCGCGGGAGGGGACAAGAAACTCAAGCCTGACGCGGTCCGCGCCGTGCATGGTTTCCAGCGTGCCGCGGCGGCGGCCGATTTTTTCAATGACCGCGCCAGCATGTGCCTGCGGCACATCCACGTGCAGCCGCTCAATGGGCTCACACATAACGCCGTCGATCTCTTTTTGAATGACGACAGGGCGGCTCACCTGGAATTCGTACCCCTGGCGGCGCATGTTCTCAATCAGGATGGATAAATGCAGTTCGCCCCTGCCGCGTACATCGAACTGGTCGGGGGAATCACCCTCCGTAACGCGCAGGCTGACATCCGTCTCCAATTCGCGCAACAGGCGCGCACGCAGGTGGCGGCTGGTTACATAAGTGCCTTCGCGCCCCGCAAAGGGGCTGTCGTTGACAGAAAACGTCATCGACACAGTGGGTTCGCCGATTGCGACAAAGGGCAAAGGCTCTACGGTGCCGGGGTCGCATACAGTGTCGCCGATGGAGATATCCGCAAGGCCGCTCATGGCGCAGATGTCGCCCATGCCCACTTCTGCGGCAGGCACGCGCTTGAGGCCGTCAAATGTGTTCAGGTCCACCAGGCGCCAGGGTGATGTGACCGTCTCATTCAGCGCGTTGCAGCGCACCACGTTCATCCCGGTCCTGAGTACGCCTCGCGCGATGCGGCCCACGCCCACGCGGCCCACATATTCACTATAGTCGATGGTAGAAATAAGCACCTGTGCCGGGCCGTTCATTTCGCCCTCGGGCGCCGGAATATAGTCAATAATGGCTTCAAACAGCGGGATCAGGTTTTCGCCGGGCACCGCCGGGTCCGTGGTTGCTGTGCCTTTGCGGGCAGAAACGTACAGGATGGGGCGCGACAGCGTTTCCGGGTCGGCGTTCAAGTCGATCAGGAGGTCCAGCAATTCATCCACCACTTCGTCGCATCGGGCGTCGGGTCTGTCCACTTTGTTGATCACCAACAGCACCGGCAGCTTCAGATCCAGCGCTTTGCGCAATACAAAGCGCGTTTGCGGCATGGGGCCTTCAAAACTGTCCACCAGCAGCAGTACGCCGTCCACCATTTTGAGGACGCGCTCCACTTCGCCCGAAAAGTCCGCGTGGCCGGGGGTGTCCACTACGTTGATCTTCATATCCTTGTAGTGTACCGCTGTGTTTTTGGCGAGGATGGTGATGCCGCGCTCGCGCTCCAGATCGTTGGAGTCCATCACACGGTCGGCGACCTGTTGATTTAGTCTGAATACGCCTCCCTGGCGCAGCATCTGGTCGACCAGAGTGGTCTTGCCATGGTCAACGTGAGCAATAATCGCAATATTGCGAATGTCTTGACGAATCATTTGATATTCCTTTCTTTACGGGGGTCAAAAAAGCGGGCGCGGCAAAATCGTCAGGCGGCTTGTGCCGGTGACGTTCGCGCAGCGTAAAGGAAGAAATCAACAAGGGATCAATTATCAAAATTCGTCCTCCAAGGGGGCCAGTTCGCGCAGCGCCAATCCCTTGTTCTTTTCCGTCGCAAGGCGGATGGACCATTCGTTTTCAAAGAGCAGCACATCGTTGCCTTCCAGATCTCTGGCACGGCCGGATGTGCTGGTGAGCTGCAATTGCAGGACATCCTTGGGGGAGGATTCCACCCAGCGGATATGGCGGAAAGGCAGGTTTTCCAGCAGCAGGTCCACACTGTATTCGCTCTTGAGGCGGTAGGTGAGCACGTCAAACTGCAGCACGCCCACCACGCCGCACAAGGTTTCTTCAAACCCGGTTTCATCGCGAAGGAACACCTGGATGGCGCCTTCTTCGCTCAGTTGGTTCATGCCCTTTAGGAACTGCTTGCGCTTCATACTGTCCAGCGGGCGGACGCGGGCGAAGTTTTCCGGCGCGAACACCGGGATACGGGCAAAGCGGAAGCGGCGGCTGCCTTCGATCAGCGTGTCGCCCAAATGGTAAATGCCGGAGTCAAAAAGACCTACGATGTCTCCCGCATAGGCAGTTTCCACCATTTCGCGCTCATCGGCCATGAACTGCTGGGGCGCTTTCATCTGCACCTGCTTTTCACCGCCGGAATGCCACACATACATATCCCGCTTAAAGGTACCGCTTACCACGCGCAGGAAAGCCAGGCGGTCGCGGTGCGCGGGGTTCATGTTGGCCTGGATCTTGAAGATGAAGCCGGAGAAGTCCGTTTCTTCCGGGTAGATCGTGCCATCGCTGCTTTCGCGGGGCGTGGGCGGCAGGGTATACTTGAGAAATCGCTGCAAAAAGGGCTCCACGCCAAAGTTGGTTATGGCACTGCCAAAGAACATGGGCGTCAGTTCGCCCCGGAGGATCGCGTCCAGATCGAACGGGTCGCCCGCCTCGTCCAAAAGCTCAATTTCGTCCCTGAGGCGCTTGAGGTAGTGTTTGTCGAGCATGCCTTCAATGGCGGGATCATCCACCGACACCTCGGTTTTCTTTGCTTTGGTGCGGCCATGGTCGCCTGAAAAATACAGTTCCACCATGCGCGTATCGCGGTGATAAACGCCCTGAAAGTCCCCATCCACGCCGATAGGCCAATTAACGGGAACAGAACGGATGCCCAGTACTGTTTCCAGTTCTTCCATCAGAGCAAAAGGGTCCTTGGCAGCACGGTCCATTTTGTTGACAAACGTAAAAATGGGGATGCCCCGCATGGCGCATACCTTAAAGAGCTTGATGGTCTGGGTTTCCACGCCGCGAGACGCGTCCATCAGCATCACCGCGCTGTCCGCCGCGATCAGCACCCGGTAGGTGTCTTCGCTGAAGTCCTGATGCCCGGGCGTATCCAGGATATTGATGTGGTATCCGTCAAAAGAAAACTGCATGGCACTGCTGGTCACGCTGATGCCGCGCTGCTTTTCAATCTCCATCCAGTCGCTGGTGGCGTGCCGGTCGCTTTTGCGCGCCTTCACGCTGCCCGCTTGCCGAATAGCGCCGCCATACAGCAGCAGCTTCTCCGTCAGCGTCGTCTTGCCCGCGTCCGGATGGCTGATAATGGCGAATGTCCGCCTGCGCGCCACTTCCTTTTGCAGTTCGCTCATGCCTTCCCTCCTTAATTCAAAATGCGTGTAATTATACCCTTGCGGGGCATTGCTGTCAATGTTTCCGAAAACGGCGAAAGGGCTTCAGGAAGAAACGTGGAGCATGCCACGCAAGGGAAAAGATGAACTTCGTTTTGCGCAAAGCAAAGATACGGAGCGGATGGCGGGGTTACACAGCAAATGGAATCCTTCTTCTCTCATCGCCGCCCTTTTGCTGGCAGTGCGGTATCATATGGGTATCAGATTCGAATTGTGTGTCCAAACTGCTGTCTATCGTAGGTTAGTTGGGGATAGCCTATGTGATATTTAGCATCCCTTGCAAAACTAACGCGGGCAACCGGATTCCTTCCGCGGATACAGCTGCGGCGTTTTGAACATCGCCAAGCATGATGCTTATCACACCACATCCCATTCTTACATGCCTTGCAGCACTGTTCAGTTTGATAGCATGGACCATGCACTTGCGCTGGTCCGCCCTTGTGGCAGGTACTCATATAGTGTCGAGGCAATACTCACCCTGATTCATGCCCCGTTTGTCGCCATTCAATTGAACCTGTGCTTCATAAACCTATGCGAACATGAAGTAGATTATGTGTCTGGATCAGTTCAGCTGTGCTTGCACCGGTAATAGACAGTATGGAAAAACAATTCAATGAGGAGAGTGTCGCGTCAAGAAGCGGATACCGGCCTGATTACGGTATTCCCTATCTTCTCATTCAAGCTTCTTTGGTGGCTGCCATCAGAACTGCCGACCAAACAGAAGCTGTGCACAATTGACCCGCGGCTGAAACCGGTTGGTGAACCTTACGAACTGGCGTTTGACGAACACGGCAATCTGTTCTGAACAGCAAACAAAACCACCGGCCCGCGCCGGTGGTTTTGTTTTTGATGCGATATTAGGTGAGGGTGGTGGCGGCGATCAGGTCCACGAGGATTTCTTCTTCGGCCTCAGTTACTTCCGTGCCGTGCGGCAGCAGTTCAAAACCGATGCGCGCGCCGCCGATCATGGTAAAGTAGACGACATATTCATAACCTTCGCCAAGTTCCAGGCTGCGGATGAAGTTCATGTCCCCTATGACTTCGCCGGTAATGTCAACGCCTTCCCCGGCGCTTTGCTGGTACATGCCCAGCGCCATTTCATACATATCGGCGTCCGCCAGATCCATAAACAGCGAGCTGGCGGCGTTTACCTCGGAGAACACCATCATCTGTGCGTCAGAACCGGCTTCCAGTGCCAGCAGATTGATGCTTGACGCGACCAGAGCCTCCACCAAAGCACGCGGGTCTTCAAAGTACTGCAGGTATTCCACCATTTGCTGTTTCAGATCCTGTGTGAAGCCGATCCAGCCAAAGGGCAGTTCCAGGGTGATGGTGACGCCTTGTGTGGTGATGGTGTAGACGCCATCCTTTATGGATACTTCGTCCGCCGTTTCGGGGAACGCGGCGGCGCGGATCTGAGAAGATGACTTCCTCAGTTCCCGAAGCCCGCCCGCGTCGGGGGCAGTGGTGAGTTCCTCCGGGGCAAGGGTTACAGTCTGGGCGAGTCCTCCGGTCAGCGACAGTGCCATGACCAGCGCCAACAGCATTGCAAGCATTTTCTTCATGGGTAGCTCTCCTTTATGTTAAATTTGGGGAATCAATTATTGGAGGGGAAAAGTGATCTTGTCCGATTGCATGATGAGTTCGTTGGAGTCTTCATCAGTGACATTTATGTAGAAAGTAACGATATCGCCCTTAGGTTCGATGCCCGGCAGGAAGCCAAAAAGCGTGGAGTAGGCGGAAGAGCGCGGGGAGACCGTCACATCAAGCGGCACGTTATCCGCGTAGTCAACCCCGTCCACGCGAATATCTCCCATGCTGGTCAGGTGGAGCGTCTTGTCTGTATCGTTGCGTACATAGAAATCCCTGCTCATAGTGGGGCTCAAGAGGCGCACGACCAGGACGCCGTCTTTTTCAAAGAGGGTTTCGCCCTGGGCATCCAGTGTCTGCTCGACGTTTTCCATGCCGTCCAGTGTGATATGGAGGGGGGAGAGCATCTTGCGCACATTGAGCCGCCCCTGTTCGCCCACAAGGGCCGCCTGGTCAATATGGAAGCGCAGCATGATTTCGCGGATGTCCGAAACGCCGATTGCCTCCAGACTGCTTAACCCGTCAAACATGTATTGGTATTCCGCCAGTTCCGGCGGAAGATCGGTGTGGTACATGGGAATGCGCACCTGCGTCAGCATCTGTGTCCCGGGAAGTACGTTTTCATGGGTGAGGGACGATGTCAGGATGTCTTGGGGCGCCATGATGCCGTTGACGGTGCTCTGCATCAGCTGGATGAGATCGTGCTTCTCGGAATTGTTGGAGATCTTCAGCGTGATGACATAATACCCTTCCTCCTCATACGGTGTGCCCACGAGCGCAACGGTGAAGCCGTTCTCATTAAGGAGCATGCGGGTTTGAGGGGGCTCATACGCCGGCACGGAAACCGGAATGTTTGTTCGGATCTCGTATTGTTCCGTGTACCACTGCGCGAACAGGCTGCTCGAAGAGAATGAAAGCTGCATACTCAGTCGGATCGCGTCTATCTGCGAAACGCCAAACTGCGCGAGGCTGCCATAAGGGGCATCACTCAAAGGAATGGTGGCGGTGAATGTTGTCTTTTCACCCGGGGACGCGCCGCCATAGGCGTCCACAGGAATCATGAACTCGTTGACGGCTAGCCACCGGAGGGAGACTGACGCGTCTTCTTCCGCCTGATTTTCCAGCCCAAAGGTCAGCGTTATGCCGTCCGGCGCCTGGGTATTGTCGCCCCCGGAGGGTTCAATGCTTTCCAGAGACACCTGCACTTTTGATTTGTCCATCATCAGAATGGGTGCACCGTCTTTGGATGGATAGGCCACTCTCTGCATGCCGGACAGCGGTTCAACGGGCGCGGGGATGTCGCCAAGTTTGGTACTCAGCGGCATGAGTTCCGAAGAGTAGACGTATCCCTGGGTATCTATGACAGAAATGAGCACAAAGAAGTCGTAGGAATCATCCTCAATATCCGCATAGCGCACGGTGATGTCTTTTTTCGCATCGTAGGTGATCACCCTGAAATTGGTCGATTCTGCCCAATTGCCCAGCGGCTGGATATCGCCGTTTTCGTTTCGTGTAAGGTACAGGCTGGAATACGGGAGAAAGACGTTTTCCCATTCCGCAAGGTCGATATCGCGTTTGCCGATCAGCACGCCTTCTTCGTTTTGGCGTATGGCGCCCGTCAGGCGCGCTTCACCCGATGTCTTATTTATCTCCGCAAGCATTTCCGCAGACACCGTCTCGCGTTTGCTGCCCCCGGTGGGGCGGTCCACCAGAATGGGGATATGGTATTTGCCGATGCCGCCAATGTTCTCCTTTTCCATCATGTACGGGTTGATGCTGTCTTCCCCGTCCGGCAAGTCGATATACATGGTTTTGCCGCCAAAGTTGGCAAATACGCGGTTGCTGTCGTCCAAAACAGTGTCAGACGACATGTATGTCAACATGTACTCTTCGCCGCCCAGTTTGGCCAGGACGTAGTACTGGGCCTTTTCAAAGTTCGCCGCCTGGTCAGCGCTCAGCTGGATATAATATTCACCTGTTTCTTCATCATAGGAGACAAGCGGCTTTTCGCTGCCCGTCCAGTTGCTGAGGCTGTCGGATAGGAGGATCTCGCCAAACTGCGCCATGAAGTTTCTCCAAACCGGGGCGAAGTCAAACCGGCTGTACGTTTGCGCCCAGTGCGTTGCGTACATATCTTTATTAAGCAAAGGGAAATAGATGCTCATACCGCCCGATCGCGGCACGTTTGTCCGGTTGTGCCGGACCATTTCCCGGATGGCGGCTTTCAATTCGCCTGCCGCTTCGGGGTAGAGGGTGACCATGTTGTCGCTGAGGTCTGTCAGGTCGATCAGGTCAAACTCCGCCGTGGTGCCCACGCGCCCGTAGGCTTTGGAACCGTCCCGGCTGCGCGCCACCTGGGAGTAGATGCCCGCTTCCAGTCCCTTATCAAGGTTCGAAAAGAGGCTGTCAAGGCTGTCCTGCACTTTGGATACGCGGCTTAAGTCCATCAACGACAGCGTTACCATGTCCTCAGCCGTGCCGCGTTTGGCGGCCAATTGCTTATAAAAATCGTACGTTCTGGCAATGATCGCCTCGCCGGCTTCGGGACCGGTAAGCCTTGTCTGGCCCAGATCCTTCAGGAACGTGTAGTCCACGCCCATGCCGGGCAGCGTTTCCTCCGAAGCGATCATGTATTTGGCATAATCGCTCATTAGGGAGGCCACTTCAAAGGACGCCATCAGGCATGCGTCAAACGCCAGCCATTCAAGCATCCTGGTGCCGTCAAAGGGGCTGTTTTTCAGCGCTTCATCCAGTTCAAACACCGTCAGGCCGTCGCCCCTGTACAGCGTATCCACACCAAAGCCCACCATGGGTCCACCGCCATGGTCCCAGAGGATGAGGCCGTAGGAATCTGCCGGATAATTGTCCACCGCGTAATGGAGGAATTTTGACAGCGTGTCGGCGTCGCCCATGCTGGCGCTGTCCATCTCGTGGACCATTTTGGGGTTGGACGATTCGATCTTGAATACGCTCAGTCTGTCTTTGGGGATGGAGGGAGCCATCCAATGGGTGGTGCCGCCCGCCAAGACCAACACGTTAAGCCGTTCCTTGTCGGGACGGGCTTTCAGCATTTCGCGTATATCGCCGGTCGCCATACCCCCGCTTGATTCAAGGTCGGAGCCGACGATGTACACCATCACGGTCTGCGTGTCAAAGCCGTCGTCTCCGGGCGCTGCAACGCCCGCAAGGGGCGGCAAAAGCAACAGGGACAGGAGCGCGAGATATACACACAATCTACGCATATGGATCCCTTCATTTCAAAAGGTCGAAGCGGGAGGATATCATTGAATTCCTTTTTATTATAGCAGGGCAACAATATCCTTTTCAATATGCTCGGGCAAATCTGCCGGGGCGTAGCGCCTGACGACATTTCCCTTGCGATCTATGAGAAATTTGGTAAAGTTCCACTTGATGTGGGACAGAAACAGCCCGCTCTTTTCCTTTTTGAGAAAGGCGTACAGCGGGCTTTCATCCGGCCCGTTGACGTCTATTTTGGCAAAGCGGGGAAAAGTGGTGCCGTAATTGAGGGCGCAGAACGTGTCGATCTCCATGATGGTGCCGGGTGCCTGCTCGCCAAATTGGTTGCAGGGAAAGTCCAGTATCTCCAGGCCTTTATCGCGGTAGGTATTATACAGCTTTTGCAGACCCGTATATTGCGGGGTAAACCCGCAGCCGGTGGCGGTGTTGACGATCAGGAGCACCTTGCCTTTATAGTCACTTAGCGATACGTCCCGTCCGTCTTTTGCTTTAACTGAAATATCATACAGGCTCATTCTGCCGACCTCCCAATTCCTGTTGCCTCAGGCTAAATTGTACACGCCAATCCATCGGTCAAGCATTTTTCCTTAACTTTTTTTGGACCCGTTTGCTTCTGTTCCGCCATCTGGTATACTGCGGGACAGCGAATGCCTGTTAGAAAGGATGTCACCTTGGATGCGAACGCGTCAATTGGGTAAAGGGCCTTTCCTCATTTTTGCCGCTGCGGTGCTGTGGAGCTTTGCGGGCTTGGCAAGCAAATTTGTTCCCTGGGGCGGCATGTCCATCGCCTGCGTGCGCGGCGTGATAGGCGCTCTGACCATCGGCGCTCTATCCAAACAGTGGTTCTTCCGGCCCACAAAACTGGTGGTACTGGGCGCGCTGGGCACCGTTACCACTTCTGTTTTGTTTATGCTGGCAAACAAAATGACCACAGCGGCCAACGCCATCGTGCTGCAATACATGGCGCCGGTGGTGGTCATTATTCTCAATTTGCTGCTGCAAAAAATGAAGCCGGCGAAACTTGATCTGGTGATGGTGTCGGTGACGCTCCTTGGCATCGCGTTCTTTTTTCTGGATCATCTGGGCAGCGGGAAGCTTGCGGGCGATCTGCTGGCCATTTTGTCCAGCGTCACGTTCGCCATGGTTTTCTACGTCAACCGCCTGCCCGGCGCCAATGCCACGCAAGCGTCGTACCTGGGGTGCATGCTGCATATTCTGCTTTTGCCCGCCTTGCTTAATGATCCCAACTTTTCGCTGGCCGACCCAAAGGTCAATCTCGTCGTACTATTGATGGGCGTACTGCAAATGGGGCTGGCGTATGTCCTTTTTGCCAAGGGCATCGCTTCCACGCCTGCCGTTTCCGCCAGCATCATCGCCATGATCGAGCCGGTGCTCAATCCCTTGTGGGTTTTCCTTTTTCTGGGTGAAATGCCCGGCCGCCTGGCGCTTGTAGGTGCCGCCATTGTCCTTATTGCTACTACAAGTTATAACATCATAACCAGCAAACAACTGGAAGAAAAAGGGCACACTGCTGAAGCGTAGTGCGCCTGAGGCGATACCGTGATACTATTCGCGGCCTATTCTCCCTGCATCCTGGTTTCATAATGCTCTTTGAGCTTTTCAAAGGTGGTCTCGCTGATGTAGTGTTCGATGCGGCAGGCGTCGTCGGCGGCGGTTTCATCGTCCACGCCCATCGCCTTAAGCAAATTGGTCAGCAGCTGGTGGCGCTCGTATGTGCGTTCGGCAATCTCGCGGCCCAGGGGGGTCAGGGTGATATAGTTGTGCTCGTCTATCAGAATGTAGCCGTTTTGGTGGAATTTTTTCATCTGAACGCTGATGGTGGGCTTGGAAAAGCCTGTTTTGTTGACAATGTCCACTGAGCGTACCGGGCCGGACTTTTCCAGGATCAAAATCGTCTCCAGATACATTTCCGCCGATTCCTTGATGATCACTTTTTTCCCTCCTAAACGACTTGATACATGTTATTTTACAGGAGAAAGGCAAAAATGACAAATATCCTCCTTCAGGGTGTTGACAAATGGTCAGGACACGTTTAATATGAGGGTGGTTAGGAAAGACTAACATTTGGGGGAAGGCAGGTACACGGATGCCGCTTTACATGATAACGCCGGGCAGCTGCTACCGCATTCAGAAAGTTACCGGGAAGACAGAAATCAAGCAGTTTTTGGAGAAATTGGGTTTTGTTCCGGGTGAGACTGTATCGGTGGTATGCGAGAACTTCGGCAACCTGATCGTTAACATTAAGGAGAGCCGCGTGGCCATCAGCCGCGAGATGGCACTCAAAATCGTTGTTTGATCCCTTCCCTTTGGAGGAAGCCGCGCTCACTGTCACGCGCGGGAGCCAAAGAAGCGGAAAGCACCTCTACTTAAACAAATGCAGCGCCGTAATGCGCTGCTAAAAAATGCGCAGAGGTTAGCGAAGCCTAACTTCAGGAGGACTCGCATGTCACTTACCATCGCCCTGGCGGGGAACCCGAACAGCGGAAAAACGACGCTGTTTAACCTATTGACCGGCTCCAACCAGTATGTCGGCAATTGGCCGGGCGTCACCGTGGAAAAAAAGGAAGGCACACTGCGTCACAACAAACAGGTGACCGTGACCGACCTGCCGGGCATTTATTCCCTATCGCCCTACACGCCCGAAGAGATCGTCGCGCGTACCTATCTGGTTAAGGACAGGCCCGACGTCATCATCAACATAGTGGACGGCACCAATCTGGAGCGCAACCTTTATTTGTCCACCCAGCTGATGGACCTGGGGCTCCCCGTAGTGCTGGCCGTTAACATGATGGACGCGGTCAATGTGAGCGGCGACATGATAGACACTAAGAAACTGTCGGAGCAAACGCGCTGCCCGGTAGTGGCGATCTCCGCACTGAAAAATACCGGCATTGACGACTTGGTCGACGAAGCCACAAAAGCGGCGGTGGCGAAAACAGCACCCTCACCCATCCCCTGTTCAGATGCGACTGAGCGCGCGATCGAAAAGATCGCGGCGCTGGCGCTTGAAGGCGTGCCCCGGGATCTGCGTCGCTGGTATGCCTTAAGGCTCCTGGAAAAGGACGAACAGGCGACAAAGGATCTCCTTATCACTTCAGACGCGCGGCAAATAATCCATAGCCTGATTTCGGAATTTGAACTGGCGCAGGGTGACAGGGCGGAAAGCATTATCACGTTTGACCGCTACCGGGCGGTTACGCAGATCCTGCAGGGCAGCTTTGACAAAAAGGACAAGCACGGCCTGAGCACGTCCGACAAAATCGACAAGATCGTTACCAGCCGCCATTTCGCGCTGCCTATCTTCGCTGTGGTCATGTTTGTCGTCTACTACGTGTCCGTCACCACCGTCGGTGCCTATGTGACTGATTTTACGAACGACGGTTTGTTTGGCGCGGGCTTCAGCTTCTTTGGCGCATGGGTGCCCGGCGTGCCCGCCGCAGTGGGGGGCTGGATGGCCTCCGCCAACATTGCATCTTGGCTGCAAAGCCTGGTGCTGGACGGTATCATCGGCGGCGTGGGCGCGGTGCTGGGGTTTGTGCCGCAGATGTTCGTGTTGTTTTTTTTCCTGTCGCTGCTGGAAGCCTGCGGCTATATGGCACGCATCGCGTTCATCATGGACCGGGTGTTTCGTCGCTTCGGGCTGTCCGGCAAGAGTTTCATCCCCATGCTGATCGGCAGCGGCTGCTCGGTGCCCGGGATCATGGCAACCCGCACCATCGAAAATGACCGCGACCGCCGCATGACCATTATTACCACCTCCTTTATCCCCTGCGGCGCCAAGCTGCCGGTTATTGCGATGTTTGCGGGCGCGCTTTTTGGCGGCGCCTGGTGGGTGAGCCCTGTGGCGTACCTGATGGGCATTCTGGCGGTTCTCGTTTCCGGCATCATCCTCAAAAAGACACGTATGATGGGGGGCGGGTCCGCGCCTTTTGTGATGGAACTGCCCGCCTATCGCCTGCCTGCTTTCAAAAGCGTGGCGAGCGCCACGTGGGAGCGCGGGTGGAGTTTTGTCAAGAAAGCAGGCTCCATCATCCTCTTGTCGTCCATTTTCGTCTGGTTCATTTCCGCCTTTGGCATTGTGGACGGCAGA